>JAHFUA010000024.1 GCA_023265315.1 Acidobacteriota bacterium | reverse complement strand
GGCCGTCCGACCGACTCGGCGCGGCTGACGTTGGCTTCTGCATACTCGCGGACGCGGTCGAGCGCGGCCTGCATCTCCTTCTGATAGCGGTCGAGGTCCTGGGCATCAGGGGGAACGTGGATCAGCTTGCCGATCCGCACCAGCGCCCGCGAGAACGGTTTGGGGATCATGAACCGGTCCCAGGACTTGGTGAGCACCCAGGGATTCTCAAGCGCGACATGGAAACAAAGAATGGGCAGGCTGGTCATCCGCGCCAGCAGCACGGGTCCGGGCTTGGCCACGTACATCGGGCCTTTGGGGCCATCAATGGTGAAGGCCACGGCGTGCCCGGAATCGAGCTCCTTCTGCATCCCGAGCAGTCCGCGAACGCCGCCGCGCGTGCTGGAGCCCCTGACAGGCGTGTATCCGAACTTGTGCAGTATGCGCGCGATGTACTCGCCGTCGAAACTCGTGCTGGTCAGCACCGCGATCTGCTTTCTGCGCCATAGAAAACAGGCGGGCATCAGGCAGCGATGCCAGAAAGGATAGATGACCGGCGCAACGTACCAGTGCGGGGGTCCACCCTCCTCGATGGAGATGGTGTAGCGCAGCGTGGCGCCGAGCACGCGGATCAGCCAGGATCCCGCCCAGCCGATCAGCCAGATGAGGAACCGTTGCCGGCGCGTGAATCGTGCCTGGGGTGCTGTGTCGGTAGCAGTCTGGGGGGTGACGGGAGCGGAGGTTTGCACGCGTCGATTGTAACGTGCCGCCGCGGGCATGGAGGCGCGGGCGAAGGTCAGTCGGTGGCGCAAGCCGCCGGCGCTGCGGTCTGGCGGGCGCGATGCAACACCTGGCCGAGCAGCAATCGCCGCAGCCGGAGGCGGTCGTCGAGGCCGATGTGGATGATCTCGAATGCCAGGTCGTTGTCACCGGCATCGCGCACCAGCACGCGGGAGCTCAAGTTGCGCAATCCGACCCGGAGGTTGAGGGTGGCTTCCGTGCCCGGACTCACCCGGCCCTCGCGCTCGCCCTTGCCCCCTCCCAGACTGAGGTTGTTGATCATCACCCCACGACGGCCGCGCGAGGTCTCGAGGAAGGCCGGTAAGGCATGTTGCGTCGCGATGCGGGAGTAGCGGCGCTGGCGGACCCATCCCCGCGATGGGTCGGGATCGAGCGGCGCCAGCCGCAACTCCATGGGCGTCAGTCCGCTGCTGGCCGGAACCAGGAACCCGGGTTCCAGCTTCATCAGCGCCTGCGCCGCCACGATGCGAATCTCCCGCGGATGCTTCCAGCCCAGCAGCCCGCGGGCGCTGAGCAGTTCGTGCAGCAGAGGAGCGGCATGAGTGTCGCGCAGCCGGGACAGCGCCTCGATCGCCTTCACCTGCACGTAGGGCGAGGCGGCGGGCGGCAGGTCGCCTTGCGCCAGACGCAGCAGGCGGACCGGGGCCAGAGGATCGCTGGTGACGCCAATCTCGTCGGTGACCGCCGGCAGGATGGCGGGAGCGAAAAGGTCCAGAAGTTCGAGCAGCAGCGGCCCGCGTTGCTCGACGGCCCCCATCCCAATCTGCCGCACCACGGCATCGTGGAATGAGCGTCCCCATTGCGGCAAGCGTTGCGCCAGCAATTCGCGCAGGGCATCGGCATCCAAGTGGCTCAGCAACCCGATACAGGAAACGGCTTTGGATGGGGGATGCGAGCGTAACAGCTCCACCAGGCGCTCGGTCGCCTCGGGGCCCACGCCGCGCGCCAGCTCCACCAGGCGATCCGCTGGCTCGCGGCGGTTGCAGCGGGAGTACTGCGCCGCCAGTTCGTCGGCCGCCGCCCGCGGCTCGCGCCGGAGCACTTCCACAAAGCCAGCGGGGAGGGCAGGTTCGAGCAACACGTCGCTCACGAACTTTTGCATCCGGCTTTCGACGGCAATGCGCCGCCGCACGTTCGTGCCCAGTTCGGCGCGGTGCTTTGCCAGGCGATCGGTACAGTCCAGCGCCTGCGTGATAGCGAGGAAATCCGAGCAGTTGGCGGCTTCCTGGGTCAGTCGCACCAGGGTCGCACTGAGCAGGCTCTGGGCCTCCAGCCCGGGCTCGACCTGCAACTGCTCCCCGGTGCGCTCGACGGCATGGCGCAGCAGCAGCGGATCGGTCTGGGCATACAGCTCCGCCAGTTCGCTCAATCCCATAGCGGTCCGGCGCCGGGCCTCCGCATCCGCGCTCCGGACGCCGGAGGAGTAAGTGGTTAGGATGGCGGCGGCGGTCTTGCCATCCTGCCGGGCGAGCAGTTGCCGGACGTAATCGCGGATGTTGCGCGGAGGGATGCACCAGGCGTCCGGCGAAAGTAACACGGCGAGCTTGCCGTTCTCCGGGACTGCCGCCCAAAACTGCCGGTCGAGGATCTCGGCGTAGGACTCAACCACCAGCCCGCCGCGGCCCATCTTTTCCTCGTGCTCACGCAGGACTTTGTGCAAGGTCTCGATCTCGTGCCCCATGCGGTCCAGCAGCTCGCGCACCGCGTCCACGCGGACTTCGCCCTTTTCGTAGCGCTCGAGCGCGAACTGGATGGCCAAGTACTCCGCGATCTTCACCAGCAGGTAGGGATCGGGCTGCGCCGAAATCTGCGTCGCCATCTGCGCCAGCGCGCTTTGCAGCACCGCTTGCACCGAGACCGGCGAGCTCTGAATCTCGCGCCGCAACTGCGCGGGATCAATGGCGCCTCCGGCGGGCAGGACCTTGCCCAGTTGCGACAGCAGCTTCAGCGTGTTGGTGACGTCATCCTGCTCAAGCGGAAACGCGCCTGGCCTGCTGCTGGTCCCTTTTCCCGTTCCGTGCCCGGCTCCGCTTCTTCCGCCCTTCTCACCTTCGGAGGCGGCGATCAATTGCAGCAGCTTCTGCGGATCGCTGAGCCAGTCCTTGAGCTTTTCAGAGTCGCTCCCCAGCGCGCGCGATGCCAGTTGCGCAGGGAGGGAGTCAGCGCTGCCGTCGTGGGCGACGTAGCGGATCTCGTTCACCCGGATCGGGCCGTTGTCCTCGCCGAAGGCGCGCTTCAGTTCCCCGGCGATGGCCGCCGGCCGGGCCCCGGCATTGGCGAAGGCTTCCACCAGGTGGAGAAAATCGCCGCGCATGATTTGCACGGAAAAATAGATGCTCGCCAGGCCGGCCGCCGAGAGCATTTGGGCGAAACTGCGCTCGGCCGGACCGGTCTCCAGCGGCACCCCGTCCAGCAGCAGCTTCGATTCGGAAACCCCGAGCAGGAACCCGGCCGTGGCATCGTGGGGCATGGCCGTGCACAGCTCTCTCCAGGCGGTATCGAATTGCACGGCGGTAAGCTTGTGGTGTACCCCGTAGAGGCGGACATACTTCAGCAGAATGTTGAGGCTGCGCGCGAAGGCACGGGCGGCGCCGGCGCGGCCTTCCGCCGTCCCAAGTTGGGGAGATGACACCGATGCACCTCTGGTGGCTGCCCCAGAGTACAGGTGCTACCGGTGGGGGCAAAAGTTACCAAGGGCGATGGTCGGCAGGGGCATGGACCACGGTAAGGTAACGGATTTAATGCCTTGCCGGAGCAAACCTTGGTAACGCGCGGAGGCCCACGCGTTGAGCCATGCTCGTCATTATGCGGGGGCTGGAAACCCAGGCCTCTCTACAAGAGCCGTGCCCTTAGCCGGTCGTAAGTCGTCTCCAGAGACTCGGGCAAGATGCGGGTCTCGCCGACCACGGTCATGAAATTGGAATCGGCGATCCAGCGCGGCAGCACGTGCATGTGGATATGCCCGGCCACGCCGGCCCCGGCGGCCTTACCGATGTTCATTCCCAGATTGATGCCGTCGGGCTGATAGACCTCACGCAAGACGCCTTCCAGGCGCTGGGCCAGCGCCATCATCTCCTGGGCGGTTTCCGGCGGCAGCTTGCACAGCTCGTCCAGGTGCTGGTTGGAAACGATCATGACGTGGCCCGAGGTGTAAGGGAAGGCGTTGACAATGACGAAGCAGTGCCGCCCCCGGTACACCACCCCGGTATTGCGATCGTCGGTGCGCTCCAAGGCCTGGCAAAAAACGCAGCCCGGGGCCTTGTCCGAGGAGATGATGTAGGCGTAACGCCACGGCGTCCACAGGAAATCCATGGTGGCAGAGTAGCAAAAAATCCCTGGGCTGGGACGGACCAAACACCCACCCTGAAGGCAGCTTTCTGAACTCGCTTAGCGGAGCCGGCGCCCGATGGGTTGGCGATAGTAGCCGTTCACACCCAGAAGGGACTGAGATTGTTACGAAAGGGAAAAACCTTTCCCATCGGTTTGACACTCTTCCCGAGCGGTTGCTATAGTCGAGAGGTCTTTGGGACGCGGGTATCGCGTCGGAAGATCCGACCGTTGGGTTCCAAGCCGCTGTTCGCAGCTTTCTCGAGTTAAGCCCCCCTGCATTCGGGAAGTTGCGGACGCTGGCGTCATCACGAGCAAGAAGGCCCGCCCGCAGTCCGTCGGAAAGACAGACCTCGCGCACGCCTGTACGTGTACGGGGCGCGCTTGAGCAGAGCATTGCAGGGAGAAACCACAGTCCGCAACCCTCAGCCGGAAGCCGCGCAAACAGCCTCCGAAGCTGAACCGACCCAGGCCCAAGCACCCAGCCCGTCCGAAGCTACGTCGCGGAATCATTACGATCGGCCCGCCGCAGTTCGCCAACCCAGCCCGCCGGCTCCGGCCGTGCCGGCAACGCCTGCTCCGGTCCGCCGAGATAGAGAAACCATGGAAGACTTTGCTACCGCACTCGAAACCTTTACCGCTGAAACCGAAGCTCTGAACGAAAGCCGCATTCATAAGGGTACCGTTCTTAAAATCACTCCCACCCACGTCGTGGTGGACATCGGCTCCAAGTCCGAGGGTCTGGTCCCGGTGGCCGAGGTCCAGGATGCCGAGGGCAATTCCAGGGTCCAGCCTGGCGACGAGATCGACGTCATGGTGCAGCACGGCGAAGCCGAAGAAGGCTACGTCGCGCTCTCCTACCAGAAAGCCCAGCGCATCCGCGTGTGGGAGGACATCGAGAAAGCCTACAACGACAAGACGCCCATGAAGGGCAAGGTGGTGGAGCGGGTGAAGGGCGGCCTGTCGGTCGATATCGGCGCCCGCGCCTTCCTCCCCGGTTCGCAGGTGGACCTGAAGCCGGTGCGCAACCTGGACGCGCTCAAAGGACAGGACCTCGAAGTCCGGGTCATCAAGCTCAACAAGAAGCGCGGCAATATCGTGGTCTCGCGCAAGCAAATGCTCGAAGAAGAGCTGGGCGAAAAGCGCGGCAAGACGCTGGAGCAACTGGCCGAGGGCGCGGTCATGAGCGGCGTGGTGAAGAACCTGACCGACTACGGCGCCTTCGTGGACCTGGGCGGCATTGACGGCCTGCTGCACATCACCGACATGTCTTGGGGCCGGCTCACCCATCCTCGCGACCTGGTCAACGTGGGCGACGAGATCCACGTCAAGGTCCTCAAATACGACAAGGAAAAGCAGCGCGTCTCGCTGGGCTTCAAGCAGCTCACCCCGGATCCCTGGCTGGACGCCGCCCAGCGCTACCCCGTGAGCGCGCACGTCAAGGGACGCGTGATCTCCATCACCGACTACGGCGCCTTCGTCGAGCTGGAGCAGGGCATCGAGGGGCTGGTGCACGTCAGCGAGATGACCTGGTCCAAACGCACCAAGCATCCTTCCAAGATCGTGAACGTCGGCCAGCAGGTCGAGACCGTGGTGCTCAACGTGAACCCGCAGGAGCGGCGCATCTCGCTCGGCCTCAAGCAACTGGAAGCCAATCCCTGGGAGACGCTGCACGAGAAGTATCCCGTCGGCGCAACGGTCGAGGGCCGGGTGCGCAACCTCACCGACTTCGGAGCCTTCATCGAGATCGAGGACGGCATCGACGGCCTGGTCCACGTCAGCAACCTGAGCTGGACCAAGCGCGTGAAGCATCCCTCCGAGGTGCTGAAGAAGGGCGACAAGGTGAAGACGATCGTGCTGGGCATCGATTCCGATCAGCGGCGGCTGTCACTTGGCGTCAAGCAGCTCCAGCCCGATATCTGGGAGACGTTCTTCTCCACCCGCCGCGTGGGCGACGTGCTGCATGGCAAAGTGCTGCGCGTGGCCAGCTTCGGCGCCTTCGTCGAGGTCGCCGATGGCGTCGAGGGTCTCTGCCACAACTCCGAGGCTGCCGACCCGCACGGCACGCCCATCCGGCTCGAACCCGGCCAGGAGTTCGACTTCAAGATCATCAAGATGAATCCTGATGAGAAGAAGGTCGGGCTGTCGATCCGGGCCGTGGGTGAAGAAGGCTCGCGCCAGGACGTCGAGGCTTACAAGCATCCGGCTTCCAGCGCCACCGCCACCATCGGCGATCTGGTGGAGTGGAAGCGCGCCGGCAACGACCAGAATTGAGTCCAGCTTGACCAATCCAGGCCGCCAGCCATGGCGGCCTTTTGTTACCTACACATTGGGCGGTTTGAAGGGGCACGGTTTCAGCTGCGCCGTAAGACGCCCCTTTTTGTCTGTCATTCCGAGCCGCGCGAGGCAGCACTGCGACTGAGCACGTGCGAGAAATCCTGGTTTTATGACAGCCTGTTGTCGGAACGGATGGCGCCGCTGCGCTCACTTCGCCATGTTGATCTTCAGGTGCAGGACCGCGTTGCTGCGGCTGTCGAAGGAGCTGAGCGTTTTGGTGTCGCTCTTGTGGCCCTGGTATTCGGCGCGGACCTGGTAGTCCACGTTGGGCGAGAGGGAGCTGAAGCGGTAGTCGCCTTTTTCGCCGGTGATGTAGGTCTTCACCGCCTGGGTGCGGGTGTTTTGCAGGTAGACGACCGCGCCCGCGATGGGCACATCCGCCTTGTCCGTGACCTGCCCGGTCAGAGTGCGGGTCTGCGCTTCGTTCTTGGGCGCCGCACCGCCCGCCGCCAGCATGCCGAGCAGGATGATGGCTGCCACGATACCTGCGGCTTTCCGCATACGCCCCCCTTTTACGATTTCAGCAGCGTCTACTTGCTTAGATGCAGGCCGACATCCACGCGCTCATCATTCTGCACGTGGACTGTGACTTCCGTCTTGGGCCCGCGCTTATCCTCGGACTCGGCCCACACGATGTAATCGGCGGCGCCGGCCGGCACCCGCTGCGCGAACTCCCCCTGGTGATCGGAATAGAGCTCCCAGCGCGCCTTCTTCTGATCGGCGCGGCGGATCTTCACCCGCACTCCGTAGGCAGGGCGGTGATCGGCAGCATAGACCGTACCGAAGATGAGCGCATAGGGCTTCTCGGCGCGCTTTTCGGACGCCAAGGCCGCCGGGGCGGCGGCCAACGATACCAGGCACAGCAAGGCGAGCAGCCCTCCCCGGCCACGCGGCTCAGGAGTAGTCACCGTCTTCACCCTCCTCCACCCCTTCTTCGTCCTCGTCCGCCTCTTCTTCCACCACCCGTTTCAGCTCCAGGGGAACGGTGGTAATCACCTCGAAGTCGGCGCCACACTCGGGACAGGACACGATCTCGCCCTCGTCCACCTCGTCCTCTTCGATGTCGAGGTTGCTTTCACATTCCGGACATTGAACCATTCTCCCCCTCCCAAACCAGACGGGACGCCTCCGCCTCGTCTGTTACTATTTAGAATTCCTTTGCCCTCAGCGTCAATACCAGGACTGCGATTTTTCCGTTTTAGGAAGGACGCGCATCCCGGCCGCTAGGGTAGCGCCAGGTGCACATTCAGCGAGGGAATCGTGGCTCAGCTCTGGGAATGGGTGGCGTCGTTTGTGCTTGCGATGGTGGCGGTCTCCACGGCGGTGGCTCCGCAGAGGGGCCGCACTTCCAAAGCGCCGGAACTGGACCCGCAGATCGTGGCCGCGGTGAAGGACGTGTCGCCGGCGCGGGTGAAAGCCACCATCGAGAAACTGGTCAGCTTCCGCAATCGCAGCACGCTCTCCGCCGCGGATGCGGCCTCGATCGCCAAGGGGCGCGGCATCGGCGCCGCGCGCCAGTGGATCCGCTCCCAGTTCGAGCGCTACTCCCAGGACTGCGACGGCTGCCTGAAGGTCGAGATGCAGAGTTTCACCGTGAGTCCTCCGGCCCGGCGCATCCCGCGCGCCACCGAGATCGTGAACGTGATCGCAACGCTGGGCGGGACCGATCCCGCGAACGCCGGCCGGATCTATGTCGTGAGCGGCCACTACGATTCGCGCAACAGCGACAACGACAACGTCACCGATCCCGCGCCCGGCGCTAACGACGATGCCAGCGGCACCGCCGTCTCCCTGGAATGCGCGCGCGTGCTGAGCAAGCACCAATTCCCCGCAACCATCGTGTTCATCGCCTTCGCGGGCGAGGAGCAGGGACTCTACGGCAGCGCGCACTACGCCGAGGCCGCCAAGGCCGCGAAGCTCGACATTGAAGCGGTATTGAACAACGATATCGTCGGTGGCAACCGCACGCCCGGCGACTGCGGGGTCCCCGCGCGGGGGTGCAAGATGCAGCAGCCGCAGTGGGTGCGGGTGTTCTCCGAAGGGATTCCAGCCGCCGCCACTCCCGACGAGATCAGGCTGATCCGCGCCACCGGCATGGAGGACGAGTCGCCGTCGCGCCAACTGGCGCGCTACATCCGCGAAATCGCACCGCAGTATGTCTCCGGCTTCGAGCCCAAGCTGGTGGCGCGGCCGGACCGCTATCTGCGCGGCGGCTACCACATGTCCTTCAACGACCAGGGCTTCGCTGCGGTGCGCTTCACCGAGTACCGCGAAGACTACAACCATCAGCACCAGACGCCACGCACCGAGAACGGCGTTGAATACGGCGATCTGGCGAAGTTTGTGGATTTCGCCTACGTGGCCCACGTCGCCCGGCTCAACGCCGCCACCCTGGCCGCGCTGGCCTCGGCCCCGGCGCTGCCCGCCAATGTGCGCCTCGCCACCAGGAGCCTGGAGAACGATTCCACGCTCACCTGGAGCGCGTCTCCGGGAGGCCTGGCCACCAAGTATGAAGTCTTGTGGCGCCCGACCACCGACTTCGATTGGCCGCCGCAAAATGTGGAAGGCGTCGGCAACGTGACCCAGGCCACGCTCAAACGCTCCAAGGACAACGTTGTGTTCGCGGTGCGCGCGGTAGACGCGAAAGGCCATCGCAGCCTGGCGGTGGTGCCCTTGCCGGAGCGCTAGTAGCGCCGGCCTCTGGCCGGCTGTCCGTGTGGGCGTCCCGCCCATACGGGCGAGGGCGAGACGCCCTCGACGACAGCCGCCGAGACGGCGGCGCTAGATGTCCCACCCCGTTGCGCCTTTAGCTCTCCAGAAGAGGTACAATCGCTCGATGCGCCGTACCTCCAGCTATAACACCATCACCCTGGGGTTTCCCCCGTTCACTCCCGCCATCAAGTACCTGATTGGCGCCAACGTCGCCGTGTTCTTCGCTATGCTTCTGCTCGGCGGGTTCCAGGGAGCGATTTTCGAGTGGGCAGGACTGGTGCCCGCGCTTGTGGTCCGGGGGTACATCTGGCAGCTCGCCACCTATTCGTTCCTCCACACCGGGCTGTGGCACATCCTGTTCAACATGCTGTGGCTGTGGATGTTCGGCGCAGAATTGGAAATGAGCTGGGGCGGGCGGCGATTCTTGGAGTTCTACTTTTTCTCTGTCATCGGCGCCGCCCTGACTACCGTGGGCTTTGCTTATGCGCATCTGTTGCTTGTCCCCAACAGCGTGACCGTTGGCGCATCCGGCGGAGTTTACGGCGTGCTCATCGCCTATGGCATGCTCTTCGGGGATCGTGAAGTGTTCCTGTTCCCGTTGCCCTTCCGGATAAAAGCGAAGTACATGGTTGGCATCCTTGTCCTGCTTACCATTGCCGTGTCATTGCAGGGCAACACGGGCGGGGTGGCCAATATCGCGCACCTGGGCGGACTTCTTTTTGGCTTCCTCTACGTAAAGTTCATGCCGCGCTACGGCGTGGTGGGCGGAGCTTCAGAACGCTACTTCGGGGTGCGCAACGCCTACTATCGCTGGAAGCGCCGCCGCGCCGCCAAGAAGTTCGAGGTCTACATGCGGAAGCACGACCGCAACCAGTACTTCGACGAGCACGGCAACTTCCGCGATCCCGACCGGCAGCCGCCGGAGAAGGGCAACGGCGAGCACCGCGGCCCGTGGGTGAATTAGGAAGCAGGGGACTGCTTCTCCCGCTTCCTGCCACCTGCTCCCTGCCTCCTGCTTCTTACTACCCCTGCCGCTTGGCCATCGAGTCCTCGGGCGTTATGTCCTCCAGCCGCTCGAACACCGACGTGACTCTCGATATCTCGCTCAGCCGCTTCCAAAACTTGTGAACGTCCGGGTCTTCATGGGCTTCCGCGCGGGTCTCGGCAGAATGCCAATAACGGATATTGATGAACCGGCGGGGATCTTTCAGGTCGCGGTAAAGCAGGTCGCGGCTGAGCTGTTTGCGCGCCAGCACGGCGTAGAACTCGTGCAGGAGCTGGAGGCATTCCTCGTCCTTGCCGTCGAAGGCTTCCACCACCGCCAGGGCCATGATCTCGCTGCTTTCGGACATGGTTATCTCCGTCTCCGCTCCGGCAGCGGTTTGATCCGTGGCACGCGCGTGCGCTCGTTGCACCCCAGCAAGCCAACACCGGGCTTGCTGGGGACCCCGCCGCGCCCGGCGGCGCCGAGTTCCTGTGGGCGCGACCCCACCACGTGCAGGCGCATGAAATTGGTGGACCCGGAAGCCATCTGCGTGCCCGCCACCACTCCCATTACATCCCCGGCTGCGACCGCATGGCGGCGTAGGAGCTCGCGTTCGGCGGCGCGCACCATCTCATCTCCCGTGCGCGCTGCCTGCTCCACGATGGGGGAGACGCCCCACAAGAGATTAAGCCGGTTGGCCACCTGCGGGAAAGCGGTAAAAGCGTAGATCGGCGCCGCGGGACGGTATTTGGAGATCAAGCGCGCCGTGGTCCCGGTCTCGGTGAACACGGCGATGGCGCGCATCTCCAGGTCGTGGGCGGCGTGGGCCACGGACTCGCAGATGGTCTCGGCGATGGAGAGCCGCCGCAGGTTGCGCCGGCGGAGACGCAGCTCGTCCATGCTGTGGTCGCTCTCCGCCTCGGCCACGATCCGCCCCATCATGGTGACAGCTTCGCGCGGGTATTGGCCGCTGGCGGTCTCGGCCGAGAGCATGACCGCGTCGGTGCCGTCGAAAACCGCATTGGCCACGTCGCTGGCTTCGGCGCGCGTCGGCCGCGGGTTTTCGATCATGGACTCCAGCATCTGGGTGGCCGTGATCACCGGCTTGCGCCACTCGGAGGCGCGCTGGATGATGTGTTTCTGGATGACCGGCACCTTCTCCGGCTCGACCTCCACGCCCAAGTCGCCGCGCGCCACCATCACGCCGTCGGCCACTTCCAGAATTTCCTTCAGGCGGTCGATGGCCTGCGGCTTCTCCAGCTTGGCAATGACCGGGGTCTGGGAGCCTGCTTCGCTGATGAAGCGCTTGGTTGCGAGCACGTCCTCGCCGCGCCGGACGAATGACACCGCCACCAGGTCCACCCCGTGCTTGAGCCCGAAACGCAGGTCCTTCTTGTCTTTCTCGGTCAGCGCCGGAACTTGGAGCTCGGTTCCCGGCAGGTTGATGCCCTGGTGCTCCCCGAGCATGCCGCCATTGACCACCTCGCACTCCACGTCCTCGCCGTGAACGCTTTTCACTCGCAGCTCGATGAGACCATCAGAGAGCAGCACGCGCGCCCCCACGGCGACGTCCTGCGCCAGGCGAGGATAGCTGGTCGAAATCAGCGACGATGTGCCCGGCAGGTCGCGCGGCGTGATCATCACGCGCGAGCCCGGCTTCAACGCTACCGGCGTGCGGAACTTCAGGCGGCCGGTGCGGATCTTCGGCCCTTGCAAGTCCTGGAGGATGGCCAGCGTGCGGCCTTCCTTTTCCGCCGCCCACCGCAGCCGCTCGATCACGCGCGCGTGCTCTTCGTGGGTGGAGTGCGAGAAGTTAAGCCGGGCCACGTCCATGCCCAGCCGCAGCAGCTCGCGGATCATGCTCTTCGAGCTGCTCGCCGGCCCGATGGTGCACACGATCTTGGCTCGTCGCAGCGGCAGCCTGCGCTCTGACAAAAGCGTGGTTGAGTCGATCCCCTGCGCGGTGCTCATTCAGTACATTTGCAGTTCCCGCTGCAACTCCGGCTCCAGCGCCTGGCCGGTGAGCCGTTTGGGGAAGATGAGGGCGTTGAACTCGGCGCCCACCAGGATGATGACGGAAATGATGTACAGCCACACCAGCAGCGCCATGGCCGTGCCCAGGGAACCGTACAGGATGCTGTAAGTGGAGAACCGCCGCAGATACCATCCGAACAGCACGGTGGCCGGGAACCACATGGCGGTGGCCAGCAGCGCGCCCGGCAGCGACAAGTGCCAGGGCGCGATCCGCGGCACCCCCCAGTGATAGATCAGCAGGATGACCAGCACGCTGGTGGCGGAGGCGATCAGCCATCGCCCCATGGTCCACAGCAGCAGGATGTAGGGGCCGATATCGTGCCCGGCCTGGAACGCAAGCCAGGTCTCGATCTGGTTGCCGAAGGCCATCAGCGTAGTGGCGAACAGCATGGGAACGAAAGTGAGGAATACCAGCAGGAAGGACATCAGACGCTCGTGCACGATGCCCCACGCCTTGGGCATGCGGTAGGCGTTGCGGAATCCTTCCATCCAGGAGATGAAGATGCCGGAAGCGGTCCACAGCGTCAGCAGCGCCGTCGGGATCAGGATGCCGATGGGGTGATGCTGCCGCTCGATGAGGATGCGCACCGGACCACCCGTCCCCTCGGGCAGGACGCGCGCGACCGACCGGGTAAACTCCCGCAAAACCGCCCGGTTGCCCAGCGAGGCCAGCGCGGCCGCCACCACCAGGATCGTGGGGAACAGCGTCAGGATGGAGGAGTACGCTGCTCCCTTGGCCACCGCGAGGGCATCGTGCTGGAAGGCACGCCAAAAGGCGAACCGCAGGTACCGGGCCAGGCGGAACATAGGCGGGATAAGGTTAGCAGCGAGTGGTAGTCAGTGGCCAGTCAGTTGTCGGTTGCCACGGCTGCTGCCGCGGATCCCCGGGCGGCCTGCCTGCGAATCTACGGTTTCTGGAGTTCCCGCGTGAAGCCATTCGCTGCCGGTTCGGGCGCGACCTCGGGCGGCCTTCTCCGGCGCAGGGCCTCCGGCAATTCCGAGCGGGTCAGGCGCAATCCCACCAGCACCGCTGCTGCCCAGGTGAGCGACACCAGCGCCAGCGAGATCACGTCCGCCTTGCGGCTGCCGTTCAGCGGGACCACCCGTGCGACGGAGTAACTCGCCGCGGCCGCAAAGGCTGCTGTCCCCAGCGCTTTCCCCAGTTCGCTCCAGCGCATGCCGGTCGCAGGCACCAGCTTCCGCCAGTGCAGCAGGAGGAACATTGCCAAGGTATTTGCCAGGATGCCCAGGTCCGAGGCGATCGCCAGTCCCACCACCGAGAAGGTGTGGAAGAGCGCGGCATAGATGGGCAGCGAGGCCACGGTGATGACGGTCCCAGCGATCATGGGCGTGAGCGTGTCGCCGGCGGCGTAGAAGGCGCGCGCATAGAGTCCCTGCGCCGCCCACAGGGCCAGGGAAAGCGCGAACCAGAAGAAGAAGACCGCAGTCTGCTGCGAGTCGGAAAAGTGGAAGCGCCCGCGGCGATACACCAGGTCCACCACCGGCAGGGCCGCCGCGATCATCCAAGCGGTGGCCAGGAACGATGCCGCCGAAACGCGATACACGGCGGCGTTCACCGTCTCTGCGAAGTCGGCCATGCGTTTTTCTCCGAACAGGCGGGCGAAGAAGGGCAGTGACGCCTGTCCGGTGGCCTGTCCCAGCACCGCGATCGGCACCGCGAACAGCCGCTTGGCGTAGTTGAGGCGGGTGATGTCTCCGGCGCCTCCGGAAGCGAAGTAGCGCAGGATCCACTCATCGGCCGTGACCAGCGAGACTCCCAGCATCAGCGGAATGGACAGCTTCACCCACTCGATGAACGCGGGATGGCGCACCTCGAACGACGGGCGGTAACCCATGCCGGAACGCGCCGCGCCGATGGCGTTCACCAGAAACGGCCCGGTAATTCCGCCCGCCACCGCTCCCACCGCCAGCGACGCGATCCCCATGCGTCCCGAGAGCAGCACGCCGCCCAGGATGATGAACACGTTGTAGAGCAGCGGGCCCAGCGCCGGGAACAGGAACATGCGGCGCGACATCAGCACCGCCGAAACCACTCCTCCAACGTAGAAGAAAAGCTGTGCCGGCAGCAGGATGCGCGTCAGGTAGACGCACAGGTCGAGTTGCTCGGGGCGGAAGTGGGGAAAAAAGTGCCTCTCGATATCGCGGGTGAATACTTCCGCCAGCCCGATGCCCACGGCCAGCACCGTGGTCATCACCGTAATCACCACCGAGAATGCCTTCTGCGCCTCGTCCTCGCGCTTCTCCGAAAGATAGCGGGTGAAGATGGAGATGAAGGTGATGGAGGCCGTCCCGCCGGCGACCAGGTAGTTCAACCAGTCAGGCAGGGTGAAGGCCGCGACGTAGGCGTCGGTCTGCAGGCCGGCGCCGAAGGCCCAGGCGATATAGGCCTCGCGCACGTAGCCGATCACGCGCGAGAGCATGACCGCCGACATCAGCAGCAGCGTCGCGGAAAACGCCGAGTGCTCGTGCGAGGGACGCAGCAGCCGCGCCGCGCGCCGCAGCAGGCCGGGCGTCGGCTTGCGATTGGATTCCGCGGGAGAAGACATCAATAGCGCGATTCTACACGCGGGTGTCTCATCCTTTGCGCCGCAAAGGGTGCAGCACCCTTTACTGGTCCTGTCCCGGATCGACGGAGCGGTCCAGGTATGGACATCAATACCTACAGAACGGCAGTCTCTTCGATCAGGCGACCCTCGCGGTAGCGATCGAGCGCGAGCAGGCGAGCATCCACCAAGTCGCATTTCTTGTGGACGATCAGGTCGGAGAGAATTTTGCCAGTAGCCGGCGCGTGCATCACGCCATGTCCGCTGAAGCCGTTGGCGAGAAACAACCCGGGGACCGCCGCCACCGGGCCGAGGATGGGATGGTGGTCGGGCGTCATCTCATACAGGCCAGCCCAGGCGCGCTTGGGATTCACCGCCAGGTTCTCGAAACAGGGCACGCGGCCGGCGGCGCGCGTCAGCACCTTCTCGATGAATCCCGGCTCGAAGTCGGTCTTGAAGCCGGGCGTCTCCTCGGGATCGTTCCACGCCAGCAGGAAGCCCAGCGACTCCGGCCGGAAGTGGAAGCCGTTGGACATGTCGATGATCATGGGCGCGGTGTGCGGGAACTGGTCGAAAGGCTCGGTGGGCACCAGCATGCGCCGCAGCGGTTCGACGGGCAGGTCCACGCCGGCGAGCTTGGCCACCTGCGCCGCCCAAGGCCCGGCGGCATTGACGACGGTGCGCGTGGCCACCGGCCCGCGCGTGGTCTCGACGCTGGTGACGCCGCGACTGTCCGCGTGGATGGCCGTGACCTCGGCATTTCGCCACAAGCGTGCTCCCGATTCCGCGGCGCGCGTCATGAACCCGACCATGGCGCTGTAGGGATCGACAAAGCCATCGGTCGAGCAGAAGCTGCCGCCCACAACGTCATCGGCGCGCAGTTGCGGGAACCGGCTCGTGATCTCATCGCCGCTCACCATGCGCGCCGTCGTCAGGCCGAGAGCTTTCTGCTTCTCCTGGTTCGTCCGCAGATATTCGAGATGGCGCTCGCTGGTGGCAACGAACAGGTATCCCTGCGGCTTGTAGCCGGCAGGGTGGCCCAGCCGCTCGTCGAAGCTGGCATAGAAGGGAATCGAATACAGCGACATCTGGATATTCACCGGAGTCGCGAATTGCGCCCGCACTCCTCCCATGCTCTTGCCGGTGGAACCTTTCCCCTGATGCGTCTCGCGTTCGACCACCAGCACCTTGGCGCATCCCGCCTCGGTCAGGTGGTAGGCGATGCTGGAGCCGACAATGCCTCCGCCGACGATGACCACGTCCGCTGTTTCCATCACGTTGCGCCTGAGCAGGATTGTATTCCGGGGAAAAGCGCGCGCCCAAGCGCGGTCAGGCTGTGGTTAAACACCCTCGAGTGGGAGAGGGCAAACCGGCGCTTCCGCTTGCGATGCGATCTTGCGCACCATGCCTCGAAAGATGAAACGGTGGATCGGGTAGAGCATCCACCAGTACAGCTCGCCCGCCAATCCCAGGGGCTGGAAGATGGACGTGCACCGCAGCCGGCAGCGCTCCGCAGGCAGCGGAGTCAGCGCGAACTCCAACCAGGCAGATCCCGGCAGCCGCGACTCCGCCCGCAGCAGGATCCGCCGGCCCTCCACCATGTCTTCGACCCGCCAGAAATCAACCCTGCCGCCCGCCTGGGTTCGGCCGGGAGAGCGTCCACGCCGCATCCCAGGGCCACCTATCCAGCCGTCGATCCAGCCGCGCAGGCGCCACAGTGAGTCGGCGTAGAACCAGCCGCGCTCTCCCCCCATGCCGTCCAGCAACGTGAACACCTTCTCCGCCCGAGCGCCAATCGTCTGCTGGGTAGTATCGAAAACGAAACCTTGGACGCGGCTCAGGCGGTGTCCGTCCGCAGGCAAGTCGGTGGTGAAGTTGCTGCTGTTCGGCTTCGCTGCCGCCAACACCGCCTGCACCGCCGCTTCGTAGTCCGCCGGCACGATCGCAGGGAAGATCTCGCGCGCCTTGCTATCCCTGCACACCACTTCGCTGCGCAGGCCTTCAATCAGTGGCCGGCTGACCGACGGCGGGATGGGCGTGACCAGATCCAGCCAGTAGGATGAAAGTCTTGGTGTCAGCACGGGCACGCGCAGCAACCAGCGCTTCAGTCCGCGGATGCGCGCGTAAGTCAGCATCATGCTGCCGTAAGTCTCGACACTGGCCCCGCCGATGTCGATGATCTCGCCAACACAGCGCGGCTGGTGGAGCGCCTCCACCAGGTAGTTCAGCACGTCGGCGATGGCGATGGGCTGCACGCGCGTGCTGACCCAGCGCGGGCACACCATCACCGGCAGCCGCTCGCTTAGATGGCGAATGATCTCGAACGACACGCTGCCGCCGCCCACGATGATGGCGGCGCGGAATTCGGTCACCGGGGGGCCCAGACGCCGCAACACGTTCCCCGTCTCCTGCCGGCTTTTCAGGTGGGGTGACAGGCGGCTGTCCGCGTTCCCCAGCGCGCCCAGATAGATGATGCGCTGCACGCCCGCCGCTTTGGCGGCAACCGCGAAATTGGCGGCGCCATCGCGGTCCCTGGTCTCGAATGCTTCCTCCCCCTCGCCCATGGAGTGGATGAGGTAGTAGGCCACATCGGCGTTCTTCAAGGCCGGAACCAACGTTTCAGAACGCAGAACGTCGCCTTCGACCAGGCGCGCGCCTGGATGCATGCGCCCCTGCGCTCGCGCTACCGAGCGCACCATGCAGGTAACGCTGTGCCCCTGCGCCAGCAAACGCGGGACCAGTTCGCCGCCAATATAGCCGGTAGCCCCGGTGACCAGCACATTCACGGGCCCACCCGGTTCAGCCGCCAGATGGCGAAGTTCAGATACGCCGCAAAACTCACCCATGCCAGGTAGGGCACTAACAGCCATCCCGCGGCCGCCGAGCGGGGAAAGAATGCGGCACAGGTGGCGGCGATCGCCAGCCACAGCGCGACGATCTCTGCGAATGCCGGACCCGGGCTCTTCAGCCCGAAGAACACGCCCGACCACGCCACATTGAGCGCCAACTGGATCGCGAACAAGGCCAGAGCCGATCCCGCTCCGGACCATCCTGCCGGGCGCCAGACCAACCAGGCGGCGACCGCCATCATGGCGTAGAGCGCTCCCCACGCCGGCCCGAAAACCCAAGCCGGCGGAGTGAGGGCCGGCTTATGCAGACCGGGATACCAGGTCCGCACCGAGGTGGCGGTCAGCGCCGATCCGATCGCCGCCACGGCAAAGCAAACAATCAGCCAGGCAGCCAATCCCAGCCAGGGATCCCAGCGCTTCTCTCTTGAGTTGCCACGGGTCATTTGACTATGAAGAACACTGTTTTGATTCCTCGGAACTACTTAAAACCACAATCCGTTTTCCTGGATGTGCACAAACGCACAAGGGTTTTCCTGCGAGGAAAAATCTGAGCTAGTCGAGCGATTTCCGGAACCTTAGCACGCTGACGGTCAGCAGCGCCGTTCCCAGCACGGCCATGGCCGCCATTTGCGGCCACAGCACATCCAGGCCAATGTCCTTCAGGTACACGCCGCGCAGCACCACCAGCAGGTAGCGCAAGGGATCGAGGTACGTCAGCCACTGCACAAACGCCGGCATGCTGGCGATGGGGAACCCGAATCCGGAAAAAGTGATTGCCGGCATGATGAAGAAGAAGGCGGTGACCATGGCCTGCTGCTGGGTCGTCGAAACCGTGGAGATGAACAGGCCGATTCCCAGCATGCACAGCAGGAACAGCACCATCCCCAGCGCCAGCACGGCCAGGCTGCCGCGAAACGGCACCTGGAACCACAGCGTGCCCACCAGGCCGATCATGCCTGCATCTGCCAGCCCGATGAGGAAGAACGGCAGCGTTTTGCCCAGGATGAACTCGCGCGGCCGGATGGGCGTGACCATGATCTGCTCCAGCGTTCCGATCTCCCGTTCGCGCACCACGGCAAAGGCGGTGAGCACCGTCACCATCACCAGCGTCAGGCTGCCGATCACCCCCGGCACGAAGAACCACCGGCTCTCCAAATCAGGATTGAACCACGGCCGTTGCTCCAGCTCGACTGCCGGCAGGCGCGCGGCCAGGAACGGTGAGGAGCGCAACATGGCGTCGCGCTGATAGTCGCGCGCAAAGCCATTGGCGATCTGGTTCACGTAGCCGAGCGCGATCAGCGCGGTGTTGGAGTTGCTGCCGTCCAGGATCACTTGCACCGGGGCGGTCTGGCCTTTGCGCAATCTGGCCGCGAACCCGGGATGGATCTGGAGCGCCACCGTCGCCTGCCCGCGGTCGATCATCTCGCGGATCTGCTTGCGGTTGGTGAGCTGCGCACGCACGTCGAAGTAAGGGCTGGCGGTGAAGCGCGAGATCAGTTCCCGGCTCTCCTGGCTGTGGTCGAGGTCGAGCACCGCCGTGGGCACGTGGCGGATCTGGAAGGTGGCGGCGTAGCCGAAGATCAGCATCTGGATGATGGGCGGACCGACCAGCACCCACAGCGCGCGCTTGTCGCGAAAGACCTGGAGGAATTCCTTGATCAGCATCTGCCGCAGCCGGTTCAGCATCGCTCCCTCCTCAACCTAGCTTCTTCTTGAACGAGTGCGTCGCCACCAGCGTCAGCACCGCCGCGAAAAGCGCCAGCGCCAAAAGCTCGCCTTCGAGCAGCGCTAGGCTGGAGCCCTTCAGGAAGACGCTCTTCAGGATGGAAACGAAGTAGCGCGCCGGAATCAGGCGCGTGACGGCGCGGATTGGGGCCGGCATCTGCTCGATCGAGAACAGGAACCCCGACAGCAGGAATGCGGGCAGAAAGGTCGCCACCAATGCCATCTGGCTCGCCGCCAGTTGTGATTTGCCGATCACCGAGATGAAGAACCCCAGCCCCAGCACCACCACCATGAACAGCGCGGAACTGACGAATAGCGTCGCCAGGCTGCCGCGGAACGGAACCTCAAACCACCAGATGGCGATCGCTGCGCAAACCCCCGTGTTCAGCATGCCGATGACAAAGTACGGCGTCAGCTTGCCGAGCATGATTTCCAGCGGGGTGACCGGGGTCGAGATCAATTGCTCCATCGTGCCACGTTCCCACTCGCGGGCGATGGTGAGCGAGGTGAGGAACGCCCCGATCACAGACATCACCAGCGCCAGCACCCCTGGCACGATGAACGCCTTGCTCTCCAAGTCCTCATTGAACCAGGTGCGCGCGTCCACCGAGATGGGCGGGTTGGGTGCGGGACGCCCTTGCTGCCGCAGCCAGTCCAGTTGCACTTCCTGGGAGAAGCCGCGCACCACGGCGTTGCTGTAGCCGGAGGCGAGGTTGGCGGTGTTGTCGTCAGTGGCGTCCACAATGGCCTGCACGCTCGCCGTCTGGCCGCCGCGCAGGCGTTCGGAAAAATCAGGCGGGACCACCAGCCCGATCCGCGCCTCGCCGGAATCAATAGCCGCGACCAGCGCGGGATAGTTGTCCACTGCTCGGACTACGTCGAAATATTCGGAAGCCTGGAAGCGCTTCAGCAGGTCCTGGCTTTGCTGGCTGCCCTCACGGTCGAAGACGCAGACGGGAATGTGCTTCATGTCGAGCGAGACGCCGTAGCCGAACAGCAGCATCATCGCCACCGGCATCACCAGCACGATCCCCAGGCTGCGCGAGTCGCGCCAGATCTGGATTAGCTCCTTGCGGGCCACCGCGGCCAGGCGCCGCCAGCTCATGCCGCCTCCTTCCGCCCCGCCGTCAGCGACACGAAGACGTCCTCCAGCGTGGGACGGATGGGTTCGATGCCGCTGACCGTGACTCCACGCTGGCCCAGGTACTCGCGCAGCGCTGGGATCGCGGTTGCCGCCTCCCGGACCACCAGGTGCAACGCGTTGCCGAACACGGCCGCATCCAGCACACCCGGCGCCTGCTGCGCAAGTTCCACGGCTTGTCCCAAGGGCGCGCACTCGACGAGCAGCAACTCGCCCTTCATCGACCGCTGCTTGAGTTCCCCCGGCGTGCCCAGCGCCACGATGCGTCCGCGCTCGATCAGCGCCAGCCGGTTGCAGTACTCGGCTTCCTCCATGTAGTGCGTGGTGACGAACACGGTGACGCCCTCGCCCGCCATGTGGTGAATCAGCTCCCAGAACTGCCGACGCGAAATGGGATCCACGCCCGACGTGGGCTCGTCCAGGAAGACGATAGGCGGCTGGTGGAGCACGGCGCATCCCAGCGCCAGCCGCTGTTTCCATCCTCCGGGGAGCGTGCCGGTCATCAGGTGTCCGCGGTCGGTAAGCCCTGCCATTTCCAGCGCCCAGCCCATGCGCTTCTCGACCAGATCGTGCGGGACGTTATAGAGCCCGGCGAAGAACCGCAGGTTCTCGATCACGCGCAGGTCGTTGTACAGGGAAAACTTCTGTGACATGTAGCCGATGTGCTGCCGCACCACTTCGGGCTCTTGCGCGACGTCGTGTCCGGCCACCATCGCAGTTCCCGACGTGGGCCGCAGCAGCCCGCAGAGTATGCGGATGGTGGTGGACTTGCCCGCGCCGTTCGGACCCAGAAAGCCGAACACCTCTCCCCGGCTGGTTTCCAGGTTGATGTGGTCCACGGCGGTGAAGTCCCCAAACTTCTTGACCAGGTCGCGAACCGAGACGGAGTGGCCGTTGCCGTTCATGCCGCTTGGCCTCCGGTGACGGCGTGCACGAACAGATCTTCAATCGACGGCGCGACCTGCTCGATGTTCTCGAATCCAGTGCCGGAAGCGGTGAGCCGCGCCCGGAGTTCCGGTGCGCGCCGCGCGGCGTCGTCCACCACCAAATGCACGCCGTCACCGGTCATCACCAGGCTGGAGATCCCCGGCGCGCCTTGCAACTGATCGCGCACCGCCCGCGGCTCGGCCGAACGCACCGCCAGCACGGCGCCGCGCAGCCGGTTCTTCAATTCTTCCGGCTTGTCGCAGAATAGGAGATGTCCCTGGTGCAGCAGAGCCACGCGATGGCAGCGCTCGGCTTCGTCGAGGTAGGCGGTCGAGGTCAGGATGGCAACGCCTTCCGCCAGCAGCGAATAAAGGATGCGCCAGAAATCCCGCCGCGAAACCGGGTCCACGCCCGTGGTCGGCTCGTCCAGCAGGATCACCCTCGGCGTGTGCACCAGCGCGCACACCAGGCCGAGCTTCTGCTTCATGCCGCCGGAGAGCTTCCCCGCCAGCCGGGCGCGGAACTCGCTCATGCCGGCGGCGGCGAGCAGCCGCGCGGCCTGTTGCTCGCGCTCGGCGGCGGAAACGCCGAACAGGTCGGCGTAGAAGCGGATGTTTTCGTCCACGGTGAGGTCTTCATACAGGCCGAAGCGTTGCGGCATGTAGCTGATGTGGCGCTTCACAGCTTCGGGATCGCGGGCGACGTCGAATCCCGCGACCACGGCCGTCCCCGCGTCGGGCGCCAGCACGCCGGCGAGCATGCGCAGCGTGGTGGTCTTGCCGGCGCCATCCGGTCCGACCAGTCCGAAGATCTCTCCCGCGCTCACCTCAAAGCTCAAGCCATCGACCGCGCGCACGCCGGGAAAGCTCTTCGTCAACCCGCGCAACTCGATGACGGGTTGGATCTCGGCGCTCACTGCTTTGCCAGTTCAATCGTCGCATCGGCCGGCATGCCCGGCTTCAACTCGTGGTTCGGGTTCTCGACCTCGATCTTGATGCGATAAACCAGCGTCACCCGCTCTTTGAACGTCTGCACGCTCTTAGGCGTGAACTCCGCCTTGTCGGAGATGAACGAGATGCGCCCGCGGTAGCTCTTGCCCGGGAAGGTGTCGGTGCGCACCGTGGCTTCCTGTCCCCAGCGCACGCGGCCGAGGTCGGTCTCGCTGACGTAGGCCCGCAGCCACAGGTGATCGAGGTCGGCGATGGTGACCACCGGCGTGTTGGGCGCTACGACTTCGCCCAACTCGGCGTCGCGCACCACCACCACGCCCGCTACGGGCGCGTGCAGCACCGTGTACTCGACATTCAGCTTCGACACCCGAAGCTTCTCTTCTGCCTGGAGAACCGAGGCGCGGTCCACCGCCAACTGCTCACGGCGCGTGCCCTCGCGCGCCTGGTCGTACATCTCCTGGGCGCGGCGATAGGTGGCCGCCGCCCGCTTCAGATTGGTGTCGGCCTGGTCGCGCTCCTGCTGGGAGCCCACGCGCTCGCGGAAGAGGGTCTCGGCGCGATCGTAGTCCAGCTTCTTCTGTTCCAGATCAGCCTTGGCGTCCAGGAGCGACTGCTGCGCCGCCTTCAATTCCTGGCTCCGCGTGCCCGCCAATCCCAGCGCGAGCTGTGCCCGCTGCACCCGCAGCGCAGCCTCGTCCACCTCGGCCTGGCGGCGGTAGTCGCCGCCATCGAGCCGCGCCAGCAGCGCGCCCGCGTCCACCCACTGTCCCTCCTGGACCGGCAGCTCGATGATCCTTCCCTGCACCTTGAAGCCCACCACGCTCTCGTGCGCCTCGATGTTGCCGGAGAGACGCAGCGTGTTTGTGTCCTGCGTCTTGCGGAACAGCCGCGGATAGATGAAGGCGGCGGCCGCGGCCACGGCCGCCGCCAGCAGCAGTACGAGGATGAGTTTTCGTTTCATGACCTGCGCCCCTTTCGCGTCCGGGCGCCTTGAGTACCGGCGCCATGCCAGAAGTCTTCAAAGCTGGCTTCCAGCCAGGGTTTGAGCGGCGTGGGCCGATGCAGCGTCCACACCAGTGCGCTGCCCATCAGCTTCTGCTGGAAGGCCAGCGCCAGCTCCTGCGGACGGCGGTCGCGCCGCGCTTCCCCGCGTGCCTGCGCGCGCGCGAACAGGCGCGCCAGCATCTCGCGCCCCTGCTCGAGACTGCGCGTCATCTTCTCGCGTATCGGCTGACTGGTCAGGAACACCACCATCAGGCTGCGGACCAGCGCCTGGCTGCGTCCCGGCTCCTCGGGCAGGCGCAGCCACAGGGCGCGCAGCGCCTGGCGCGGGGTGAGCGCGCCGCTCTCCGCCGCTTCGATGGCATGGGCGTACTTGTCGAGCTGTACCTCGGCCAGCGCGCTCAGCACGTCCTCCTTATTGCGAAAATAGTTGAAGAAGGTGCCCTTGCCCACGTCGGCGGCTTCGGTGATGTCCTCCACCGTGGTGGCCTGGAAGCCGTGCTCGGCGAAGAGCCCGAGGGCGGCGCGGAAGATGCGGTCGCGCATCTCGGCGTGCCGGCGCTGGCGGCGGCCGGGACGCGCCCCCCCAGGGGATGGCACGGTGGCGGAAGTCGGAACCATAGCCATATATGACTATCGGTCAGTTATGAGGGAAAGTCAAGAGGGAAGTCGTCGGTCGTCGGTCGTTGGTCGTCGGCCAAAGCGGGCGCAGGAAACGCTCGTAGCGGCCGACGACCGACAGCCGACGACGTATTACACTTATCCCGCTATGGCCACGCACACGTCCTCGCGCTCCCAGCTTTCCTATCTTTCCGAGCAACTGAACGAACTCAAGAAGAAGGGCACGCACTTCCGCCTGCGGGTGCTCGCAGACGAGCCGGCGCCCGTCTGCACCTTCGATGGCAAGAAGGTCATCAACCTGGCCTCGAACAACTATCTCGGCCTCGCCACCCACCCCAAGCTGCGTCAGGCCGCCATCGAGGCCACGAAGAAATATGGCGTGGGCTCGGGCGCGGTGCGCACCATCGCCGGCACCATGAAGATCCACATGGAGCTGGAGGAGAAGATCGCGCGCTTCAAGAACGTGGAAGCTTCGGTGGTCTTTCAGTCAGGCTTCGCCGCCAACGCGGGCACGGTGGCCGCCGTCCTGGGCAAAGACGACTTCATCGTCTCCGACGAGCTAAACCACGCCTCCATCATCGACGGCGCACGACTGTCGCGCGCCACCATCAAAGTCTTCCGCCACAAAGACACCGCGCACGCCGAAGAGCTGCTCAAGGAAGTGGCCGGCAAGCCCGGCCACAAGCTGCTGATCACCGACGGCGTCTTCTCCATGGACGGCGACATCGCGCCGCTGCCCGCGCTCTGCGACCTGGCCGAGAAATACGGCGCCATCATGATGGTGGACGACGCCCACGCCTCGGGCGTGTTGGGCCGCAATGGCCGCGGCACCATCGACCACTACAAGGTGCACGGGCGCGTGGACATCCAGGTGGGCACGCTGTCGAAGGCCATCGGCGCGCTCGGCGGCTACGTCTGCGGCTCCCACGACCTGATCGATTTCCTCTATCACCGGGCGCGGCCGTTCCTGTTCTCCACCTCGCATCCGCCGTCGGTCGCGGCTACCTGCATCGCCGCCTTCGAGGTGCTGGAAGAAGAGCCCGAGCGTATCGAGAAGCTATGGGAGAACACACGCTTCTGGAAGAAGGAGCTGGGTGGGCTGGGTTTCAACATCGGCGGGGTGAACACGCCCGCCAGCGAGACCCCGATCACGCCCATCATCATCGGCAACGGCGCCCGCACCATGGAGTTCTCGCGCGAGCTTTTCACAGAGGGCGTGATGGGCACCGGCATCGCCTTCCCCACCGTGCCCGAAGGCAAGGCGCGTGTGCGCACCATCATGACCGCCACCCACACCCGCGACCAACTCGAGCAGGCGCTCGACGTGCTGCGCCAGGTCGGCAAGCGCATGGGGATTATCTAAGGGCGGCTCTTAGCTGTTAGCTCTTACAGCGCTGATGGATACTCGGTTTTCAGGAGGGCAAGTCTCTCCTTACGGTGTCATCCTTCGCGAGGCGAAGCCGAGCGGAGGATCTAACGACGTCGTTTCCGCGACCGACGGCGGTGGTGTGAGCTGATACGCTAGATTCTCCCGCTTCGCTTCGCTCGCGGAAGAATGACACTGTTCGCGAGAAGCGAGGGTGGCATTGTCATCTCACGCACCCATTTTCTCCGCTAGCTCCTCCAGGCTCGTGACCACATAGTCCCACGCGTCTTTCGGAGCGGAGTCCGCCTTCTGCCGCGGGCCGTACTCCGTGGGACGCGCGACGAATGCCGTGCGGTAGCCGTGGGAGCGGGCAGCGGCCAAGTCATAGTTGTGCGCGGCCACCAGCATCAGGGCGCTGGGAGGGCGCGCGAGCAAAGCAGGCGCGCCCCGATACACTGCCGCATCGGGCTTGTAGTGCTGGAACAGATCGGCGGAGAGGACTACGTCCCACGGCAACCCGGCGAACTTCGCCAGGTCCACCAGCAGCCCCAGCCCGCCGTTGGACAGCGTGCCAATCACGTACTTGCGCTTCAGGCGCGTGAGCCCGGCGACGGTGTCCGGCCACGGATCGAGGCAGCGCCAGGCGCGCGCCATCCGCCGGCGATCGCTTTCCGACACGCCGCTAAGGCCGTAGCGCGCGAGCAGCAAATCCAGGGACTCGCGGTGCAGCACATCGAGCGTAACGTAAGGCCGTTCGCCTTGCCGCACCCGCGCCAGCGAGGGCTGGTAGGCCGCGCGCCAGTCATCGACCAGCTCAACCCAATCGGCTTGGAGGTTGTGCTCCCGACCGAAGCGCTGGAACCACTTCTGGAGGCTGGTCCGCCAGTCCATGACGGTGCCGAAGACGTCGAACAGCAGCACCTCGACGGCATCCGCCCTTGTCGTCATACAGCCTAATCGGCGCGATAGGCGAATTGTCCGCCCACGATGGTGGCGACGGCCTTGCCGGTGAACTGCCAGCCGTCGAAGGGCGTGTTGCGCGACTTCGAAAGGGACTTCGCGGCGTTGAAGGTCCAGCGCTGCGCAGGATCGAAGATGGTGACGTCGGCGGGAGCGCCGCGGGCCAGGCTGCCGCGGCCGCGCAGGTTCAGGGCGCGCGCCGGCCCGGCCGAGAACAGTTCCACGATGCGCGCCAAAGGCAGGCGTTTTTCGCGGTGCAGCCGGGTGAGGGCCAGGGCCAGCGCGGTCTCCAGGCCGGTGACGCCGAAGGCGGCGCGGTCGAACTCCACTTCCTTCTCATAGCGCGCGTGCGGGGCATGGTCGCTGGCGATGGCGTCGATGGTGCCGTCGGCCAGCGCCACGATGAGCGCCTCGCGGTCGGCGGCGGAGCGCAGCGGCGGGTTCATCTTGAAGCGGGTGTCGTAATCGCCGATGTTCTCGTCGACGAGGGTGAAGTGGTGGGGTGTGACCTCGCAGGTGACGTTCACGTGATTGCGCTTGCCGCGGCGGATGGGCTTGAGGGCCGCGGCGGTGGAGACGTGGGCGACGTGCAGATGCGCGTTGGCGTTCTTGGCCAGCGTGGTGTCGCGTTCCACGATCGCCGCTTCTGCCTCCGCGCTCATGCCGCGCAGACCCAGGCGGAACGATGCCTCGCCTTCGTTGACCGAACAGCCGGCGGTGAGGCGGGTGTCTTCCGCATGCTGCACCACGGGGATGCCGAGTTGCGCGGCGGCAGCCAGGGCTTGGCGCATGACGTCGTCGTGCAGGATGGGACGGCCGTCGTCAGTCACCGCCACGGCGCCGGCGCGCTGCAGGGCGCGGAAATCGGTGAGCCGCTCGCCCCGGCTGCCCTCCGTCGCTGCCGCAATGGGAAAGACGTTGACCACGGCGCCGCGCGCCGCGTCGGTGATCCAGGCGATAATCTCCGGCGTATCGGCGACGGGCACAGTGTTGGGCATCGCGCAGACCGCGGTGAAGCCACCGGCCGCCGCCGCCGCCGTGCCGGTGGCGATGGTTTCCTTGTAGGACTGGCCGGGCTCCCGCAGGTGCACGTGCAGGTCGATGAAGCCGGGGGCGACGATCAATCCGCGAGCGTTGAAGCTCTGGTCGGCGGAACCGCGCAGCTTGTTGCGCGGCGCCACCTCAGCCACGCGGCCCTCGCGCAGCAGCACGTCCATGTTGGCGTCGATCTTGTTGGCAGGATCGATGACACGGCCGCCTTTGATGAGGAGCGACGTTGAACGCGAGCTGGACTTGGGCGTCATGAAATGCTCTTAGCTCTTGGCTCTTGGCCTTCGGCCCTTGGCTAAACCCAATTCGCTGGGTAGAGCAGGCCTTCAGGCCTGCATTCATGTGACCCTTTGAATTATGGGCTTCAGCCCCTGAGGTAATGACCAGGCGCGGACGGTCCCTCAGCGGCTGAAGCCGAACGCTATCGGGGCGCCATTATGCAGGGCTGGAAGCCTGTTCCACCCATGCCTCTGTGAAAAACAAATCCACAATCCGCGTTGATCCGCCCCTCGACTCGCTCGGGGCAAGCTATCCGCGGCGAAAAAATCTTCATGGTGCGGCTCCCAGCGCCGTCAGCAGCACGGCCATGCGGACGCAGACGCCGTTGGCAACCTGCTCGGTGATCACCGAGGCGGGCGTGTCCGCCAGGTCGCCGGCGAGCTCTGCGCCCCGGATCATCGGCCCGGGATGCATGAGGATGGCGTCGCGCTTGGCCAGGCGCATCCGTTCCGGGGTGACCTGGTATCCGGCGATGTATTCGTCCATGTGGAGCTGGAGTCCGGCCAGCCGCTCCTGCTGCACGCGCAACACCATGACCACGTCAGCTCCGCGCAATGCTTCGTCGATATGGCGAGTTATCCGCACGCCCGGACCCAGGCTGGCGGCGACCTCGGGCAGCAACTCCGGCGGTCCGCACAACACCACCTGGGCACCACATTTGCTGAGCAGGTGAATGTTGGAGCGCGCCACCCGGCTGTGATAAATGTCGCCGACGATGGCGATCTTCAACCCGCGCAGTTGTTTTCGGTGACGCAGGATGGTGTAAGCGTCGAGCAGGGCCTGCGTGGGGTGCTCGTGCATGCCGTCGCCGGCATTGATCACCGGGATATCGAGGTGGCGGGCCAGCAGGTGGGGTGCGCCGGAGGAAGGATGCCGGATCACAATGGCGTCGGCGCCGGTGGCGCGCAGGGTCAGGCCCGTATCCACCAGCGACTCACCCTTCTCGATGCTGGAGGCGGTGGCCTGTACTAGCGTGGTGATCGCCCCCAGCGCCTTGGCGGCAAACTCGAACGATACCCGTGTGCGCGTGGAAGGCTCGTAGAAAAGAAGAGCGATGCGGCGGTTGCGAAGCAGGGGACGTGGCCGAGCGCCGTGCATGCGCCGCGCCAGGCGAAGCACGCGGCTGATCTCGGCGGGCTCGAGCTGTTCAATGCCGAGCAAAGACCGGCTTTTCTTCATCGCGTCGGGCCGCGGTCGCTTCTCTCCACCAACTGCACCTTCTCGAGGTTGTCCACTTCCTTCAGCTTCACTTCCACGATCTGCGCATCGGTGGTCTGCACCTTGCGCCCGATGAAGGCGGCTTCGATGGGAAGCTCGCGGTGGCCGCGGTCAATGAGCACCAGCAGTTGCACCCGCGCCGGACGTCCGTGGTCGAACAGGGCATCGAGGGCCGCCCGCGTGGTGCGTCCGGTGTAGAGCACGTCGTCCACCAGGATGACGTTCTTTCCCGCCACCGAGAATTCCAGGTCGCTCTTCTGCACCAGCGGCTTGGGGCCGACGGTGGAGAGGTCATCGCGGTAGAGGGTGATGTCCAGGCTGCCTACCGGAATCTGCGTGTGCTCGATCTGGTTGATGACCTTGGCGATGCGCTGCGCCAGGGGAACCCCGCGGCGGCGGATGCCGACCAGCGCCAAACCTTCCACCCCGTTGTTCTTCTCCATCACTTCATGGGCGAGGCGCACCAGCGTGCGCTGGATCTCGGAGGCGGACATCAGCAAGTCCCTGTCCTCGATGGGCGACGATTCGGCTTTGGGTTGCGAACTCATAGCGGACCTACCTCAAAATCAGCCCAGATGCTTTCGAAAGAAGCTGCATTCTACGCGCTGCACAGGAAGCCCGGCAAGAAGTCATCGGGCTGACCGTGAAATGCCTCGTCGGTCGTCGGCTGTCGGTCGTCGGCCAAAGCTGGTGTAGGCGAAGCCCCTGGCGGCCGACTACCGAAGGCCGACCACCGACGGCTGCTCACCTACGAGGATTCCTTATTTCCCCAGACCGAGGCGCCAATCGCTCCCCCCAGGCTGGAAAGGACCAGGAAGGCCAGGAAGAAGAGCACCACCAGCAGGGTGAGAAATGCGGCTAAAGCCCCGGGAGACATGAGGTTACGCATTATTTCCTGGGCTTTGGGGTCGGGGCTCTGGGCGGCCGACTGCTCGATCGCCTTCTGCATGGCTTCCCGTACCGAACCGCCCAGGTGGAAGAAGGCCAGGCGCAGTGCCTGGGGAATACTGTAGAAGAAGAAGCCCAGCAAGCCGCTGGCCGCCCCCAGGCGCGCGCCCATGCCGGCGCTGATGGTGGTTTGCGGACGGCGCCGGCGGTAAAAGCGGACGGCCAGCGCTCCCGCGACCAGCATGCAGCACCAGCTCGCCAGCAACACCAGCAGTCCGATCGCACCCTGTCCCAGGCGGAGAAGGAATCCGATGCCGGCAACGATCACCGGCACGAAAAAGATGGCCAGTGCGAGCAGCAGTCCGGCCAGCGCCGAAGTGCGTACCCCTTGCCGCCAGTCGATCTTTTCCGGCGGGACGGTTGCTAAAGGCACAGGCTGGGCCGGAGGTTGTACTTCGTCCGGCGTATCGGGGGGAAACGACGGCATAACCGCCTGCTCGCCACCCGTGGCGGAGACGCGTATCTGGGGAGCGCCACAGTGCGGGCAGAAGGCCACGCCGTCCTCCACGCTCACACGGCAGCGGTGACAGGGATGATCCACTTCGAATTCAGGTTACAGGAGGGCCAGCAGGCGCGCAACGGCGGCCGGGACGAACCGTCCCTCGCGAAATTGTCATTCTTCCGCCGACCGA
>JAHFUA010000023.1 GCA_023265315.1 Acidobacteriota bacterium | reverse complement strand
GGTATTGCTTCAATGTTTTGGGAGATCGCTGCAGACAAATTTCCGCGAGGAATTCTTAGCAGGCATCTTGAACCGTCAGGCTCGCCCCCGGCGGCTCTTCGGCAACCACAGCTACGCCATTTGCTCGGGCCTGCAGGAAGGCCATCTGGCGCTCTTGTGCCTCTTGCGCCGCCCCGGCATTCTTGCCGAGGGACTTCCGACGACGCTTGCCGCCTTCCCGCCAGTCAAGCGCGTAATACCCCTCCGGGTGATGTGCAGCATGGCCATCTACCACGACGAGGTCTTGCTTCACCCTGCCGGTTTTACCCCGGGACACGGGACAGTATTGCCAGCGGTTCGCCCCTACCTTGACGTATTTCGTGAGGTTGCAATAAATTCTTTTTGCGGCCATCTGCTCTCCTGAGTGAAATCGAGATGCGGCCATCTCCTCATGCAACAGACGGGCGGAATATGCAGTTTCGGACGAGTCCGAGCTCTCCGTTGGAACTGATCGTGGAACTGATGCAGGCTAAGCCCCACGATCAAAAGGGGCTGGCGGAGAGAGTGGGATTCGAACCCACGATACGGTTTCCCGTATACACGCTTTCCAAGCGTGCGCCTTCAGCCACTCGGCCATCTCTCCGGACACGAATTAGCGGCAGAACAAAGCAGGCTTTCGGCGAACTCTTCGATTGTAGGGCGGGAGGAGCGGGGCCGCAACTTGAGGCGCTTAGCGGGCGTCAGCTCCCTGGGCACAGCTCTGGGGAGTGGGAGCCTGCTAAGCCTGCCCCGAGCGGAGTCGAGGGACCTCCGGATCAACCTGCCGTGGAGACCTAGCAAGCCACGTCTCTACAGCCCTACTTTTCGTCGCTGTGCAATTGCTGAGCGAGGTAATTGTCGAGCCCGATCTCGCCGATGGCGTGCAGTTGCGCTTCCAGGTGGTCGATGTGCTCTTCCTCTTCGACCAGGATCTTCTCCAGCAGCTCGCGCGAACCGTTGTCCTTGGCCGCGACGCAGGTGGCGATGCCGGCGTTCAAGCGCTTCACCGCATCGAGCTCGAGCTGCAGATCGTTCTGGAATTGCTGCTTGACGTTCTGCCCGATGTTGATCTTGAAGTAGGCGCTCATGTTAGGGGTGCCGTCGAGCAGCAGGATACGCTCCATCACGATCTCGGCGTGCTTCATCTCGCCGAGGGATTCCTTCTTGGTCTCCTCCGCCAGGCGATGGTAGCCCCAGTTCTCGCACATCTCGGAGTGCAGGAAATACTGGTTGATGGCCGTCAGCTCGGCCTTCAGCACTTCGTTGAGCACAGCGATGACCTTCGCGTCACCTTTCACGATGGCTCTCTCCGTCGATTGATTCTGCCAGCTAAGGATATCAGAGGGGAAGCCGGCACCAAATGCAGGCGCGAGGAAAAAGCGGCGGCCCGAGGCCGCCGCGACAGCCGGCGAGTCACCGGCGCTACGATCTCCTTATTTCGCGCGCGCCCGCGCCAGCGCCGTCTCCAGCGCCCGCCGTGTGAAGACCATGGCCAGGTGGCGACGGTAGCCGGGCGAGGCGAAGGTGTCGCCGATGGCCTCAATACCGTCGGCGGCGCGCCGCGAGGCATCGGCGATGGCGCTCGCCGGCTTTCCGCGCAATGCGTTCTCCACTGCCGTGGCTCGGTACGGCGTTCCAGACACGCCAGTGATGCCAATCGCCGCCGACTCGATGGCGTTTCCATGCTTCCGCACCACCGTGGCCACGCCCACCACTGCGTATCCCGAAGCGGGGTGAGCGAATTTCTTGTACGCCGCACCCGCGCCCGTGGTCTTGGGCACGCGCACTTCCGTGATGATTTCATTCGCGCTCAGCGCCGTGGTAAACATCCCGGTGAAGAACTCGCGCGCCGGGATGACGTGCTCGCCGGTGCGGCTGAGGGTAACGATCTCGGCGTCGAGCGCGAGGATAGCCGCGGGATAATCGGCGTTAGGATGCGCCTGCGCCAGGCTCCCGCCGATAGTCCCGCGGTTGCGCACCTGCACGTCGCCGATCGAGTCCGCCGCTTCGGCCAGGAGCGGCGACATCCGGTGCAGCAGCTCCGACGATGCTACTGCGGCGTGCGGCGTCAGCGCGCCAATCGCCAGGTGGTCGCCGGTATCGCGGATGTAATTCAGGTCGGGGATGCGGCCCAGGTCGATGAGTGCCGGGGGCGTGGCCAGGCGCAGCTTCATGGCCGGCAGCAGGCTGTGTCCGCCGGCCAGCAGCTTGGCATTGGGATTGGACTCGAGCAGCGCCAGCGCTTCCTTCAAGGTGCGGGGAGACTCGTAGCTGAAAGCCGCCGGGATCATGCCGTCCTCCTTGCCCGACTCTGGGCGCGACTCCTCTTTCCGGCCGCAGGCGGGGTTTGCGCCTTCTGGATGGCGCGCCAGACCTTCTCCGGCTTCAAGGGCATGTCGATGTGCTTAATGCCGAGCGGAGAGAGCGCGTCGCACACCGCGTTGACCACCGCCGGGCAGGACCCGATGGTGCCGGCTTCGCCCACGCCCTTCACCCCCATCGGGTTGACGGGCGACGGCGTCACCGTGCGGTCGAGTACGAACTGTGGCTGGTGCACCGCCTTGGGCAGAGCGTAGTCCATGAGCGAGCCGGTAACGAGCTGGCCGTCCTCGTTGTAGATGACCTCCTCGTAGAGCGCCTGGGCCAGGCCCTGGACGATGCCGCCGTGGATCTGACCATCCACCAGCAGCGGATTGATGACGTTGCCGCAGTCATCCACCGCCACGTATTTCTCGATCTTGGTTTCGCCCGTTTCGGGGTCCACCTCGACCGAGCAGACGTGCGCGCCGAATGGATAGGTGAAATTCGACGGCTCAAAGAAGTGCGTCGCCTCGAGCCCGGGTTCCATGCCGGGAGGCAGCGTTCGCGCCATGTAAGCGGCCGAGACTACTTCGCCAAAGCCCACGGACTTCTTCTTGTCCTTGGTTGCGATCTTGCCGTTGCCGAAGACCAGCCCATCGGGCTTGATGCCCATCAGGTGGGCGGCGATAGCCGACATCTTCGACTTGATCTTCTCGGTGGCGTAGTAGACGGCAGTGCCGCCCACGGCCGTGGCGCGGCTGCCGAACGTGCCGATGCCGTAGGGCACAGCCGCCGTGTCGCCGTGGATGACGGCCACATCCTCGGGCCTCAAGCCGAACCGGTCGGCGACGAGCTGGGCGAAGGTGGTCTCCTGCCCCTGGCCGTGGGGCGAAGCGCCGGTGAGCACGGTGACTTTGCCTGTGGGCTCGACGCGGACGGTGGCGCTCTCCCAGCCGCCGGCGGGCATCGCCGACGACGGCCCCATGCCGCAGATCTCGACATAGGTGGAGAGCCCAATACCGTAGTACTTTCCCTGCTTCCATCCCGCTTTCTGCCGCGCCCGCAGCTTGGTGTAGCCGGCGAGATCGAGCGCGCGCTTCAGGCTCATCTGATAGTTGGCGGAGTCGTAGATCACGCCGGTCGAAGTGTTGTAGGGGAACTCAGTTGGCTTGGGGAAATTCTTGCGGCGGATCTCCACCGGATCCATCTTTAGCTCACGCGCCGCCAGGTCCACCATGCGCTCGATGACGTAGGTGGCCTCGGGACGGCCGGCGCCGCGGTAAGCGTCGGTGGCCATCTTGTTGGTCAACACGCCGGTGATCTCGATGTCCACCGCCGGAATCTTGTAGCAGCCGGTGATCAAGAGAGCCGTGAGCGTGGGGATAACCGGCGTGAGCAGCTGGTAGTAGGCGCCGAGGTCGGCGTGAATGCGCGCGCGCAGCCCGAGGATGGTGCCGTCACGCTTGAGCGCCAGCTCGAGGTACGCGATCTGGTCGCGCCCGTGGATGGTGGCCTGCATGTTCTCTCGGCGCGTCTCGATCCACTTCACTGGACGGCCAAGCTTGCTTGCCAGCCACGGCACTACGGCTTCTTCGCCGTAAACATTCAGCTTGCTGCCGAAGCCGCCGCCCACTTCGGGCGTCACCACGCGCACCGAGGTCTCGGGCAGGCCCAGCATGAGGGATATCTGCGTCTTCAGCAGGTGGGGGATCTGCGTGGAGGACCAGACGGTCAGCGTCCGCTCGCCCGGCAGATATTGCGCGACCACACCGCGCGGCTCCATGGAAACCGGCGCCAGACGCTGGTTTACCAGTCGTTCCTTCACGATCCGGTTAGCACGCTTGAACGCACCTTTGATGTCGCCGTTCTTCAGCGGGTGAACGTAGGCGACGTTGGTCTTGAATTCCTGGTGGACCAGGTCGGCATCCTTCGCCAGCGCCTTTTCCATGTCCACGACAGCAGGCAGCGGATCGTATTCCACTTGCACCAGCTCGGCGGCATCGCGGGCGGCATACATGTCCTCGGCGACCACCGCCGCTACCGGCTCGCCTACGTAGCGCACGCGCTCGCGCGCTAGGGGCGGATGCGCGGGCGTCTTCAGATCGGGCAGGACGCCGGCGCAGGGCACGTTGCCCACGCCTTCGAGGTCCTGGGCGAGGATCACAGCGACCACGCCGGGCACGCTCCGCGCCGAGGCCGTATCGAGGGAACGGATCACGGCGTGCGCGTGCGGCGAGCGCACGAAGGCGCAGTGCAACATGCCGGGAAGGCGCAGGTCGTCAGCGTAATGGCTAATGCCCTGGATGAGCCGCGGGTCTTCTTTGCGCTTGAACCGCTGCCCTATCCAGTGGCCGCTGCCTTTGCCATTGGTCTTGCCGTTGGCTTTTCCATTGCGTGGCATGGCTCACCTCCCCCTCAGTCCGCCGCCACCGCGCGCGTGGCCTTGCGCTTGCCCAGCTTGCGCGCCGCTGCCTGCACGGAGTTGACGATGTGCTGGTAGCCGGTGCAGCGGCACAGGTTGCCGTCCAGGGCTTGGCGGATCTCCTGCTCGGTGGGCGTGGCGGAACGCTCTAGCAGGTCATGCGCGCACATGATCATGCCCGGGGTGCAGTATCCGCACTGCAGGCCGTGCTCCTCCCAGAAGCCTTCCTGGATGGCATGCAGGCGGTTGCCTTGCGCCAGGCCTTCGATCGTGGTCACGCTGCGCCCATCGGCCTGCACGGCCAGCACGGTGCAGGATTTGACGGCACGCCCGTCGAGCAGCACGGTGCAGGCGCCGCACAACGAGGTCTCGCAGCCGATGTGGGTGCCGGTGAACCCGGCGACCTCGCGCAGGAAGTGCACCAGCAGCAAGCGCGGCTCGACCTGCGCCCGATGCTCGACTCCATTGATGTTGATGGCGATGTTCTTCTTCATGTGCCACTCCCGGCGGTAACGAAGAATGAGGCGGGAAACGGATGGGAACTGGCGACGGAGCTACTAACCCTCGGGTAGCGCGCCGTCACGGTATCAAAAGGGATTGCAGATTACAAGGCGAGAAAAAGAAGAGGGTGCCAGCGGCATGCTTCTCCCGAGGAACGAGAAACGAGGAACTAGAAACGCCTACGCCTTATGGCTGGATGCGGAAACGGGCTCGGCCGGGCCTACGCCGGTGGCCGGCTTGGCGGGTGCGGCTTCACCGGGACGGGGCACCTTGACGCCTTGCAGCAGGCGGTGATGGATGCAGTACAGCGCCAGCTCCAGGCGGTCGGAGACGCCGAGCTTGTCGTACACCTTGCGCAGATAATTCTTCACCACCTGCTCCGTGGTGCCGACCTCGGTGGCGATCTCCTTGTTCTTCATGCCCTGGGTGACACAGGCCACGATAAGTAATTCCTTGTCGGTGAGCCTGCCCTTGGGCTTGGCCGAGGAGGGATGGGCGCTCTGGGTGCGGTAGGCCTCGATCACCCAGCTGACCCCCTGGTTATCCAGCCAGGTCTCGCCTTCGGCGACCTTGCGCACGCACTTGATGAGCAGCTCCGGGGCCACCGAGCGCTTGATGATGCCGCGCACGCCACGGCGCAGGTATTCCACCGTATCGTCTTCGTCTGACTCGCCGGCAATGATCACCAGCTTGGCATTGGGTGCGCGCTTTTGGACCTCGGCCACCGCCCCGGCGGGGTTAGGCGAGATGGCGGACTCCATGAGCACCACGTCGGGCTCGAAGCGGCCTGCGGCCGCCAGGGTCTGCCCCAGGCTCTCGGCCTGGGCGACCACCCGCAGGTCGTCTTCCAGGGCGAAGATCTTGCGGATGCCCACGCGGTAGATGGCCTGGCTGTCGGCGATCAGGATTTTGATGGGATTGGGGACGGAGGCCGGTGTTTGAGTCTTGGGCGCCGGCGGGACCGGCTTCTCCGGCTGCTGGCTGTTCTCCGGTTTGGCTGGCTCGTTCCCCATGGCTCACACCCGAGTGACGACAGGTTCACCCTCAGGCCCGCTCAAAACGGTACTCATCGATGACAGCCGCCACGGCGCGCCGGTCGCCTTCGTCTGAGCAGCGCACCACCCGGCCCACGCACAGCACATTCACGTCCTTGGGAGTGCCCAGGACTGCGGCCGGCAACGAGATGTTGAACTCGATTGGCGAGCCCACCTCCATGGCCTTGTCCATGTAAAACAGCACGCCACCCGCGGAGATATCCTTGGTCTCCGCCTGCAATTTGGCCGCTTCTTCGGCCCTCACTTCCACCGGGAGCGTGATGGGAAAACGGGCCGCGCTCCGCAGATCTTCGGTTTCACGCATTCTAGTCATGGATTACCTGCAAAGAATGATGATCTATCGACCTTTTTTACACCCGCTGCGCGGTTTCCGAGAAGTTACTTTAGGGTACCACCACCTAGAATTTGGTTACCTCGGTAAAATTGAAATTCCGCACCTTCATGGCGGGCACGACCATGTTGAATGACTCCTCGCCGCTGGCCCGCACCGGCGTGCCCATTTCGGTGACGTTGCTCAGCATGTGGATGAGGCTCTGGTTGAAGCGGAAGTTGCGCAACCCGTGCCGCAGCTTGCCATCCTCGATGTAGAAGGTGCCGTCGCGCGTCATGCCGGTAAGGATCTTCTCGTAGGGATCGACTTCGCGGATGTACCAGCAACGCGTCACCAGGATGCCGCGGTCGGTGGAGGCGACCATCTGCTCGACGCTGCGCCGCGAAGTTTCGGGGCCAGCATCAAACACGATGTTCATGGGGGCTTCGCCGATCTCATTGGGCAGCGGAAAGCCATGTCCGGTGGGGCCGATGCGGCCGACCTTGGAGGCCTGTTCGGAACTCTTCATCTTCTCGGCGGTCGCGCGCGCATAAACCAGGTTCCGGACCACACCATTCTCGATCAGCCGGATGGGCCGGCGATGCACGCCTTCGCCGTCGAAGGGCGCACCTGACTGCAGCGGGTGGTACACGTTATCGTCCACCGTAATGTTTTCGCCGAAAAGCTTGGTGCCCACGCGGTTGGTGAGGAACGACCGCTGGTCGAGGATGGCCAGACCGCCGAAATCGAAGAACAGGTAGCCCACCAGGTCGAGCACCGCGGCCGGCTCCAAAATTACGGTGTACTTGCCGGGCGGGACCTCGCGCGGCGAGGCGGAATCGCGCGCCTTGCGGGCGGCGGTCTCGGCCAGCGCCACGGCGTCGAGATTGCGCGCGTCGGGCGAGTTGGCCTTCTGCCAGCCGGAGGAATCGCCCGCCAGCATGGTGATGGAGATCTCCGAGGAAGTCTGGGCGTGGAAGGTGGAAAGGCCACGAGAGTTCATGATGGCCTCCACCGATCGCGCGCTGGAGAAGATGCCGGCGGTGGTGAGGCCGTTTCTCTTGGCGATGCCCACAATGCCCTCGACCGCGCGCGCCCGGTCTTCCGGGCTGAGCGCGGCCGTATGTTCAAAGTAGCGATTGGTCGGGGGGCCGTCGGTCATCGACGCTGGCGCCAGGGGCAGGAGGTCGGGATCGTCAACCTGCACCTCGGTCATGGCCTCGGCCGACTCTACCGCGCGGCGCAGACTTTCGTCGTCCAGCTTGTTGGTGGTGGCGCGCGCGGTCTTGCGGCCGGTGACGGCGCGCACCGAGACCAGGTAGTTCTCCTCGTCGATGTTCTGGTGGATGGTGTTGTTGGCGAAACGCGTCAGCGCATGGTGGCCGCCGGCGATGAGCATTTCGAGCCCGTCCGCGTTCGAAAAGCGGCTCAGACGCAGGAAGATCTCTTCGGCTTGTTCGTGGGTCAGCATTCAGCACTCAGCAATCAGCATTCAGCAGTTGCTTCACCTCGCTGCCCCTGGCTGAACGCTGAGTGCTGACTGCTGAGTGCTACGTTCCCTTATACGCGCTCCCCACCTTCACCTTCCTGAACCTTGCGGGTGATGCGCCGTGTCCGGTGCCCATGGTCTGCATGGGCTGGCCTTTGCCACAATTGGGCGTACCCCACAGCGTCCACTGGTCGCGCGAGCAGATGGCATCCATGGAATTCCAGAATTCGGTGGTGATACCGGAGTAGGACGGATTCTTCAGCATGCGTCCCAGCTTGCCCCCTTTGATCTCCCATCCGATCTCGGTGCCGAACTGGAAGTTGTAGCGCTTGTCGTCGATCGACCAGGAGCGGTTGGTCTGGAAGAAGATGCCGTGATCGGTGGAAGCGATCAGCTCCTCCAGTGTCAGTGGCTTGGCGCCCGGCAGAATGCTGATGTTGGTCATACGGATGAGCGGAATGCGGTTCCAGCCTTCGGCGCGCATGGTGCCATTGGAATGGTCTTCGCCGATCGCCGACGCGGTCTCGCGCGAGGACAGATACCCGGTGAACAGCCCCTGGGTGATGATGGGCGTACACTGCGCCGGCACCCCTTCATCGTCGTACTTGAATGTTCCCAGGCCGGGGCCGTGTTCCAGGGTCGCGTCGGCGACCACGTGGACCAGACCGCTGCCGTAGCGCAGGTGGCGCAGCTTGTCGGTGGTGAGGAACGAGGTCCCGGCGAAGTTGGCTTCCATGCCCAGCACGCGGTCGAGCTCGATGGGATGGCCGATCGACTCATGGATCTGCAGCCCGAGCTGCGACGAATCCAGGATGATGTCGAACGTCCCTTCCGGGCACTGGTCGGCCTTGTGCAGCGCCACCGTCTCTTCCGCGATGCGGCGCGCGTTCTCCACCAGCTTCAGCTCCTCCACCAGCTCGTACCCCTTGTTCTGGTACTGCCCGCCGAAGGAGTTGGGATAGGAACGCTTATGGATCTCCGCCCCTGCGAAGGCGCAGGCGGAGTAGCCGGCGCCGGTGATGAACTTGGTCTGGTGGATGTCCGAGCCGATGGAAGAGTAGAACCACTGCTCGTAGCGGCGGAAGCTGAGCAGGGCTTCGGCCAGCGTGACGCCTTCGACGGCGCGCAGCTCGGAATCCACCTTCAGCAGCAGCTCCAGATTATCGGCAATAGAAGTGGTGAAAGGATCGACCTGGCAGGGAGTGGTCCACTCGTCCACATAGGCCCTTTCGGGCACGAGCTGCAGCTCGTGCTGCTTGACCCGAGCGGAGGCGCGCGCCACATCCACGGCGCGGGCGGCAGTGGCCTCGACTGAGGCACGGGAAAGGTCTTGCGTGGCGGCAAAACCCCAGGCGCCGGCGGCAATCACGCGGATACCAACGCCCAGTGACTCCGAGTTCGACGCGTGCCCCACCTTGCCGTTCTTGGTGGCGACCGTGCGTGCGCGCTCATCCACCACGCGCAGATCGCAATAACTCGCCCCGCGGCTCTGGGCCGTGTTCAGGATCCAGAAAGCGATGTCCTTCATGCCGATGGCTCCAGCCTCTCGGGCGCCCCCATCCGGGGTCCGCTTCGATTGACAAACCCGTCATGATAAACGCTGGCAGGGATTCTGTGTGGCCGTGCAGCGGGAGAGTTTTCCACAGACCGCGCCACACAAGCCGCTGCCCCCTTAAATCTCAAGTTGAAGTGTCATGCCGAGCGAAGCGAGGCATCTATGTATTTCCGGTGCTGCTCGTGGAACTGGCGATCACCCCGTCGATGAGATCCTTGCCGAGCATGCGAATGGTGGCCGAAAAAAGCATAGATTCCTCGCTCCGCTCGGAATGACACCTCATCGAGGAACGCCATCTCAAGCCTCACAGCACCACAATCGAAATCCCCCTATTCCCCTTCCCCAAATCGCGATCCTGCTTGAGCTCGCGGTATCGCTGGACCAGCCGCCAGGTGGTCTCGTCGGAGATACGCCAGTCTTCCCCCGCGACGAACGCCTGGATGTCTCCACTCTGCGCCATGCGCGCCAGCATTCCCTGGATGGCGATCCGCAACTCGCCGCCGACGCCGTGCGAACCGTAACCGTGGATCACCTTCACCGCCGCATAGCCCTGCTGCTGCACCAGCCGCAACTGATCCAGCAGGCGCGAACTCGCCGACGCGACGGACGGCCGTCCCTCCTCCAAGTTGATGGTTTTCATGGCGGGCATGGACTGCTCAGGCAGGTTGCGGCCGGAACGACGCTACGGCGGCGAACTCGTCAGGAAACACCTCGAACACCAAAATCAGCTTGGTAATCGTGAGCGCATCGCGGATGTGTTTGCTGATGTTGGCGAGCTTCAGGCAACCGCCGGCTCTTTGCGTGGAGGTAAAAAGCTCGATCAGGGTGCCCATCCCGCCGCTGTCCAGGTAAGAGAGATCACGAAGGTTCAGCACAATCTGCGGGCTGGTGGGCAGCAGCCCCTTCACCTGCTCGCGCAGCAGATTGGTCTCCTCACCGAACACAAGATGCCCATAGCAGTCAACGATGATGACGCCCTCGACCTGCCGGGTACTGATCTTGAGGCGCACGGCGACGGCTGACGATAGCGCGTTTCGCAACTTCCGTCCACGACTGAAAACGGAAGCCGCGGATCGACGTGGAGGAACGCCGATCTTAGAATCTCATCAGCGTCCATCTTGCGCCAATCTGCGGCTTGCTACTGATCCGCGTTTATCCGCGCCAATCGGCGGCGCCCTGGTTTACGTTCCTTCCGACCAGCTCGCCAGGTATTCCTCCTGCTGCGACGTCAGCCGGTCGATCTTGATCCCCATGGATTCCAGCTTGAGCCGGGCCACGCGCTTGTCCTGCTCTTCGGGGACGGCGTAGACCTTCTTCTCCATCTGGGCATGGTTCTTGACCAGGTACTCGGCGGCCAGCGCCTGGTTGGCGAAGCTCATGTCCATCACGCTGGCGGGATGGCCTTCGGCAGCGGCCAGGTTGATGAGCCGGCCCTCGCCCAGCAGGTAGATCTTGCGGCCGTCCTTCATCACGTATTCCTCGACGAATTCCCGGGTCGCGCGCCGGGAAGAAGCCATGTTCTCCAGCGCCGGAATGTCGATCTCCACGTTGAAGTGCCCGGAGTTAGCGAGCACCGCGCCATCTCTCATGAGGTCGAAGTGTTCGCGCCCGATCACCGACTTGTTCCCGGTGACGGTGACGAACACCTCGCCGATACGTGCCGCTTCCGCCATGGACATGACGCGGAAGCCGTCCATCACCGCTTCCAGGGCGCGCGTGGGGTCAATCTCGGTGACGATGACATCGGAGCCCATGCCGCGGGCGCGCATGGCCAGGCCGCGTCCGCACCAGCCGTAGCCTGCAACCACGAACTTCGCCCCCGCCAGCAGCACGTTGGTGCAGCGCACCACACCGTCAATGGTGGACTGCCCAGTGCCATAGCGGTTGTCGAACATGTGCTTGGTGAGGGCATCGTTGACAGCGATGATGGGATACTGCAGCACGCCTTCCTTGGCCATCGCCCGCAGGCGGATGACGCCGGTCGTGGTCTCCTCGGTGCCGCCGATCACGCTGGCGGCGTCGCCCTGGCGCTTGGTCAGCAGCGTGGTCACCAGGTCGGCGCCATCGTCCATGGTGATCTGCGGACGGTGGTCGAGGGCGGCGAGGATGTGCTGATAGTAGGTCTCGTTGTCCTCACCCTTGATGGCGAACACGGGGATGCCATAGTCGCGGACCAGCGAGGCCGCCACCTCATCTTGAGTGGAGAGCGGGTTGGAAGCGCAAACCACGCAGTCGGCGCCGCCGTCGCGCAGGGTGATGGCCAGGTTGGCGGTCTCAGAGGTCACGTGCAAGCAGGCCGAGACCCGCACTCCCTTCAGCGGCTGGTTCTTGATGAACTCCTTGCGGATGAGCTGCAGCACTTTCATCGACTGGTTGGCCCACTCGATGCGTTTCTTGCCCTGGTCCGCCAGATCGAGGTTCTTGACATCACATCTGACTTGAGAAACGGTCGGCATAGTTTCCTTTATGCGAGCTTTCGCCCTCGCTCGAATTTGATTGCCGGTGGATGCGGGGCAACGCCGCCCACGGGAAATGCTGGTTTCAGGATCGACTAAGAATACTCGAAATGGAAAGCGGCGGGGCACGAGAAATCCACAGCCCCGCCGTCGATGTCATTTGACGCTGGCCGATTCCCTGGCCTTCTGCCCGGCCTGCTCGCCGAGCGCGGCCGCCTTGTCGGTGGCCTCCCAGGTAAAGTCCGGGTCCTTGCGGCCGAAGTGGCCGTAAGCGGCGGTCTTTTTGTAGATGGGACGGCGCAGCTTCAGCGATTCGATGATGCCCTTGGGGGTAAGCTGGAAGTTCTTGCGCACCAACTCGACCAGCCGGCTTTCGCTGACCTTGCCGGTGTCGAAGGTATCCACCATGACGCTGACCGGCTCGGCCACGCCGATGGCGTAGGCGAGCTGAACCTCGCAGCGGTCAGCCAAACCGGCGGCCACGATGTTCTTGGCGATATAGCGCGCCACGTAGCAAGCGGAGCGGTCCACCTTGGTGGGATCCTTGCCGCTGAAGCAGCCGCCGCCGTGACGCCCCATGCCGCCGTAGGTGTCCACGATGATCTTGCGCCCGGTGAGTCCGGTGTCGCCCATTGGCCCGCCCACCACGAAGCGCCCCGTAGGGTTGATGTGGTACTTGGTGTCGGCATCCAGCATGTTCGACGGAATTACCGCCTGGATCACGTGCTGCAGGACCTCAGCCCGCAGCTTCTTGTTATCCACTAGTTCGGAGTGCTGGGTGGAAACGACCACCGCGTCCACGCGCACGGGACGGTGGTTCTGGTCGTATTCTACTGTGACCTGGGATTTACCATCGGGCCGCAGCCAGTCGAGCTGGCCGCTCTTGCGAATCTCGGCGAGACGATGAGTGAGCTGATGAGCCAGGGTGATGGGCATAGGCATCAGCTCTGCCGTCTCGTTAGTGGCGTAGCCAAACATCATGCCCTGGTCGCCGGCGCCGCCCGGGTCCACGCCCATGGCGATGTCGGGGCTCTGCTCGTGGATCGAAGAGATGACGGCGCAGGTCTCGTGATCGAAGCCGTAGGCGGCGTCGGTGTAGCCCACCGACATGACCGTCCCCCGGACGATCGCGGGGAAGTCCACGTAGGCCTTAGTGGTGATCTCGCCGGCGATGAACGCCAGCCCGGTGGTCATCAGGGTCTCGCAGGCAACCCGGCTGTAGGGGTCCTCGGTCAGGCAGGCGTCGACGATGGCGTCGGAGATCTGGTCGGCGATCTTGTCGGGATGGCCTTCGGTGACGGACTCAGAGGTAAACAAAAAACGTTCTTGGGAACTCAACTGATCGTTCCTCCTGAGGGTGTTTTCGACGCTACGCCGCGCGCGGGATGGGTGGCGCAGAATGTATCTATGCGAAATAAGTTAGCAGACTTGCCCCTGAGCGGCAACGATTTACAGCGAATGGCGAAAACTTCGGTTTCGACGGAGATTACACTCAACCGGCGGCGTTGATTGCGGTCGAATTCGCCATGTCAACCGCAAGTCGTGCCGCACCCGCAGCTCTCACCGCTCAGCGCTTTCCTGCCCTCGTTGGCGATGATGGGCGTCATCACCAGCCCGGCCACGGGGTCAGCCCACCACCAGCCGAGCAGCGCATTCATTAGAAGCCCACCCAGGAGGATGGCGGAAAGGTAAGCACACAGGTCGGTCTGGCGGGAGTCGGCGTGCAAGGCACGCGAGCCGATCCCGGCCGCCACCCGGCGCTTGGCCCGCGCCAGCAGGGGCATAACGACAAGCGACACCGCCGCCAGGATAATCCCGGGCAGCGAACGCTCAGGGGCCTCCCACAGCCACAGGGTTTTAATGGAATCGAACGTGACGTAAGCAGCCAGGGCGAGAAAGCTCGCGCCTACGATTTTGAGTGCAATACGTTCGGCGCGCTCGTTGTCGGCAAAAAGCCGCCACAGCACTATGGCGCCCGACGAGACTTCGATGACCGAGTCGAGTCCGAAGCCGACCAGGGCGATGGAACCGGCTAGTAGCCCCGCAATGAGGGCGACCGCCGCCTCCGCCGAGTTCCAAGCGATGGTCAGGTACTCGAGACGCCGTCCGCGGCGAATGGCAGCAAGGTGAACGGAATCGGCGATATCGGCCATTGTCATAACATTATGAGAGTGTCATGCCGAGCGAAGCCGGGGTCCCCAGCAAACCCCGCTTTTGGTTTGCTGGGGTGGTGGAGCGAGGCATCTGTGCATTTTTCAAGAATGCATAGATTCTTCGGTCGCGTCGCTATCGCTTCGCTCAGTTCCGCTCCCTCAGAATGACACTTTTACGCTGCCTATTTCGCTTCCGCCTGCTCCGCCCGGCGCTGCTTCAGGAACGCGCGGATGAACATGTCGATGTCGCCGTCCAGCACGCGATCCACGTCGCCGACTTCTACCCGCGTGCGCAGGTCCTTCACCATGCGGTAGGGCTGCAGCACGTACGACCGTATCTGCGAGCCAAAGTCGATATCGAGCTTGGCGTCTTCGATCTTCTTGGTCTCCGCCCGCTTCTTCTCCAACTCGTACTCGTAGAGCTTGGAGCGCAGGATCTTCATCGCCCGGTCGCGGTTCTTGTGCTGGGAGCGCTCGTTCTGGCAACTGACCACGATCCCGGTGGAGAGGTGGGTGATGCGCACCGCCGAATCGGTGGTGTTGACGTGCTGGCCGCCGCGGCCGCCGGAACGGTAGGTGTCCACGCGCAGATCATCGGGCTTGATATCGACCTGAATGCTCTCGTCGATTTCCGGCGAAACGAAGACGCTGGCGAAGCTGGTATGGCGGCGCGCCTGCTGGTCGAAAGGCGAAATGCGCACCAGCCGGTGCACGCCGATCTCGCTGGTTAGCAGCCCATAGGCGTAGTCGCCCGAGACGCTGAAGGTCGCGGATTTAATCCCCGCCTCTTCGCCCGCCTGGTAGTCGTTGAGCACCGCTTCGAAACCGTGGCGTTCGGCCCAGCGCAGGTACATGCGCAGCAGCATCTCCGCCCAGTCCTGCGACTCGATGCCGCCGGCGCCGGGATGGATAGTCACAATGGCGTTGCGGGCGTCGTTCTCGCCCGCGAGCAGGGTTTTGGTCTCGAGCTGCTCGACCCGGTCGCGCAACTCGGCGATTTCGCGCGCCAGCTCGGCTTCGACGCTCTCGCCTTCGCGCGCCAGCTCAAAATACGCGTCGATGTCCTTGCTGCGGCGCTCCAGGTCGGCTTCGGCGGCCAGCGCCTCTTCCAGGCGCTTGCGCTGCCGCATCACCTGCTGCGATTGCTCGGGATTAGCCCAGAAGTTCGGGTCCGAGGTTTTCTTTTCCAGTTCGGCGAGCTGTTGGCGGACGCCGGGCGCGTCAAAGGTACTCCCGAAGGTCGCGGACCTTTTCTCTGATGGGGGCGTATTCGCGTTCTAACTCTTCGACCATAAAAACAGTTGCCAGTTGTCAGTTGCCAGTTGCCGGCTTTTCAAAACGTAAACCGCGCAGCACCAGCGCCAACAACGAAATTATCGCACACCCCCAGGCGAACCAGTCCCCATGCCGGGTATAGAACGTAGTGTCGCTCTCCAACCCGAAGGGCGCTTCCAGTGTGGTCCGCACCCTGCGCGGCGCGCGCGAAATCACGCGGCCGTAGGGATCGATGGAAACGGTGATTCCCGTGTTGGTCGCGCGCAGCACCCAACGCTGGTTCTCGATGGCCCGCATGCGCACCATGTTCAAGTGCTGTGCGGGTGCGCCCCAGGGCCCAAACCACTCATCGTTGGAGAGGTTGGCGAAAAGCTGTGCACCATTCAGGGCGAAGATGCGCACCTCGTCCGGAAAGACCGATTCGTAGCAGATGAACACGCCCAGCTTGTAGCCGTCCACGTCGAACACGGTGCGTTCTGTGCCTCGCGCGAAATCGCCGGCTTCCTTGGTGATCTTCTGCACGAAGAAGAAGAGGCTCTGGAAAGGCACATACTCGCCGAAGGGGACGAGGTGGATCTTGTCGTAGCGCGCGGCCCAAGTGCCGTCCGGGGCGATGAGCGCTGCCGAGTTCAGGGGGCGGCGCTCCGGCGTCGTGCCGATGCCGCCCACCACCACGTACGAGTGTGTCTTCTGGGCGATGACGCTGATCGCCTCCCGAAACCGCGCGTCGTTGAGGAAAAACGGCGATGGCGATTCCGGCCACAGGATCAAACCAGGCTGCGCGGCCGAAGTCCCGGGCGGCGCAGCGCTCATGGCCGCCAGGTCGGTCAACGTCTGGCGATAGTAGTCATAGGTCCACTGCGCGGGTTCGAGAATGGGGATGTTCTGCTGCACCAGAGTGGCAACGTGCGTCGGCCGTGATGGCGGCGGTTTCACCAGCGTCCCGAGTTGCAGGATGGCCGCCGCCCCGAGCGCCGCTGCTAGCATCATGCGCCGCCGCTCCCGCGGCAGCAGGAATGCGGCAGCGAGAGCGGCGTTCAGCAGCGCGATCTCGAAGGAAAGGCCATACACCCCCGTCCAGGTGGCGATGCGCGACATGGGCACGTTGTCCACCTGGGCCGTCCCCAGCGGCTGCCAGGGGAAACCAACGATCTGCTCCCACAGGATCTCGGCGGTAACCCAGAAAAATGGCACCAGGATCAGGGCACGGTTACGCCCCAGATGCCGGGTGCGCATTGCGCCCGCCAGCAGCAGCCCGAAAACCCCGTGGTGCATTCCGGCGGCAAGCAGGAAGAGCACCATGAGCAGCACGGCGACCTGCTCGCTCATGCCGCCATACACGTGCAGCGTGTGGAAGATCCAGAAGCAGGTGCCGGCGTAGAAGATGACGCCGTTCACCCACGCCAGCAGCAGGCCCTGGCCCAGGGTAGTGGAAGTCAGTTGGCGACCACGCGCATCATAAACCGGTTCGCTTGCCGGGCCGACGATGGCCACGATCAGCGGCGCCAGCGCGATCCAGCACAGGAAATACAGCGCCGGCGAGGGGAAGACCAGCACCTGGAGGACGCCGGAGACAAACGTCAGCAGCCAGGCCCGTTTTGGGATTCTTAGCAACTTGGCAGCAGTGTAGCAAAGGAGCAGTCAGCACTCAGCAGTCAGCACTCAGCAGTCAGCAGTCAGCCCTCAGGAATCGGTCTTTAGCCCTGATGCATTGCCCGGTACCGCGAGGGCCATTCTTGTGCCGCTGGGCAACCGGGTCCGCTAAGATAGACCGTTCCATGAATCCCATCGTCCGCGCCGGAATTCGCATCATCGAGGTCATGTTCGTGGCCGGCTGGATCGGTTCAGCCCTGGTCATGGCCCTCGCCGGAGTCGAAGACCTCCTGACCATGTTCCGTAGCGGGAAGGGAGAAGAGGAACAATGACCGAGTGCTGTCCTGATGACGCGCCGGTCGCGCCGTGGCACCGGGTTTCGTGAACCGCATGTTTACGCCGGAAACAGCTTCGCCGCAAGCCCAGCGGGTCCGCATCGTGGTAGCCACCACGGTGATGCTCACTTTCATCTCCTGGTGGCGGGCGGCGGCGGTGGTGCTCAACGACCTGGGATCATCCGCGTTCTACGCCAGCGGCATCGCGGAGCAGGCCATCGGCAAGGCGGCTCCCTGGTTCATCATCGGGGTGATGCTGTTCTCGTTCGCGGTGCGCGCCGTGTACGTGGAGAGCTGCTCCATGTTCGTGCGCGGCGGCGTGTACCGTGTAGTCAAGGAAGCCCTGGGTGGCAACCTGGCCAAGATCAGCGTTTCGGCGCTGATGTTCGACTACATCCTCACCGGCCCCATCTCCGGGGTTTCTGCCGGCCAATACATCGCAGGCCTCATTAATGATTCGCTGGCCACCGCCGACGTCCATGGCTGGGTCCCGCAAGCCGTCCATGCCATCTTCCACGGCACGCCCCACGTGAACGTCAATTTCACAGCCGTCGTGTTGGCGGTGGCCACCACACTCTATTACTGGCGGGAGAACATCAAGGGCATCGAAGAATCGAGCGAGAAGGCATTGCGGGTGATGCAGGTGACCACCGTCATGGTGGTACTGCTGCTCGTCTGGTCGGGCATCACCCTGGCGGTGCGCACGGGGATCCACTTGCCTCCCGCGCCCATCCCCAGTAACCTGCATTTCAACGCCGAATCACTGGGGTTCCTGAAGGACTTCGGAAACGTCGCCCACCTGTTCGGCATCTTCGGCATCGTCATGGCCTTCGGCCACTCCATCCTGGCCATGAGCGGTGAAGAGACGCTGGCCCAGGTCTATCGCGAGATCGCCCACCCCAAGCTGAGAAACCTGAAGCGCACGGCGCTGGTCATCGCGGTCTACAGCTTCGTGTTCACGGGCATCTGCTCCCTGCTGGCCGTCATGCTGATCCCCGACCAGCCCCGCATAGCCATCTACAAGGACAACCTGATCGCCGGCATGGCCATGTACATGGCCGGGCCGCAGCTCTTGCGTTTGATCTTCCGCGCTTTTGTGGTGGTAGTGGGGTTCCTGATGCTCTCCGGCGCCATCAACACTTCCATCGTGGGCTCGAACGGCGTGCTTAACCGCGTCTCCGAGGATGGAGTGCTGATGGAAGGCTTCCGCAAGCCCCACCCCCGGTTCGGGACCAGCTATCGCATGATCAATCTGATCGTCGGGCTGCAGTTGTTCACCATCCTCGTGAGCCGCGGCGATGTGTACGTGCTGGGTGAGGCGTATGCCTTCGGCGTGATCTGGAGCTTCGTCTTCAACAGCCTGTCCATTCTCGTCCTGCGCTTCAAGTACACCGGCCCGCGGGGATGGAAGGTGCCGCCCAACCTGACCATCGGCGGAGTGGAGGTGCCGATCGGGCTGATCTCGGTCCACCTGGTGCTGCTGGCGACCGCCATCGTCAACCTGTTCACCAAGTCGGTAGCGACCGTGGCCGGAGTGGTGTTCACCGCCGTGTTCTTCCTGGTGTTCACGGTGTCGGAGCGGGTGAACCGCCGGCGCTTTGCCACCACCGCCGAGCAGATGAAAGAACAGTTCCAGCTCCTGCGCCAGGAGACGGTGGCGCGCGAGACCACCAACATCCGCCCCGGCAACGTGCTGGTGACGGTGCGCGATTACAACACCCTGCAACACCTGCGCTGGGTGCTGCAGCGCGCCGACACCAAGGACCAGGACATCGTGGTGATGGAGGCGCGCCTGGTGGGGGTCGGCGCCGCCGAGTATGAGCTCTCCATGGAGCAGATCTTCAGCGAGTACGAGCAGACGCTGTTCACGCGTGCGGTATCACTCGCCGAGAGTTTCGGGAAGAAGATCTCGCTGCTGGTGGTGCCGGCGCGCGACGTGTGGTCGGCGATCGTGCAGACGGCCAACGCGCTGGAGTCCTCGGTGGTGGTGGCGGGGCTCTCCAGCAAGATGACGCCGCAGGAGCAATCGTTCTATCTGGGACGCGCCTGGGAGGCCATGCCCGATCCCAAGCGCCAGTTCCTGTTCCAAGTGGTGAAGCCGGACTTTACGGTCGAGACCTACACCATCGGGCCGCACACGCCCACGCTCAAAGCGGAAGATGTGCAATTGACGCACCGCCTGTGGCTGCAGATCACGCGGCTGCCCGGCCTCGAGAAGCTGCATCACGCCGACGTGATCTCGCTGGCGCTGACGCGGCTGGCGCGCGACTTCACCGGCCGCGCACACGATGAGGTGGTGCGCGAGCTCAAGAGCGGGAAGGACAAGCGCTTCGGGCTGCCGACTCCGAGCACGACTGCCAGCCCCGGGGTTCCGTCCCCAGAAAAGAAAGAGCCACCGGCGAACTCGCAGAATAACTAGCAGGCATTAGGGGAGCCCCAAAACGCATTCCTCGGCCGAGTGCCGTAAGCACGGCACCCTTCAGCGACCGCCAGGCTCCGTGCGGGCCCATTCTTCGAAGGTCTCGCGTGGCACGAGCTTTGGTTTGCCACCGCTCACCGCCGGTTCGACCGCCAGTTGATCCGCGGCCCAGGCGTCCAACCACATCATCACGCGGGCAACACTGACGCAGAAGAAAAACAAAGGCGTCATTAGCAGCAGCCCCAAGCGTAAAGTCCAAACCACCAGTTTCGGCACAAAAGGCATAGGGAGGGCCCTCTCGCCATGCCTTGCAAGGGCGTTGCCGAACGGCTTGAACGATAACTCCGTCAGAAACAACCGGGTGCGGCGGATCCAGAGACGAAACGCATTCCCGATCTCGAACCCGCTGCCCGAATCGGGAAATGCTGACCCTTGCCGCCTTGTAGGCTCACAGCCGCTGGTCCAGGCTCTGCAGCTTCTTGCGCACGAACTCCACCAGGTCAGCCGAGAGGTAGTGCGGTGGGCGCACGCGGAAGATGGGCTTCCTCATCACCTGCTCGAGCAGCGCCTTGTCCCAGCGGAAACTGCGGCGCTCCGGCACGTTCAGCACCACGGCGCTGGCGTTTTGCAGGAACTGGCGGGCGGAAGACTTGAAATCGGCGATCGCTGGGTCCAGCACCGCCAGGTAAACGTCGGGCTCGAGGAACTCCAGCACGCTGTTGGATTCCAGGATCACGTCATCGGCCCGGCCCAGCTCACGGCGGAGAGCAGGGATGGCGTCCGCCAAACGCCCGGGGCGGGCGCTGAGGAGCAGGGCACGACGCGCGCCGGCTCGCAGGTAGCGCGCGGTATCGGCGTCGCCCGAGGGATCGCCTTGCTCGCGGATGACGTAGCTGGCCTCCGGCGGCAGGTCGTGTTCGTGCTGGGAGATCTTGACCGCGGTCCAGCGGCGCTCGGGCACCGCCTTGATCAGGTTGGCGACCAGGCTGGTCTTGCCCACGTTCCGCGCCTGCCCGCCCACCACCACGATCGCCATGCAGTATTCGCCGTTGGCGCTGGGGTCGAGTTCGGGCGGCGCCGGCCGGGGCTCCGCGGTCTGCTTGACGGCGCGCTTGGTGCGCGCACGACGGCTGGTCCCAGGCGTACTCATCATGAGCGTTCCTTCTTCCCCAGCCGCGCCAACACGGCCAGCTGCTTCAGATACTCGCGGATGGGCCGCGCCGGCGTGCCCCAGAACACCATCCCCTTGCCGCGGATCACCTTGTTGCTGGGCACGCCGCATTGCGCACCCAGAATCGCGCCTTCGGTGATGCGCACATGATCGGCCAAGCCCACCTGTCCCGCGATCACCACGTTGTCTTCGATCACAGAGCTGCCGGAGATGCCGGTCTGGGCGGCGATGACCACATGCTTTCCAATGCGCACGTTATGACCGATGTGCACCTGGTTGTCGATCTTGGTGCCGCGGCCGATCACAGTGGCGTCCAGCGCTCCGCGGTCGATGGTCACGTTGGCGCCGATCTCCACTTCATCGCCGATCTCCAACCGGCCCACCTGGGGGAACTTCTCGTACACGCCGGTGGTCTCGTCGCGCACGTAGCCGAAGCCGTCGCTGCCCAGCACCGCGCCCGCCTGCACCACCACCCGGTTGCCGATCGTGGTATCGCTGTAGATGGTAACGTGGGCCTTGATGCTGCAATCGTCGCCAAGGGTGACCCTGGGTGCGATGAACCCTCCCGCGCCGATGCGGGTACGGTCGCCGATCACGGTGCCCTCGCCGATGTAGCAACCGGGCTCCACCGAAACCAGCTTGCCCATCTTGACCGAGTCGTGGACGAAGGCGGTGGAGGCGATGCCCGGCTCCCGCCGGCGTGGTGGGAAGATGACCTTGCCGGCACGGGCAAAGGCGAGCCGCGGCTGCCGCGCGATCAGCAGCGGCTTGCGCGCCTGAACCCCGCGCGCGAATTCTCCCGCGACCACCGCCGCCGCCGGAGACTCCAACGCCGCGCCCAGATCGTCCGCAGCTTCCACGAAAACCAGGTCGCTGGCGGTTGCCGATTCCAGGCTGGCGATGCCGCTGATCTCCACCTTACCGTTCCCTAATAATTGCGCCCCGGTGGCCTCGGCCAGCTTCTCCAAGGAATGTTTCATTGCGCGGGTGATGCTACTAGCTCAGGGTACCGCGTGCCAAGCCCTGGCGAGAAGATGGTACGGTGCTCGGCACTCGGCACTTAATACAATGGCGCCTCGCCCGGCCGCCTGGTTTTCCAGCGCCGGTGCACCCAAAGCCACTGCTCGGGATAGCGACGCGCGTAATCTTCGATCACCTTGGTGTAGGCAGCAGTATTGGCCACAATGTCGGCTTCCTCATTGCCGGTGCGGATGGCTTCCAGCGCCGGTTCGAAGCGCACACGATACCGCCGCAGGGGTGGGTCCCAGAAGCAGAAACCGGGAACCACGGCGGCCCCGGTCCGTAATGCCATGCGCGCCATCAATGTGGAGGTGCAGGCCGGGATGCCGAAGAAATCCACGAACACGCCCTGCTCCGGGGTCATGTTCTGGTCCATGAGGATGCCGACGGTCTCCCCCGCGCGCAGGGCCGCCAGCATGGCGCGGGCAAAATCCTGCTTGGGAATGGTGCGGTTGCCGCTCAGGGTGCGGTAGCGCGTGACCAGTCGGTCGAGGTAAGGATTGTCGAGCGGCCGCACCAGGATGTGCAGCGGGTGGCCGTGGAGCGCGTGCATGAACGAGCTCACCTCCCATCCGCCGAAGTGCGCCGTCAGGAACAGGACACCCTTGCCGCGGGCCTGGGCGCGCTCGAAGTTCTCGAAGCCGTCGTAAACCGCAAGCTGCCAGATGTTCTCCCGGTGGTAATGCGGAAAGCGGCAGAAATCGCCGAGTTGCCGTCCCAGGCTGGTGAACACCCCTCGCAGGATGCGGCGGCGTGCGGAGGCCGCCATCTGGGGAAAGGCAAATTGCAGGTTGCGCATGCCCACGCGCCGCAGCCGCCGGTGCAGCAGGTACACCATCCGCGCCAGCACGATCCCGGCCGCACGCGCCACAGACGCCGGCGCGAGCGCCAGCACCCGCACCAGCAGCCATACCGGCGCATATTCGAGTCGGTGACGCATGGGGAAAGAAGCTGGACGGTAGCACCGGGGAAAATTTGTTGTCAAACCGGCGCTGCGACCCTGGCGCGACCGCGGGAATCGCAGGAAGCGAAAGAGGAGCAGGCACACACCGGCACACACACCTGCACTCGTCGCGAGTCATAGGCCACGAGTCGCGAGCCGCTTGTTCCGCTCGCACGGCTCGCGACTCACGACTCCAGTGCTATTTCGCCTGTGCCGTATCGGTCGAACCCGGCTTCACCTCGGTCGCACTCGTCTTCACCGGGGTCGTCCCGGCGTACTTGGCAGCGGCGTTGAGCAAAGGCTCAGACCCGGCGGGAGGCGCGACTTTCCCGGTCAGAATGCTGCGGAACGACACCATGCGTCCGTAGAAGTCGCGGGTATCGTCCTTGTCCTGCCTGACCACCGCGCCGTTGAGCGAGATGCCGGCGAACAGGCCGCGCGCCCGGGAATAGGTGAGCAGTTGGGCGCGCATCTTCCAGTCGGTGGCGGCTTCCGCGTGCCGTCCCACCGGACCGGCAGCAGCGGAGGCGTCGGCGCCGATCTTGAACTTGCTGGAAAGCAGGTTGCGCATGCCATGGTCGTTCATCACCAGCATGACCACGTCCACCGCCTGGCCGCCGATCTGCAATCCGAAGCTGCCGCCTTCCACACGGAAGCAAGCGGGCGCGCTCCAGCCCTGTTCGGTGCGGCAGGTGACCAGGCCTTTGCCGTAGGCGGCGCCCACGATGAAACCGCCCTTCAACAGCGACGGCACTACCCCGATGCACTTCGCCGAACCGATCACTTCTTCGGGGATGCCCTTGTCGGGAGCGGCCATGATCTCATCCAGAACGGTGGCCGCGCTCTGGACGCGGTCCACTACCTTGTCGCGATCGCCCGCGGCCCAGGCCGCGCTGGAGAAACTTGCTAGTACCACGAAAACCAGGAGCTTTTTCATTGTTTCCTTACCTTTGCAAGGGAATGTTCAGACCACAGTGGTTGACGCGGGGCGCAGATCCCTGGGGTCGAACCGCAATTCACGACTACCTGATTTTAGATGCAAGAAAGGGTAAACAGCGGCCTGGCGGAGAAATAAATTCGGGGCTGAAACCATAACTTGCGTTATGACTTCAACCCCGGTCTCCCAGGTTCTGTGGTAGGTGAGTGCAGTATGCGTTCAAGACCGAAATCGCACAACGTCACGGAAGCACAGTGTACGGAGGTAACCGGCGGGACTAGGTCGCGTAGACGGCACGGCTCTGGCCGCACCGTCGCAGGCACTGTTCTGGGGTTCTGCCGCGACCTTAATGGGGACACAGCGGATCGTTTGGGTCAGATACCGTGAACGTGGCGGTGCCGAATGTGATTGCGTCAGGCGTGAACGGCACTCCGATGTTATTACCCGCGGTTGCCGTTATGATTGTCACCCCGCAACCGGGTCCCTGCGTAACAAGTCCTTTATTATCAATGCCTCCTACAAAGGGCAACGTCGACGTCCAAGTCACTAGAGGGGTGATGTCTCGTGTCTCGGTAGGGTTTATGAAATGGCCGTCCGCGTTGTACTGAACCTGAGCGTTTCCTCCTATTCCGATGATAGTTACGCTGGACGGCCGAACCGTAACCCCTGTCAACAGAGTTGGGTGTCCACAGCCCAACAAGAACACTAGTAGCACAGCCAACACACACACCAAACACGCCCTTGTCACGCGCAGCTCCTGATGGAAATTGAAAACGATGAGCGTAGTGTAGCCTAATTCGGTCTGAGCGTATAACAAAAATACGAACCCGTTCATGGCTCGGTACCCATCGAAAGCGGTGCCTGCTACGACATAGGACAGCGGAGCTGTTTCCCTTAGCTACCTCGTCAGATTCTCCCGTGCGCTTTGCTCGCGGAAGAATAACAGGAGCGAACCCAGCAAGAAGGAAAGGGGCCTCCACGGCCCCCTTCAAATCTCTTCTCTGTCGCTGTGGCTACTTCGCGGTCACCAGGGAGTGCGTGATGGCGTGCACCGAGAGCGCGATGCGGTTCTGCACCCCGACCTTGCGCATCAGCTTGGCGACGTGGGCTTTCACGGTGCGCTCCTCGATGCCCAGCACCGAACCGATCTCCTTGTTGGAGCGGCCGGCGACCAGCAGCTCCAGCACTTCCTTCTCGCGGTCGGTGAAGGAGACGCGGCCGGCGGGGAAGATGCGCCCGGGCGAGGTGGTGACGCGCTCGATGAACATGGACAGCGCGCGGCGCGGCGCCCACACCGAGCCCTGGTTCACCCAGCGGATGGCCTGCACAAAGTCCGCGGGCGGGGCCGCCTCATCCACGTATCCCTTAGCTCCGGCGGCCAGCGCTTTCAGGATGGTCTCGTCATCGGCGCCCGAGCCGGTCACGATGATCTTCAGGTCAGGGCGGGACGCCTTCAGGCCGGCCATGGTGTCGAACAGGTTCACGCCGTTGCGGCTGCCCAGCAGCACTACGTCCACGCTGCCCAGCGACGGCACTTCGGGAATGCTCGAGGCCAGAATCTCCAGGTCGGACTCGGAATCGAACAGCGCGCGGAAACCCACGAAGCGCAGGGGATCACTTTCCAGGACAGCGATACGGATACGCGGTTTCTTGACTGGAGCCGGTTTCATACGATACTTCCTTGATGTTCTTGGCCCAGCATAGCTGCGTTTGAGCAAAAGGGAAAGAGCGGAGTACGATACCAGCTCATGCTTTGGTGCCTGTCCTTTGGTCACAGACAGGGAGATTCCCGGATGCATACGCGGATTCCGGCAGTTTTACTGGCGATCGCCGTGGTCTCATTGGCGGTCATGGCGCAAACGGGCGGCCAAGCCGCCACGTCGGCACCTTCCCAGAATGAAACCGTCAGCCTGGGCTATATGCGCACCGTGGTTTACGCGCAGAAGGACTACAAGAAGAAGCATGGCGAGTACGCCACCTCGCTGGCGGCGCTGGTTCACTCCGGCTCGTTCACTAAACGCATGGCGACCACGGACCGCGGCGCCTACACCGTCCAGTTCCACCGCAAACCCACGGGCTACTCGCTGGCCCTGACTCCCAAGCAGTTCGCCCCCGATCAGCGCGCCTTCTACGTGGATGAAACCGGCAAGATCCGGGTGGAAGAAGACAAGCCCGCCACCGCCGAATCGCCGTTGCTGAAATGACCAGCAAGCCTTTGTAGCGCCGGCGTCCCGCCGGCTGTCGCGGGGGCGTCCCACCCTCGCCTTCGTCGCGACTAATCCGGGCTCCGCGTGGTCCAGGCAAGATGTCAGCGGGACGAAGATCCGCTCCCCGTCTGGATTTCTGCGGCCTTGCCGGCGCGGAAGGTGACGGTGACCGGATGGCCGCCGTTGGGGTAAACGACGGTCTTCCCTGGCTGATCGCCCGCAGGCTGCGGGACCCCCATCCCCAGCGCGAACGAGGCCTGGATCTCGTTCATGCCGGGCAGCACCTGGTGGCGGTCGACGGCTTGCCACACCTTCGGCGGCCAGTGGCGATAGAGCTGGTGCGGATCTTCGAAGAACAACATGTCGTCGGCATACAGGGTGTAGTCCTCGCCCCGGCGAGCCCCGATGGGAACAGCAAACTTCTGGCCCCCTTTCTCGAAGACGGCTACGATCTGGGGCATCTCGCCGGCAGCCGGCGGTGGCGTCTGGATGACGTCCCGTATGTCGAGTTGCTCAAGCGGCAATAGCAGCCCGGCAGGATGCGCAAAGTCGGTGTGATGACGGCCTGGATCATAGCGATAGTACGTGAACTTGTAGCCTTCGCGGATCCAGGCAGGATGTCCTACCATCCCCGCCCGGGCAGTCTTCAGATCGTAGGCGTGCAGCTTTTTGGGGACCACGTAGTAATCGGGATCAAGCGCCGTCTGCGGCTGCGCGGCAGGGCTGGGAGCGTGACGCTGGTAGTAGATCAGTCCCAGCCGCAGCGCCGCCGCGACCACCGCAATGGCCAGAATGAGCTGAATGACGTGCCGTGTTTTCACCGGTACGAGCTAGACCACGTAGGGTGAGCCCTCGCGGAGGACGGGGTGCTCGGCCAGGCGCTCAAGGAATGTTGCGGCCATACTCAGGATTCTGTTGCCCTTGTCGACGTACTCCGGAGCGCGCACCCACAGGCGCTGCATGTGCTCGGGGTATTCGGAGGCTAATGCCGCCAGGCCCACGCCCGCCAGCACGCCCGCTGCCGGCTTACGGCCGGTCACCAGCAGGAACACGCTCGCCCCCAGAGAACCGAAGATCAAGGCCCGCTTCCAGTTCTTCATCGATGACCTCCTCGCTGTCAGAGCGGTCCGGCAGCAGGTCTGTTGCATACCGATTGTAACTCCGGGCAGGCTGGCAGCAACTAAAACGCCACCCATCCGGCACGGACGACCCCGGACCGGAATCGACTCGGTGATTGATCCGTGAAAATCCGTGGCGTTTCCGGTTGCTGGCTTGTTGCGCCCGGCGATTGCTGCTAACGTTGCTCGGGCGGGCACGCCCAGCAATCTGTGCCGGCCGAAATCACGTACTTAACAAGAGAGCGCGTTGAGCACTGCGGGGGCACAACCCGGTTCGGCCGACGCGGCGCTGATCGCCCGCATCCGCTCCGGCGAGCAGGATGCGATGGCGGAACTGTACGACCGCTACTCGCCTCTGGTGTACTCGGTGGCCCTGCGGGTGCTGGCCGACACCGGCGCGGCCGAGGACGTGCTGCAGGAAGTGTTCATGCAGTTGTGGCGGCATCCCGCGAGCTTCGACGCCCGCCGCGGCAACCTGGGACCGTGGCTGGCGGTGGTGGCGCGCCACCGCGCCATTGACGCTCTTCGCAAACGCCGTCCCCAGACCGACCTGGAAGATGTCGTAATCGCCATCGAGGCCGACCTTGAGGGCGAGGCCGAGCGCGCCCGCTCGGTGGCTAAGGTGCGCGCCAGCCTGCATGCCATGCCGGACACTCAGCGCAAGGCGCTGGAGATGGCTTTCTTTGAAGGCATGACGCACACCGAGATCGCAGCCCAGACGGGCGAGCCGCTGGGGACGGTGAAGACGCGCATCCGCACGGCGCTGGTGGCACTGCGCCGGGCTTTGAACGCATGACTGCACACGAACAATTCGCCGAAGACCTGGCGCTCTACGCGCTGGGCTCACTCGAAGGTGAGGCCGTGGTCTCGCTGGAGCAGCATCTCGATGAGTGCGCCGCCTGCCGCCAGGAGTTGGCGCGGCTCCAAGGCGACATGGCGCTGCTGGCGCTCACTACGTCCGGCCCGGCTCCGCCGCAGCGCGCCCGCCAGCGGCTGCTGAAGGCCATCGGGCACGAACCGCGCTCGTTGCGCACTGTCCTCATGCGCCGCCGCTGGTGGACTCTGGCGCCGGTGTTTGCGTCCCTGGTCCTGGCGGTGTTCGCGATCATGTTGTGGCGGGAGAATGCAAGCCAGCGGGACCGGATCGTGGCGCTGAAAGCGGACGCCGCGCACAACCAGGCCACGTTTGAGGAAGCCAAGCACCTGCTGGCCCTGCTCACCGATCCCAGCGCCATGCACGTCACGCTGGTGGCGGCGCCCTCGAAGCCGCAGCCGGAGGGCAAAGCCATCTACATGCCGCATAACGGCGCCCTGGTGTTCATGGCCAGCAACCTGGCGCCGCTGGCGCCGGAGAAGACCTACGAGCTGTGGCTGGTGCCCATGCACGGCGACAAGCCCATGCCCGCCGGCACCTTTAAGCCGGATCCCAAAGGCAACGCCATGGTCATGATGCCGCCCATGACCGCGGGCGTCGAAGCCAAGGCCTTTGCCGTGACCATCGAGCCGGAAGGCGGATCACTCACGCCGACCATGCCGATGGTGCTCGTGGGATCCTAGCCGAGAGCTTACCAGCGGGGTTCCCGCGGCTGGCGCGCATGGCCACGGTAGTCATCCCGCCGGCCGCCGCCGCCGCGTGAGCCGCCACGCTCCATCTTGGGGCGGGCCTCGTTCACGGTCAGGGTTCGCCCTCCCAGATCCTTGCCGTTGAGAGCTGTGATGGCCTGGTCAGCCGCACCATTGTCCGCCATTTCGACGAAGGCGAAGCCGCGCGACCGGCCGGTATTGCGGTCGGTCACAATCAGCACGCTCTCCACGGCTCCGTATGGCTCGAACATCGACCGAAGCTCGGCATCGGTCATGTTGAACGAGAGGTTGCCTACGAAAATCTTCTTCATGTTTTCCTTTCCGGTGCCTTGCGGCGCACAGTCTACGCGCGGGTGTGCGGCACAAAGAGAAGGGTGCAGCGTCCCGGGCCCCGGCATGGCGCTGTCGCATTGGGCTCGTTGATCCTGAGAGGCACCTTTGGGCGCCCGTCTTTCAGGGCTGTGGTTGGGCTAAGGAGGACAAACTTCAGATGGGTCTGACTTAGCTCAGAAGATCTGAAAGAGGAGAGGGAACGCTGCTCGCTCCGCCTTCAAGCTATCCCGAACCGGGGTGGATGTCAACCCGTGGATGGAGCCAGCCTGGGTGCCGGCTAGGTGCATCCCGCCGGCAGACGTTATAATTGCCAAGAGCGCGCCCGTAGCTCAGTTGGATAGAGCGATTGCCTCCGGAGCAATAGGTCAGGGGTTCGAGTCCCTTCGGGCGCGCCAGATTTTCAACTGCCGGTCCCTCGCTGCGCTCAGGATTTCGGCTGCGGGCTCCCGCTCCGCACTGCGCGCTTCGCTCACGCCCGCAAAGCGCCTCAAGTTCGAGTCCCTTCGGGCGCGCCAGTTCCCTGCCCTTCTGTCCGCCCTCAGCATCTCTCCAGGCATTTCGAAGCGCCTGATTTTATTTGTGACCAGACGGGCGGCGCCCCATCTAAGTGCACAACAGACCATGTCTGCCTATCGACCCAGCGCCGCGCCCGTCGCTATCGGCTCTGCTTGCCACTGTTGTTGTTGCCGGCTGCCAAGCGGCGTGGGATGGGTCTCTGTTTCCTGATTAGCCTCGATCTTCAACCCCCAAGCCGCTCCGCGTGAGCGGCTTTTTCGTTTTTCACGAAAGGAGAAACCATGAGCACCACAGACCAACTGCTTACGGCCAACGAACGCTACGCCCACAGCTTCAAGCTCGGACACCTGCCCATGCCACCCGCGCGCAAGGTGGCGGTGCTGGCCTGCATGGACGCGCGCCTCACCGTCGAGCAGTTTCTCGGGCTCGAGACCGGGGAGGCGCACATCATCCGCAACGCCGGCGGCATCGCCACCGAGGACGCCTTGCGTTCGCTGCTCATCTCGCATCACCTGCTGGGGACGCAAGAGTTCCTCATCATCAATCACACCGACTGCGGCATGCTGACCTTCAGGGACGAAGACCTGCGCGACCGCCTGGAGCAGCAAAGCGGCACCGCCGTCGTCGCGCCCGTCCATTTCCACGCCTTTAGCGATCTGGAGAGCAACGTCCGCCGCCAGATCGGGCGGGTGCGATCACATCCCTGGATCCCCAAGCAGATTCCCGTCCGGGGATTCATCTACGACGTCAAGACCGGCCGGCTGCGCGAGGTCCAGCCATCGGCAAAGACCGTGGTTGCGTGAGTTCCACCAGGGGCGAACCGCCGGGTTCGCCCCCTTTGCTCGGACTTACACGTAAAATCTCATGGTTAAAGGACTTAGCATGTCGTCTAACAAATATTATCTAATTGCTATG
>JAHFUA010000022.1 GCA_023265315.1 Acidobacteriota bacterium | reverse complement strand
GCGAAATGGTATTCGGCTTTGGTGGCCTTCTCCGCGGAGGCGTACAGCATCTCGTTGCCGTATTCCCGCTCGTGGGTCTTTTTCAGCGGTAGGTCTCCGGTCGTGGAGACCACTTTCACGGTCTGGAACTGGTCGGAATGCGCCAGCGGGATCCAGACCCGCACCCGCTCGCCGGGGGTGATGTTGCGAACCGTGAACTCATAGCGGAAGGTGAAGTGACGTGAATCTTCCGCCAGAGCGGAAATGGCGAAAACAGAGGACAACAGCAGCGGCAATAGGGCTTTGCGCAGCATGGCGGCTTCCTTTCGAATCAAGAGATGTGGCGGGAAACGACCGACCGGTGTCTTAAGCGGGTGTGCGTCGTCAAGTGAAGCCGCGGTTGGGATTGCGCCTGGGCATGAAACGAGGGGCGTATTGTACGCCCGACTCGAGGTTTTGGACGCAAATATCTGTTGCAGGTTGCAGGAACAATTGCGCCCGACACGGCACCAGCCCTTAGCGGATCCATCGCGCGCTCGGGACTTCCTCTCGGCTCGGGGCAGGCATAGCGGGCTCCCGCTTCTTCCACCCCGTCACGCAAAAACCGCGCGTGCCGGGGACCCCGGACTCGCTCCCGCCCGCTAGATGCCAGATCCCTCACTGCGCTCGGGATTTCCCCTCGGCTTCGCTCGGGGCAGGCTTAGCGGGCTCCCGCTTCCTCCACCCCGTCACGCGAAAACCGCGCGTGCCGGGGACCCCGGACTCGCTCCCGCCCGCTAGACGCCAGATCCCCCGCTGCGCTCGTTTTCGGCAGCGGGCTCCCGCTTCGCTCCCGCCCGCTAGACGCCTCAAGTTGACCGTCTTTCGCGCGCGCCCCTACAATCGAAAGTTCTCGCATCAGCCCTGACGCTCGATGGCGCTGCGCCTGTTCAACACGCTTTCCGCCAAGGTGGAGGAGTTCCAGCCGCAGCAGGACCACCTCGTCCGCATGTATTCCTGCGGGCCCACGGTGTACGACTACGGCCACGTGGGCAACTTCCGCACCTTCGTATTCGTGGACATCCTGCGGCGCTTCCTCCAGCAAAGCGGCTACGAGCTGAAGCACGTCATGAACATCACCGACGTGGACGACAAGATCATCCGCAACGCCGCCAAGCAGGGCGTCACGGTCGGCGAATACACCAAGAAGTACGAGCAGGCCTTCCGCGAGGACATGCAGACGCTGAGCCTGGAGACGCCCGAACTGATCGTGCGCGCCACCGAGAACATCCCCGACATGGCCGCGTTCATCGCCGGCCTGGAGCAGAAGGGATACGCCTACCGCGCCGACGACGGCTCCTATTACTTCCGCATCGCCAAGTTCCCCGAGTACGGCAAGCTCTCCAAGAAGGATTTCGCCGGCATGGAGGTGGGCGCGCGCGTGGACGTTGACGAGTACGACAAGGACAACGCCCGCGACTTCGCGCTATGGAAAGCTCCCAAGCCGGGCGAGGCGTGGTGGGACACGGCGATCGGCGCCGGGCGTCCGGGCTGGCACATCGAGTGCTCGGTGATGGCGCGCAAGTTCCTGGGCGACACGCTCGACATGCACCTGGGCGGCGAAGACCTCATCTTCCCCCACCACGAGAACGAGATCGCGCAATCGGAGGCGCTCACCGGCAAACCCTTCGCGCGCTTCTGGGTGCACGCGCGCTTCCTGCTGGTCGAAGGCGAGAAGATGTCGAAGAGCCTGGGCAACTTCTACACCCTGCGCGACCTGGTGCTGAAAGGACACAAGCCGTCGTCGATCCGCTACCTGCTTGCGTCCGTCCCTTACCGCCGGCAGCTCAACTTCACCTTCGGCGGTCTGAAGCAGGCGGCCAGCTCGGTGGAGCGGCTGCGCAACTTCAAACTGCGCCTCGAGACCGGACATTTCGAGCCAGGCTCCAATCCCAAGATCGCCGCGCTGGCCCAAACTGCCCGCGAGTGCTTCACCGCCACGCTGGCCGACGATTTGAACACCGCCGAGGCCCTGGCCGCGGTCTTCGATATGGTGCGCGAGGTCAACGCCGCGGCGGACGCGGGCGAGGTCAGGAAAAACGACATCCCGCCGCTGCTTGCGGTGTTGACGCAGTTCGACCAGATCTTCGACGTGCTGCGCGACACCGACGCGCCCAAGATCGAGCGCATCCTGGAATGGGCCCAGAAGGAAGGCAATCTGGACGGTGTGAGCAACGGGCGCGCCGATGTGTACGGCACTCTCACGTCGAAGGTCAGCGATCAAGGAGTCGAAGAACTGATCGCCAAGCGCGAGGCGGCGCGCCGCGCCCGCGATTTCAAAGCTTCCGACGCCATCCGCGCCCAGCTCGCCGAAGCCGGCATCATCGTCGAAGACACCAAAGACGGCGTGCGCTGGAAGCGGAAGTAGCGCCACCATCCCGCCGCCGCACAAACAGATCGGCTCCGCTCATGGCGGAGCCGAAATCGCAGTCGTCTTTCTGTTTTAGTGGTTCTGCGTCCCCACCGGCTGTGCGGCGGATACGTCCACCTCGCGCATGAACTTAACCGCTTCCTCCGGCGGCGTAGGGTTGATGTAGAACCCGGTGCCCCACTCGAATCCTGCCGTCTTGGTCAGCTTGGGCATGAACTCGATGTGCCAGTGGTAGTGGTCGTTGATGGGCTCCTGCAAGGGCGAGCTGTGCACCACCAGGTTGTAGCTGGGGTTCTCCAGCACGCGGTCGGCGCGCACCAGCAGGTCTTTCACCGCCTTGGCCAGGCTCTCGTACACGTGCGAGGGCGAGTTCTCAAACGCCGACTCGTGCCGCTTGGGCAGGATCCAGGTTTCGAAGGGGAAGCGCGGGGCGTAGGGGCCCATGGTCACGAAATCCTTGTTCTCCGAGACCACGCGCAGGTTGTCCGCCAGTTCCTGGCGGATGATGTCGCAGAAAACGCAGCGCTCCTTGTAGATGTAGTACTGCTTGGCGCCTTCCAGCTCCTCGATCACCTGCTTGGGAAGAATGGGCAGGGCGATCAGTTGCGAGTGGGCGTGCTCCAGCGACGCGCCCGCCGGCTCGCCGTGGTTCTTGAACAGCAGGATGTACTTGAAGCGCTTGTCCTGCCGCAGGTCGAGGATGCGGTCGCGCATGGCCCACAGCACGTCCTCGATGCGCTTTTCCGGCAGCGTGGCCAGGGTGGCGTTGTGGTCGGGGGTCTCGATAATGACCTCGTGCGCGCCCACCCCGTTCATCTTGTCGAACATGCCCTGCGCCTGGCGGTTCAGGCCGCCCTCGATCCCCAGGGCGGGAAACTTGTTGGGCACCACGCGCACCGTCCAGCCGGGACTGTCACGCTCCGCCGACGGCCCGCCGTTCTTGTTGGGACGGAAGGCCAGCACCTCGGGCGGCGTCTTCGACTCGTTGCCGTAGCAGAAGGGGCAGAAACCGCCCTTCATCTTCACCTGGTCGCGGGAGAAATCGCTGGGACGCTTGGCCCGGTCGGTCGAAATAATGACCCAGCGCCCGGTGATGGGGTCTTTTCTCAGTTCAGGCAAACTTAGGAGTCCTTTCGACGGGAGCAGTCTATCTTACGACACCGGGAAGGCATTCTTGAAGAGGGTAAATTCCGGATCGGTTCCATCAAGTATATAGATGCTCAAGATGTCAAAACGATGGGGCGGACTGCCCGGCACGCGTCGCCGGTAGTCGCGGGCCATCCCCTGCAGGTCGCGCTGCTTTTCCAGATCCACCGCGGCCTCGGCGGGCTTGACCTCGCGGGTGGTGCGGGTTTTGACCTCGATGAAGCAGAGCACGTCGCCGTCCCAGCCCACCAGGTCGATCTCGCTCGGCCGCCGCCGCGAACGATAATTGCGGGCCACGATCACGTATCCCATCTGCCGCAGGTAGAAGTATGCCAACTCCTCACCCCGCCGCCCGGTCTGGAGATGCTGCGGCTGCTCGGGAGGCGGCCGAACCAGCTTGGCCGCTTGATCCATTGCTCGCAGCGCTAGGCGTGTAATCCGTCCGGACATAACTCCAGATTGTACCCCCCTGCCCCTGGGCCGCTCGTGGAATCAACAACTTGCGGACCGTTACCGGAACATTGACATTGTCACAGAGCGCAACCGGCGCCGCGGTTTTGCGCGCGGCAAGTTCTATAATTAAATGATAACATATTGTATCATTGTATATCAATCTGCTGACAACCGGAACAGCCTGCCCTACTTCCCTTCCAGGGCCACCGATTTCACGGGCACGTCCCAATGCGCCGCAAGAATTTCGAACCGCCGCTGTTCCTCGCGGGTGTAGGTTTCCTGGTCGGGGAATAGCTGCTTCTTCAGGGCGTCTTCGTCGAAGGGCTCATTGGCAAGGGTGGCGTTCTTGAAGACGATGGTCACGCGGAAGTCCCAGCGGCCGTCTTCGGTGGCGTGGTAGCGGGGCTGGTCCATCCAGACTTTGAGCATCCGCCCCATCTCGACCTGCTTCTTCAGGACAGGGTAGTGGTTCTTCTTGAACAGCCGCAGGAACTCGTCGGCATGCCCCCATTTGGCCTTGTAGTAGTACTCGACGACAAATGGCTTTCCCTCACTGGACGCCATTTGCGCCAACCCCATCGTCGAGCCCACCGCCAGCAGAGCCAGCGCCAGCACGAACCGCTCCATTTCCATTCTCCTTCATCTTCGAGCTTAGTCCGATCCGAGCCAGGTACGCCAACAAAAATCGCGCCCCGCAGGGCGCGATGGTGAAACCGGCTAGCGGCTACTGCGGCGCCGCCGCGGCTTTCAGGTCTTTGTTCTTGAGCACCTGGATGGAGCGCCGCAACTGCTCGTCCTGTTTCTGGCGTTCCTCTTTGCGGAATTCCTGGTCGGAGTTGTTGTCCTGGTCCTCGTCCGGCAGGACGACATCGGCCCCATCGGCATCGGCCACCAGGATGTTGGGGGTGATGGCCGTGTCCTGGATAGCCTTGCCGCCGGGGGTGTAGTACTTGGCGACGGTCAGGATCAGGGCAGAGCCGTCGGGGATTTCGATTACCTTTTGCACCCCGCCGGTGCCGAAGGTCTTGTCGCCGACCACGTCGGCGCGCGCGTTCTCCATTACTGCGGCAGCCACGATCTCTGCCGGCCCGGCCGTCCCGCGGTTCACCATCACCACCAGCGGCACGTCGGTGACGTCCTTCTGGGGATCGGCGTTGAAGGTCTCTTTGGCGAACTTCTGCCCCTGCAGGTAGGTGATCACGCCGTGGTTGAGGAACAGGTTGGCGGCGGCGACGCCCTCATTGGCCTCGCCGACCGAGCAGTCACGCAGGTCGAGGATGAACTTGTGCGCGCCCTGCTTCTGCAAGGCCCTGATATCCGCGGCGATCTCCTGCGCCCGGCCCTTGGTGAGCGCGTAGGGACGCACGTAGCCGATGCCGTCCTCCAGCATCTTCTCGCTGACCTGGGGGAGCGTGATCACGTCGCGGGTGACGGTGACCTTTTGCGGCTCGGCGCGCCGTGCCCGCACCACGGAGAAGGTGACGTTCGACCCTGGCTGGCCGGTGAGCATGGCGTTGACCTCGGCCAGCGACATCTCGTGCGTGCTCTTGCCCTCGATGGCTTCGATAATGTCGGCGTTCTCGATGCCGGCCTTGTCCGCGGGCCCGCCCGGCACCACCGAGATCACGGCCGCGTAGCCGAAGCGCTTGGAGAGGGTGGCGCCGATCTCGCCCTTGCCGTCCGCCTTGTGCTGCTTGTAGAGCTTGTACTCGGCCGGACTCAAGTAGCTGGAGTTGGCGTCCAGCGACTCCAGCAGCCCGTGCAAGGAGCCGTCGGTCACAGTCTGGATATTGGGCTCCTCCACGTACTCGCTGCGAATGCGCGACAGCACCTCGCTGTAAACGCCGAGCTGGCGGTAAGCGCTGTCGTTGCTGGAAGCCCTCACTCCCAGGCCGCCGGCGACGGCGAACAGAACGATTCCCAGGGATACGGTGACGATCAGGATCTTCAATGCCTTAGACATAGGTGCGGTCTTCTTCGGTGAGCTCACTTTGTGAGGATTTGGCTGATTATACCCCTTCGCCGGGATTCCCGGAGCGGCGGTTGACCTCACTTAGGTACTAGACGCTATCGGAGGCGCTTTCGTTTCACCAGATTGTGGAATTTTAGTGACCTCTTGCGGCCTGCCCGATGTGCACGATGGCGTCGCCCCGGCCGGCACCCCTGGAAACGCTGATCCTATAAATCGAGATTATGATACCCAAATAAGTATCAATTGGACTTATTATCGATCGGACGTAAGCTAAATACTCCCCCAGCCAGCGGTGGCCTGGGCCGGGGAAGCACCAGGAAACGACGAAAGACAGGGATCAGCCATCTTCAAATGATGGCTGTTTGTGTCTATGGCGGCGGATAAACGGCGTTCCAGCGCGGCAATCACCGAAGGCAGCAGCCGTGCGCCGGCGCGCGCCATGCTGAAAGCAGTCGGCTTCACCGACGACGAGCTGCGGCGCCCCATCATTGGCGTGGCCAACACCTGGATCGAGATCGGCCCCTGCAATTACCACCTGCGCCACCTGGCCGAGTGCGTCAAGCAGGGCATCCGCAAAGCCGGCGGCACGCCCATGGAGTTCAACACCGTATCCATCTCCGACGGCATTACCATGGGCAGCGAAGGGATGCGCGCCTCGTTGGTGAGCCGCGAGGTGATCGCCGACTCCATCGAGCTGGTGGCGCGCGGCAATCTCTTTGACGGGATGGTGGCGCTTTCCGGCTGCGACAAGACCATCCCCGGCACGGTCATGGCCCTGGCGCGGCTGAACGTCCCGGGACTGATGATCTACGGCGGGTCCATCGAACCCGGCCGCTTCCAGGGGCACGATGTCACCATTCAGGACGTATTTGAGGCCGTGGGCGCGCACGCCCGCGGGCGTATGACCGACGCCCAACTGGCCGACCTCGAGAACCATGCCTGTCCCGGAGCTGGCGCGTGCGGCGGACAGTTCACCGCCAACACCATGGCCACCGCCACTGAGTTTCTGGGGATCTCGCCCATGGGCAGCGCCAGCGTGCCGGCCACCGATCCCACAAAAGATGAAGTCGGGTTTCAGGCCGGCGTGCAGGTGATGGAGCTGGTGCGGCGCGATCTGCGTCCGTGCGCCATCCTCACGCGTCACGCGCTGGAGAATGCCATTGCCAGCGTGGCCGCCAGCGGCGGCTCGACCAATGCCGTGCTGCACCTGCTGGCCATTGCCCGCGAAGCCGGGGTCAAGCTCTCGATCGACGATTTTGACCCCATCAGTTCGCGTACCCCGCTGCTCGCCGACCTCAAGCCCGGCGGCCGCTTCGTGGCCACCGACCTCTACCGCGCGGGCGGCATTCGCCTGCTGGCTGAGCGGCTAAGGCAGGCCGGCATCCTGCACTCCGAGTGCATGACGGTTACCGGCAAGACCATCGGCGAGGAGGCCGATGCCGCCGTCGAGACGCCCGGGCAGGAAGTCGTGCGCCCGCTGGATCGTCCAATCAAGCCCACCGGAGGCCTCGTGATCCTGAAGGGCAACCTCGCGCCCGAGGGCTGCGTGGTGAAGATCGCCGGGCACGACATGAAGCATTTCCGGGGGCCGGCGCGCGTCTTCGACCTCGAGGAGGACGCCTTCGCCGCCGTGCAGCAGGGAAAAATCCGCGCCGGCGACGTGGTGGTAATCCGCTACGAAGGGCCGCGCGGCGGTCCGGGGATGCGCGAGATGCTGGCGGTTACCGGCGCCATCTCGGGCGCCGATTTGGGCGACAAGGTCGCCCTGCTGACCGATGGACGCTTCTCCGGCGCCACCCACGGCCTGATGGCCGGGCACGTCGCGCCGGAGGCGGCCCAGGGCGGAGCCATCGCCGCCGTGCGCGACGGCGACATGATCGTCTTCGACATTCCGCGGCGGCATCTCCAAGTGGAGCTTTCCGAGCCCGAGATCCGCTCGCGCATGGGGAAGTGGAAGCCGCCGGCGCCGCGCTACCGCAGCGGCGTGTTTGCCAAGTACGCGGCCAGCGTCTCTTCGGCAGCGCAGGGCGCGGTGACGGGGTAACGAAAGGCAGATTCCTCGGGGCTGAAGCCCCGCGGAATGACAACAGGTTGAGAGTTTGGACAGGAAGTGAAGCCATGACCAAGACCGGCGGAGAAATCATTTGGGAATGCCTGGTGCGCCAGGGAGTGAAGCACGTGTTCGGGTATCCGGGCGGGGCGATCCTGCCGGCGTACGACGCGATGACGCGTTATCCCATCCACCACATTCTGGTGCGGCACGAGCAGGGCGCCACGCACATGGCCGACGGCTACGCGCGCGCCAGCGGCGGAGTGGGCGTCGCGATTGCGACCTCCGGCCCCGGCGCCACCAACATGGTGACCGGCATTGCCACCGCCATGATGGATTCCTCGCCCATCGTGTGCATCACCGGGCAGGTGGGCAGCAAGCTCATCGGCTACGACGCCTTTCAGGAAACCGACATCACCGGCGTCACCCTGCCCATCACCAAGCACAACTACCTGGTCACGCACGCGGATGAGGTGGCGCGCACCATTCGCGAAGCGTTCTATATCGCGGCCTCGGGCCGGCCGGGCCCGGTGCTGATCGACATCACCAAGGACGCGCAGCAGAGTTCCTGCGAGTTCGAATGGGAGGCCGCGGCGCCGCAACTGCCCGGCTATCGTCCTGACCTCTCGCCCGAGCCCGAGGATTATGACCATGCGCTCTCGCTGATCAACACGGCGCGCCGGCCGGTGATCCTGGCCGGCCACGGCGTGATTATCTCCGGAGCGATGCACGTGCTCCGGAGCTTCGCCGAGAAGAGCGGCATTCCGGTGGCTCCGACCTTGCTCGGCCTGGGCTGTTTCCCGGCGTCGCATCCGCTGAACCTCGGCATGATGGGGATGCATGGGGAAGCCTGGGTCAACAAGGCCATCCAGGAAGCCGACTTGCTGCTGGCTTTCGGCATGCGCTTCGATGACCGCGTCACCGGCAACGTCAAGACCTATGCGCCCACGGCCAAGAAGATCCACGTGGAGATCGATCCGGCGGAGATCAACAAGAACATCAAGGTGGACGTGGGGCTGGTGGGCGACCTGCGCCAGGTGCTCCAGCACCTGCTGCCCGACGTGGAGAGCGTGGACCGCTCCGAGTGGCGGCAGTACATCGACGAACTCAAGGGCGATTCGGCGGTGCGCGACATCCAGAACCTGCCCGACGACGGCCATCTCTACGCCGCGCACGTGATCAACGACCTGTGGCGCGAAACCCACGGCGGCGCCCTGGTAGTGACCGACGTGGGCCAGCACCAGATGTGGGAAGCGCAGTACTACCACCACGAGCAGCCGCGCTCGCTCATCACTTCGGGGGGCCTGGGGACCATGGGCTTCGCGGTGCCCGCGGCCATCGGCGCCAAGTTCGCGCGTCCTGAAGCCGAGGTCTGGGCCGTGGTCGGCGATGGCGGCTTCCAGATGACCATGGCCGAGCTGGCCACCATGGTGCAGGAGAAGATCGACATCAAGATCGCCATCATCAACAACGGCTATCTGGGGATGGTGCGGCAGTGGCAGGAGTTCTTCTATGAGCGCCGCTACGCCGCCACCCCGCTGCTGAGCCCGGATTTCGTGAAGCTGGCCGAGGCCTTCGGCATCCGCGCCACCGCGGTGAGCCAGCGCGCGCACGTGGTCCCGACCATCCGCGAAGCCCGCGAGTACCGCGGCCCGGTGCTGATCGACTTCCAGGTGGAACAGGAAGACACCGTGTACCCGATGGTGCCGGCGGGCGCCGACCTGCACAACATGATCCGCCGTCCCAGCCCCATCGTGGAGACGGCGCAAGACGTGTGAGAACCCTATGCTGAATACCTTCGTGGTTTACGTGGAAAACAAACCGGGCGTGCTGAACCGGGTGGCCTCGCTGTTCCGCCGGCGCGCCTTCAATATCGAATCGCTGACCGTCGGCCACACCGACAAGCCTGGCGTTTCGCGCATGACCATCGTGGTCGATACCGACGAGCAGGGCGCGCTGCGGGCGGAGGCCAACCTCTACAAGCTGGTCAACGTGCTGCTGGTGAACAACGTCACCGGCGGCCCGGCAGTCATGCGCGACCTCGCCATGATCAAGGTGGCGGCCACGCCGGAGACGCGCTCGCACCTGCTGCAACTGGTGCACGTCTTCCGCGCCCGCGTGGTGGACGTCGCCCCGGAGTCGGTGATCATCGAGATCACCGGCACCGAGGACAAGATCGATGGCCTGCTGGAGGTGCTGCGCCCCTTTGGCATCCTGGAGATGGTGCGCACCGGGCGCGTGGCCATGTCGCGCGGGGCTAAGAGCGCGGCGGCTGCGGTCGGCGGAATGGCAGAGCTGGCCATCCCGCCGGAGATGCGCGACGACGAAGACGTGTCATATTCAGTTTGAGTGTGGCGCGCTGGACGCTGAACCGCCTTGGGTGGAGCAAAGCTTCAGCCCTGCATAATAGCTGCCTCAAGGGGCTCGGCTTTAGCCGCTGCGGTCCGATGGGCGTGCGCAGGCCAGACCCCCAGGGGCTAAAAGCCCTCCATTGTTAGAGCCGGATGGAATGCAGGCCTGAAGGCCTGCTCCACCCGGGCGAAGGAAGTTCAAAACAGAAAGGACCAATCATGCCCACGATTTACCACGACAACGACGCCGATCTTTCGCTGATCCAGGGGAAGAACGTCGCCATCATCGGCTACGGCTCGCAGGGGCACGCCCACGCCCTGAACCTGCGCGACAGCGGGGTGCGGGTGCGGGTCGGTCTGCACGCCGGCAGCAAGTCCCGCGCCAAGGCCGAAGCCGCCGGGCTCACCGTGAACTCCGTCGCCGATGCCGCGAAATGGGCCGACGCGGTCATGGTGCTCATTCCCGACCCCAGCCAGCCGGCGGTGTACCGCGCCTCCATCCTGCCCCACCTCACGGCGGGCAAGATGCTGATGTTCGCCCACGGCTTCAACGTGCGCTACGGCACGCTGGAGTTGCCGGCGAACATCGACATCACCATGGTCGCGCCCAAGGGGCCGGGACACCGGGTGCGCGAAATCTTCACCGAGGGCGCGGGAACGCCGTCGCTTATCGCCATCCAGCAGGACGCGACCGGCAACGCCAAGGCGCTCACGCTCTCCTATGCCAAGGCTATCGGCTCGACGCGCGCCGGGGTCATCGAGACTACCTTCGCGGAAGAGACTGAAACCGACCTGTTCGGCGAGCAGACGGTGCTCTGCGGCGGCGTCAGCGCGCTGGTGAAGGCCGGGTTCGAGACCCTGGTCGAGGCCGGCTATCAGCCCGAGATCGCCTACTTCGAGTGCCTGCACGAGCTGAAGCTGATCGTGGACCTCATCTACCAGGGCGGGCTCAACTACATGCGCTACTCGGTGAGCGATACCGCCGAGCACGGCGATTACACCGGAGGGCCGCGCATTGTGACTGAAGAAACCCGCAAGACGATGCGGCAGATCCTGAAGGACATCCAGGACGGCACCTACGCCCGCCGCTGGATCAACGAGAACGAAGCCGGCCGTCCATGGTTCACCAAGCAGCGCATCCAGGAGCAGAACCAGTTGGTCGAGCAGGTAGGCGAGCGCCTGCGCGCCATGATGCCCTTCCTCAAGCCGGTTACGGTGCAGAAGGAAGAGCCGGCGCCGAAGGAGGCCAAAGCCCGCGCCAGTTGATTCAGGAGCCGCACGCAGGGAGTAAGAGTGGCGGAGGGGACAGTAACCCTCCGCCACTGGTGTTTTGGAGGAAATGGTAGCCCGAGCGAGCGCTCAGATTGCTGAGTGCTACCTGGTGGCCAAGCGCGCTATTTTCCTGCGCCGCTTCTTGGAAGCTTGCCATAGGTCGTACTGGGCCTGCATTCCCGTCCACAACTCGGGGCTGGTGCCAAGGGCGTCGGACAGACGCAACGCCATCTCCGCCGAGATTCCCGCGCTGCCGTTCAGGAGACGTGACAGGGCGACCCGAGTGACCCCAGATGCCCGGCGGCATCGGTGACCGAAACCAGCCCCAGCTACTCCCGCAGAACGCTCCCCGGATGGGGTGGGTTATGCATGCGCATGGTAAACACCGCAATGATAGTCCTGATAGTCCACCAGCACGGCCTTGGCGGCATGCCGTTGGGGACGGTTCGTTTGACAACCCAGTGAAATGGGGCTAGGGTTAAGAGTGAGTGAGTACCTCTTCTCACTCTTTCAGATCCTCTGAGCTAAGTCAGCCCATCTGGAGTAGTCCCCCCTTAGTCACCGAACGCAACCCAGGAGGTTGACTATGTTTGGTCGCATTGTATCCATGCGCTTGAAGCCCAACACACAGGCAGAATTTACCCAGACATTGGAAAGGGAAATCATTCCGACCCTTCGCAAACAGCAGGGTTTCAAGGACGAGATCGTGTTCGTCGTTCCCAACGGAACCGAAGCCGTTGCCATCAGCCTGTGGGACTCGAAAGAGAGCGCGGACGCTTACAACCGCGCGACTTACCCGGAAGTGCAGAAGACCCTGACGAAAGTCGCCGAGGGTACTCCTGAAGTGCGAACCCTCGAGGTCGCCTATTCCACCTTCCACAAGATCGCCGCTCGCGTAGCAGCCTAAGGGCGGGCAGGTCCCTTCCCCGTGATTGAGGGCGGCAGAGGCCGCCCTCCGTTTCGGCTCCGGGAATCAACCAGAAAATTGAGGTTCCAATGCCTACGAAAATCATGAAATGGATCGCCATCGCCGCGTTGCTCCTGGCCCTGTTCTGGCACCCCTTCGCGGAGAGCCGAATACTGCTGCAATTTGCGGTCCTGGCGGGAGCGGTCGCGGTCCTCGTGCAAGCGGTTCGTGCCGGGAAGTATGTTTGGATTGGACTATTTGTCGCAGTGGCTTGCATCTTCAATCCCATCCGGCCGTTTGCCTTTTCTGCCAACCTATTTCTGGTCTTGGATGCGATCACACTGGTTCTGTTCATGGTCTCGCTGGGACGGCTGGCGATGAAGCCCAGGCTGTCCATCGCCTCCATAACGGATCGCACCCCTGGGAGCGAGTCGCTATGAAGCAGCGAACCATCATGATGCAGACGGGCACATTCATCCCGGAATCCCTGCGCGTCGAGGCCGAACCCTATTGGCATGCCTGGCAAAGGATCAGCAGCGCGGACGGCGATCTGCTTGAGCGAAACCTCCGCAAAGCTGGCTGGAACTTTTTCTTTCTGGCGGAAAGCGTTCAGGCAATGGTCTGGGGCCACCGCGGTGAGAGGACCGTGCGAAGAGCGCTAAGGCGAGTGCTGGCGAAAGTAAAGTTGTTGAAATTCAATTGCCTGGAAATAACAGAAGTCACCCAAAAGCGATTCCTGGGTCTCCCCTACGTGCACGTGTCGGCTCATTCGCGGCATATCCAGAAGAGCTCGACCATGCAATCGCTGGGGGAACGAAGCCAAGCCGCAGTGGCTGCCACTTGGGCCGTGGGATAGGGTGAGGACCACTGTTTACAGAGATCAGAAAGGACTGCTCCGTGGATCATCCGCTGAGGACCTTGCTCTACGAGTTTTTTCTTGAGCCGTTGCTGCGGCTGTTTGAGCGGCCCGCTGAGCGGAAGACGCTCCCCAGAACAGGAGTAGCTGGAGATCACGATGAAAAACATGTACATCGGCAACTTGGATTACAGCACCACCGAGGACCAGCTCCGGACGTTGTTTCTGGCCCATGGAGCGGTTGAGACAGCCACGATTGTGAGGAACCGCGACACCGGCCAGCCGCGGGGTTTCGCATTCCTCGAAATGACGAACGACGGCGAGGCCGACAAAGCTATTTACGCCCTGGGTGGGACGGTTCTTGGAGGCCGAACCCTGACCGTCAACGAAGCCCGTCCTAAGCCCGCCAGTAGTGGTGGCGATGATTTACGGACGCGCGGGCATCGTCTCAACCGATTTTAGCCATGGGCGAGCAGGAATCATTACCCAACTTGCGAGGAATATCACTGTGGACCAACCATCTTCGAACTTAGCTCCTGGCCAGCCCCCCAAGAAAAAGAGGCTGCTTCTTGTTGACGAGAATGCCGGCAAGAGCGCCCTGCGGCTCAAGATCATGGGGGAAGCGGGTCTCGACGTAGACTGCGCCAGTGATACCATTGCGGCGCGCGTGCTCTGGCGCGCCAATTCCTACCATCTCGTGCTGATCGACCTCAGACACGATGCCCAGGGCGAGGCGGAATTCTGTGCCGAGATCAAGACCGATAGTCCGCGCCAGATAGTCGCATTTCTGGTCGGCAAGCCTGCCTACCTCTCGTCCTCTCCGAATCCCGAGCTGGACGCAGAAGCGGATGCCCCGTCGGGCTGGGGGGAAAGGGGCGCGGTGTTCCCGGCCAGAGATTGCAGCGCCCCTCCCGTGCGGGGCGGCTTTTTGGAAGCCACATTGGGTATGTCCGCCAAGCGATCACTGAACGATTCCCGGCCGAAGAAAACATTGGCGGAGTCCTTTGGCGAGGCCGTGAGACGCGCCCAAGGTGGGGATCGGGTGGCGTCGTGAGCCAGACACCTGGCAACGGTCGCAGCCACCGCGGAAGCATCCTCTTGGTGGACGACGATTCCCGGATGCGAACCCTCCGCGCGATCATGCTGAGTACGCACGGGTACGAGGTAGACTCTGCCAGCAACTCAGCCGAAGCGCACCTGACCTGGGAGGCGACTCGCCCCGACCTGGTGCTCGTGGCATTGTCCCGTCACAGCCCGGGGGCGCTGGAATTCCTGGAAAGAATCAAGCGGCTGAGCCCCAAACAACGCATCGCTTTCGTGAACAGCGAGTCGCTCCATCTGAGTCCGCTCTTTTACAACGGAGAACTGATTCGCAAGGCGGAGGGCCCTGAGGATTTCATCGAGCAGGTAGGGGCTCTCCTGGCGGCGCTCTGAGCGGTTCGAGGGCGGCTCCATGGCAAAATTGCCAACGAGATGCCTCAGACCTTTTTTGTTACGGGCCGGATCTCCGATCGAAGGAATTCCTATGCACAGGCTCGGAAAGAGCTTCTCTGCATCGATGATGAGCCGAAGGGGCTCGCGCTGCGAAAAACCTTCCTTGAATTTGCGGGGTACGCTGTGCTCATCGCCGCCAGCGGACGCGAAGGCGTCAAGCTCGCGGCATCACATTTGTTTGACGGCGTAGTTCTGGATTACAACATGCCAGAGACAAATGGCGGGATGGTGGCAACCGCCATCAAGAAGATCCGGCACAGGCTTCCCATCATCATGCTGTCCGGCGCAGTATCCGTTCCTAAGAAAATGCTTAAATCCGTCGATGGCTTCATCGGCCAAGGAGAGTCGCCAGCCTTGCTGCTGAGAAAGATTCAGGAGCTGCTGGCGTGAGGTCCAGCCGTCTAAATCCACCCGGATAGCCCCATCGGTTTCCTCTCAGAGACTCCGAGGATAGAATCTTAGCCCGAGGAGTCCCATGCCTGACAGAGACACCAGCTCCGCCGGCGACACGGCTGCCCAGGATCACGTTTTCGGTTTCAACACCCGGGCGTTGCACGCGGGCCAGCGTCCGGACTCCGCCACCGGCTCGCGCGCCGTGCCCATCTACCAGACCACGTCCTACGTGTTCGACGACACCGAGCACGCCGCGGCGCTGTTCAACCTGCAGCGCTTCGGCAACATCTACACCCGCATCATGAACCCCACCACCGCCGTCTTCGAGGAGCGCATGGCCGCGCTCGAGCGCGGAGTAGGGGCGCTGGCGGTGGGCAGCGGCCAGGCGGCGCAGTTCATCGCCATCAGCAGCCTGCTCCAGCAGGGCGACGAGATGGTGGCCGCCAGCACCCTTTACGGCGGAACCTACACGCAATTCGACGTGAGCTTCCGGCGGCTGGGCATCAATACCATCTTCATCGACCCTGACAGTCCGGAGAATTTCCGCCGCGCCATGACGCCGCGCACCCGGCTGCTCTACGCCGAGACCATTGCCAACCCGCGCATGAACGTGCTCGACATCGCCGCCGTGGCCGAGATCGCCCATCAGGCCGGCATTCCCCTCGTCATCGACAACACCTTTGCCTCGCCCTACCTGTGCCGGCCCATCGAGCACGGCGCCGACATCGTGCTGCACTCGGCGACAAAATTCATTGGCGGGCACGGCACTTCGATCGGCGGGGTGATCGTCGACAGCGGGCGGTTCCCCTGGGACCAGGGCGCGTTTCCCCAGCTTCTCGAGCCCAGCAAGGGCTATCACGGCATCCGCTTCTACGAGACCTTCGGCGATTTCGCCTTCATCATGAAGGCGCGCGTCGAGGGCCTGCGCGATTTCGGACCGGCGCTGAGCCCGTTCAATTCTTTCCTGTTTCTTCAAGGCCTGGAGACGCTGGGCTTGCGCATGGAGCGCCACACCGAAAACGCGCTGGCGGCGGCGCGATTTCTGGCCGAGCACCCGGCGGTCGCGTGGGTCAACCACCCCGGCCTGGAATCGAGCCCCTATCACAAGCTGGCGGAGCGCTATCTGCCGCTGGGCTGCGGCGCAATCTTCACTTTCGGCATTCGCGGAGGCCTGGAAGCCGGCCGGGAATTCATTGAGTCGTTGCAAGTGTTTTCCCATCTCGCCAATGTAGGCGACGCGAAAAGCCTGGTCATACACCCTGCGTCCACCACGCACCAGCAACTCACCGACGCCGAAAAAGTCGCCTGTGGGGTGACCGACGATATGATCCGGCTCTCGATCGGCCTCGAGGACATCGAGGACATCATCTGGGACCTCGACCAGGCTCTGTACGCTTCTCAGCACGCCACTGACCGCACCCGAACTGGAGCGCACGCATGAACACGAAAACAGCCGACGCATGCAGGTTTGCCCCCGCTGACGGCGTAGCCGGCAACTCGCCGGTGAACCGCAGCCGCTTCGCCACCACCGCCTACGACCGCCTGCGGATCCTGGAGCGCTATAAGCGGATCGCCATGGTCGGCTTGTCGGCGAATCCGTTCCGCCCCAGCCACTTCGCGGCCATCTATCTCCTCTCCGAAGGCTACGACGTGATCCCCGTGAACCCGCGGGAGAAGCAAGTCCTCGGCAGGACCTGTCATGCCAGCCTGCGCGACATCCCCGGGCCGGTCGAGGTGGTGGATATCTTCCGCGCGCCGTCAGCCGTGCCGGCGGTTGTGGAAGACGCCATTGCCATCGGAGCCAAGGTGGTCTGGATGCAGCTCGGCGTAATTAACGAATCTGCCGCGGAGCGGGCGCGGCAGGCTGGCCTCGCGGTGGTGATGGACCGCTGCATGAAGATTGAGCACGCCCGGTTCTTCGGCGGGCTGAGCACGATTGGGCTGAATACGGGCGTGATCTCGGCGCAGCGCCGACGCTAACTTCGCCACGCGGATTGCTGCTTCCTCTGGAGGTATCCCTGCGATGAACCGCGCAAGCACGATCTTTCTGCTGGCACTCAGCCTGATCGTGCTCTATTTCTCCTATTTGATCGTCAAGCCGTTCTGGGAGCCGATGTTCTTTGCGCTGCTGATTGCCATCGTGCTTTATCCCGTGCACAACCGGGTGCGCAAGCTCATCCGCAGCGACGGCTGGGCGGCGCTGGTCTCGACCCTCTTTGTCCTGTTGATGGTGATGGCGCCCGCGATCCTTCTGGGCGTGAAGGCGAGCACGGAAATTGCCAGCTTGGCGGAGTGGCTGGGCAAGCGGACGGCTGGGGAAGGCGGTATTGCCCGCTATGTGCTGCACCTAGTGGACCGGGCGGTGCAGGGACTGGGGCAGTACGTGGACGTATCGCAGTTTGACGTGCGCGGCGCCATTATCGCCGAGCTAAAGAAGGCCAGCGCTTCCTTCCCGCGTCTGGGCGCAACCCTGGCAGGCAACCTGCTTTCGTTTCTGGCCAGCGCCGCCCTGACCTTCGTGATCCTGTTCTTCCTTTTCCGGGAGGGAGTTAGCTTGTTGGAGCGGCTGGAAGCGCTCCTGCCTTTGAGCACACCCCAGGTGGAACGGCTGTATCGCGGGGTCAGCGACGCCATTCTCGCCAACGTGTACGGGGGAATCGCCGTGGGGATCGCCCAGGGCTTGCTGACCGGCGTGGCTTGCGCCGTGCTGGGAGTCGGATCGCCTATTCTGCTGGGTCTGGCCGCCGCCATCCTGTCGCTGGTGCCGCTGGTGGGATCAGCCGCCGTGTGGCTTCCGCTCGCGATCATACTGATGGTCAATGGACACTGGATCAAAGGGCTCATCTTGATGGGATGGGGAGCAGGAGTGGTCGGCGCGGTCGACAACATCATCCGCCCCTATTTCCTCCAGCGAGGTCTGAAAGTTCACACCCTCGCGCTGTTGTTGGCGTTGCTGGGAGGAGTTCAGGCTTTTGGTTTCGTCGGGCTCTTTCTGGGGCCGGTGGTGGTATCGGTGGGAGCGGTGCTGCTGGAGCTTTTCCGGGAAGAGAGCGGGCAGATCAAACGGGCCCAGCAAAACGGCGCGGATTCTTAGACGTCCTCCAGTTGGGCTTCACTCATTCCGAAGTAGTGACCCAGTTCGTGGAGCACCGTCTGCCGGATTTGCCGGCGGATTTCATCGTCGTTCGAGCAAATGGCTTCAATGTTCTTCTGATAGAGCACGATGTAATCGGGTCCGGTGGGCAAGTGGAAGACGCTCTTCTGAGTCAGCGGCACGCCGTGAAACACGCCCAGTACCAGGGACCGTGGATGCCTCCCGAGGTTGCGCGGTCGTTTGCGACCCGGCTCTTGCGGAGGCAAATCTTCGACTAAGACAGCTACATTGTGGACCCGCGTGCGAAAACGCTGGGGAAGCGAGTCCAGGACCTGGGCGACCACCTTGATGAAGCGTTCTCGGTCCACTGGCGTCACGCTGCTATGGGATGGAAAGTTCTGGTGGCGGCGGGAAGAATTGAACTTCCGACGCGCGGATTATGAGACCGCTGCTCTACCACTGAGCTACGCCGCCACGATGCGGAAATCCTTGCAGACAGGAAGCCAGGATCCCCCCGCTCATTCATTGGATGCCGCGAACCGCCATTGCCATTCTACCGCACACCTGCCACTTTCCACTTGCCTCTCCCACTTCTACAATGACCCCGTCCCATGCGTGCCATCGCCGTCATTCCCGCCCGCCTCGCCTCCACCCGGCTGCCGCGCAAAGTGCTGCGCGAGATCGCCGGGCGTGCCATGCTGGCCTGGGTGTATGAGGCGGCGCGCTCCACGCCGCTGGTGGCCGACGTCATCGTGGCCACAGATTCCGACGAGGTGCTGGACGCCTGCCGGCAGAACGGCTGGCATGCTCTCCTGACCTCGCCCGCGCACCGCTCGGGCACGGACCGTGTGTACGAGGTGGCCTGCTCGGTGGCCGCCGACGTCTACGTCAACGTGCAGGGCGATGAGCCGCTGGCGCGCCCCGAGCACCTGGCCGCGCTGCTCGCGCCCATGCAGGACGCATCGGTGCTGGTCGCCACCCTCAAGACGCCGGCGGCGGCGGCCGACATCGACAATCCCAATGCGGTGAAAGTGGTGACCGACGGCAGCGGCCGCGCGCTCTACTTCTCCCGCGCCACCATTCCCTACGACCGCGACCGGCCGGGGTCCCCAGCAAACCCGAATTTGGTTTGCTGGGGTAGCAGCAGCGGCCCGCCGCGCTACTTCAAGCATCTGGGCTTCTACGCTTATCGCAAGCCGGCGCTGGAGCGCTTCTGCGCGCTGCCGGAGTCGTCGCTCGAACGCAGCGAGCGCCTGGAACAGTTGCGGTTTCTGGAAAACGGCATTCCCATCCATGTCGCCGAGACGCCCTATGACACGGTCGGCGTGGATACGGAAGACGACCTGCAGCGGGTAGAGCAAATCCTCAGGGATCAACGCAGAGGGCGCTGAAGCCTTCCAGGGCGCCTCTCACGCGCCCGAGTAGCTGCGCGCTTCGCCCAGGGTGACGGTCACTTCCATCCGGTTCTTGCCGCGGAAGAAGGAGACCTTGATCCTGTCGCCGGTGTGGTGCTGGTTCATGACGTGGGCGATGTCTTGCTGGTCCTCGATGTCCTGATTGTCGATGCGAACGATCAGGTCGCCGCCAATCATAATGGGCGTGTTGCCGAGGTAAGCCTTATCCGATCCGCCACGAAGGCTGGCGCGATCCGCCGGCCCTCCGGGAATCACCGAGAGGATGAGCACGCCGTAATCGGCGGGCAGGCCCATTTGCGATGCCAACTCGGGCCCGATCGGCAGGCTGCGGATGCCCAGCACCGGACGCCGCACCTGCCCGAACTGCACCAGGTCGTTGATGACCGCCTTGGCCGCGTTAATAGGAATGGCGAAGCCGATGCCCGCGCTCTGTCCCACCGGGCTGAGGATCAGGGTGTTGATGCCGATGACCTCGCCGCGAGAATTCAGCAGCGGTCCGCCGGAATTGCCGGGGTTGATGGGGGCGTCGGTCTGGATGGCTTCGTCGATGATGGCGCCGCCCTCGGGCTCGCGCACCGAGCGGATGGAGCTGACGATGCCCCGCGTCATCGTGCCGTTCAGCCCGAAGGGATTGCCGATGGCGAAAACTTTCTGTCCTACCTGGAGCCCATGGGAGTCACCCAGGACGGCGGGCGTGAGCTCGTCGTGGGCCTTGATCTGGATCACCGCCAGGTCGTGCGACTTGTCCAAGCCGACGATCTCAGCCGGGTACTTCTTGCGGTTGGAGAGCGTCACTTCCAGCCGGCGGGGATGCTCGCCGATGACGTGAAAGTTGGTCAGGATGTGGCCTTGCTTATCGATGATGAATCCGGAGCCCTGGCCCTGCTGCGGCACCGCGCCATAGAAGAAATCGAAGGCCACGGTGGTCGAGGTGATGTTCACTACCGCGGGTAGCGCCTTCTTATAGACGCCGATGTTCTGCTGCTCGTCGGGATCGAAGGTCTGCGGCCCGGCGGCCTGGCTGATGTCCACCTGCGTCGGGCGGGTCACCCAACTGCTGGACTCGGGGCTCAGCGGCGCGCGGCGGTGGGTGGTGAAGTAGTAGAAGACTCCCGCGATCAGGAGGGCGAACAGAATGGGACGAATCGATCTCATGGGCATATCATTCTAACTGTCTTGACTTCCTCACCGCAGATTGACGTGGATCGCCACCGGTGCAAATGCATGGATTCCTCGCTCGCCTCCTTCGTGCTTCACGCTCGGTCGGCGAACTCGGTAATGACGCGTAAGAGATGAATGTCATCCTGAGCGACGCCCGAACCGAGCTTTGCGAGGCGAGGGCGAGCGAAGGATCTATGGATTTCCAAACCAAACCAACGCAGGTCGCCTCTCCTACAAATTCGTTTATCCGCGGCGGACGGAGTCCTGTGCCAGCCGCCGCAGTTCCGCCATCAGCGCGTCCACCTTGGCTTCGAGCTCGCTCCGCGGGCCGGAGTTGTCGATGACGTAATCGGCAGCGCGGGCCTTCTCTTCCTCCGGGAGCTGGGCGGCCATGCGGCGCGTCACCTCACCCTCGGCCGCCGCCAGATCCAGGTTGTGACGGCGCGCGAAGCGCTCGATCTTCTGAGGCATGGTACAGATAACTACGACCAGCTTATCGAAACGCTTGCCCACACCGGCTTCCAGCAGCAGCGCCGCTTCCACCACGGCAATGCCCTGCGGGTCCTGGGCGGCGATTTCATTCGTCCAGGCTTCCTGGCGCGCGGTCACCGCCGGATGCACAATCTGGTTCAATTCCTGGATGCGTCCGGAACCAAAAGCCGCGTCGGCCAGCTTCTTGCGGTCAATGGCGCCGTCGCTGCCGAGGATGTTGCGCCCGAAGTGCCGGACCACTTCGTCATAGACCGGCTCACCCGGCCGCATGAGATCGTGGGCGACCTCGTCGGCCCGCACTACGTGCGCGCCGCGCTGCGCGAACATCTCGGCGACCGTGGTCTTGCCGCAGGCGACGCCGCCGGTCAGGCCGACGCGCAGCAACCTAGCCTCGCTCGGCCATGGCCGGGCTCTGGAAGCGAGCGCCACGACGCAGCTTCGCAGCCTTCAGCGTGTTGGCCATCAGCATGGCGATGGTCAGCGGCCCCACGCCGCCGGGGACCGGCGTGAGTGCCCCGGCAACTTCGGCAACTTCGGGATGCACGTCGCCGATCAGCGTGTAGCCGTTCTTGGCGAACGCCTGCTCGCGCTTTTCGTTGCCCTTGAAATACTTGTCGAACTCCTCGCGGGTGGTGATCTTGTTCATGCCGACGTCGATCACCGTAGCCCCTGGCTTGACGAAGGCGCGGGTGACGAAGCCGGTGCGGCCCATGGCCGCCACCAGGATGTCGGCGCGGTGGCAGACCCCCGGCAGATCGCGCGTCTTCGAGTGGCAGATGGTCACGGTGGCGTTGGCATTGGTCAGCAGCATGGCCATGGGTTTGCCGACTATGTCACTGCGTCCCACCACGACGGCGTCCGCACCCTGGAGCGGGATGTTGCTGCGACGGAGCATTTCCATGATGCCGGCCGGCGTGCAGGGAACCAGTCCTGGGCGCTGCGTGGAAAGAAAGCCGACGTTCATGGGATGGAAGCCGTCCACGTCCTTCTCCGGCAACACTGCCAGCAGCACCTTCTTGGAATCCACCTGCGGCGGCAGCGGCAGTTGCACCAGGATGCCGTCAATTTCGTCGCGCGCATTCAGATCATGCACCAGTTCCAGCAGCTCTGCGGTCGTGGAGAACTCCGGAGGCGTGATCTTCTCGCTGTAGAGCCCCAGCGCTTGGCAGGTCTGCACCTTGCTGCGGACGTAGATTTCCGAGGCTGGATTGCTGCCCACCAGCACCGCGGCCAGCCCGGGGCGCAGCCCGGTCTCGCTCAGCCGGCCCGCTTCCTCCGCCACTTCGTTCTTGATCTCGTTCGCGATTCTGATACCGTCCAGCAGTGTTGCGGCCATGAGTCCCTCAGGATAATGAGATGAATGCCCGAGACTTATCTTAACCGCGCGTCGGCAGGATGTCAGGGATTTGTTGCTGGGTCGCGGGCAGCCAAAATTAGCGCCGCGACGGCGCATGAGCCTACAATATTTGGGCCGCTGGAGAGGCGGCTGGTCATGATCGCCAAAGAGATTCTCGAGATTCTGGTCTGCCCGGTGTGCAAGAAGCCGGTTGTGCCGAGCGCCGCACAGGACTCGCTCAAGTGCCCGCAGTGCCGCCGCGTGTATCCGGTACGCGACGACATTCCCATCATGCTGGTGGAAGAGGCGCGACAGGACGAACCCTAGTCGCCAGTCGCCGGTCGCTAGTAGCCGGTTAAACCCAAAACTGGCGACTGACTACTGGCGACTGGAGACTGGCAACTGGCGACTACGGCTTCAAACTGGCCAAGCGCGTAGCCGCGGTCTGAGCCGCCGGACTGCTGGGATCTTCCTTCTGGATCTGGGTGTAGATCTTGGCGGCTTCCTCAGGCTGCTTCTGCTGGTATAGCGAGGCCAACTCCAGTTGCGCCGTGGTCTTGGGCACAGTGGAGGCGGGATGCGCGGCCAGATCCTGGTAGAGCTTGATGGCCTCCGCATCCTTGTTCTCGGCGCGATACACCGAGGCCAGCGCGAACTTGCCCAGCGCCGCGAGGTCTTGGTTGCCGGAGCCGGCCACCTGCTGGAGGACTCTTTCGGCGCTCGCTGTGTCCCCCATATCGAGCGCGGTCACGCCTACGAAGTAGCGGGCGACCTCGGCGGCGCGCGTGTGAGGATACTTGTCCTGGACCTGCTGGAAGGCTTTGCGGGCGGCTTCGGCGCGCTCCTTGGCCGAGGTAAAGGTCGTGTAGTCCGGCTTGGGGGCATTGGGAGAGCGCAAGGGCGCGCCATAAACCCGCAGCGCGGCGCCAATCTCGGCGCTGGCCGCCTGGTCTCGCTGGTTGTAGTAAATCCAGCCGCCCGCCAAAATGACCACCGCCACCACGGCTGCGATCACGACGGTGGCGAGAGTCCTCTGGTGTTCGACCGCCCAGGAGACGGTTTCTTTGGCGGTTTCGGCGAACTTGTCCTGCTTGAGTTGCTGTCGAGTATAGGCCACGAAAACCTTTACTGAAGTTAAGAAAGAGGCTCCACCAGGAGTCTAACAGCGAAAATTCCGGAGCGTCAAACCCGGGCAACTACGGGCAGCGGTTTCGGGGCGGAGGTTTGGGGTGCAACGTGGTGGCCGACGCCAGCTTCCAACTATATAGGGCCTTTTTGCGAGAGGTCATTAGATCGAGGTTGAGCGTCGCCCGGGCGCAGGGAGGGATTTATGCGCAAGCTGGGAATCGTTATTGTGATCATCGTCGCGGTGATTGTGGTCGTCGCGCTGGTGATTCCGCCGCTGGTCAACATCAACCGCTATCACGGCCGCATACAATCCGAGCTGCAGAAGCGGCTGGGACGCCCCGTATCGCTGGGACAAATGCATCTCAGCGTGCTGCCGCCGGCGATCCGGGTGGACAATGCCGTGATCGGCGAGGACCCGGCGTTCGACACCGGACGCCCATTCGCCCAGGCGCAGGAGCTGGACGTACGCGCCAAGCTCTGGCCGCTGCTGCGTGGTAACGTCGAGGTGCAGTCGCTCCGACTGCGCAAGCCCCAGATCGAACTGGTGCGGAACGAGCAGGGAGTGTGGAACTTCGCCAGCCTGGGCCGCGCCGGAAACCCGGGAGCCTTATCCAAGTCTGCTGGGATGGCAATTGCGGACCTGAGGATCGAAGACGGCCAGATCGCGCTCACCGATCTTCAGAAACATCACCCGCGAACGGTCTACGACCACATCGACCTGTCTGTGGACGGCTATGCACCGGGGCAAGCGTTTGACCTCTCGGTCGCGGCGCACTTGCCCGGGGCCGGCACGCAGACCGTGAGCATCAGCGGAAAGATGGGGCCAGTGAACCAGGCCGAGCCCATCAACACGCCTTTCGACGGCAGGCTGAAGCTCGATCAGGTTTCAATCTCGTCGCTGCAGAAGTTCCTCAACAACCCGGCCCTGGCGGGCACCGATGCCATTGCCTGGGGCGAGACCCGCATCCGCAACCAGCAGGGGAAACTCGAGTCCGAGGGTAATCTGACGCTCGACAACCTGCGCCTGCGCGGGGCCGAGATCGGGTATCCGATCTCGGCGCAGTACAACATCACCCACGACCTGAACAGCGACCTGCTCCAGATCAGCAGAGGATCGGTGAAACTGGGATCGACGCCGCTCTCCGTGACCGGCAGCGTGAACCTGCGGCCCACGCCCGCGCAGATCGACCTGCGGGTAAACGCGTCGAACGTCTCCATTGAGGAAGCGGCGCGGCTGGCCGCGGCGGCTGGAATCGCTTTCAGCCCAGGCATGACCATTAAAGGACGGCTCAACGCCGTCCTGAGCGCACAAGGCGCCGCCGACCAGCCGGCGATGAGCGGCACCCTTGCGGCGCAGAACCTGGACATCAGCGGCAAGGAACTGGCGCAGCCGGTGAAGGTGGATGCCATCGAACTGGCGCTCGCGCCGCAGGCGATCCGCTCCAACAACTTTACCGCCGCTACCGGCGGCACGCGCGTGGACGCGCAATTCACCTTGACCGCCTACACCACTCCCCAACCCAACATCGATCTCTCCTTGCGCACCAACCGCGCCAATCTCGGCGAAGTGCTGAACATCGCCAAGGCCTATGGCGTATCGTCTCTCGAGGGGATGAGCGGCAGTGGCACGCTGACGCTCGACCTGCGCGCCACCGGCCCGCTGAAGAAGTCCGGGGCGATGAATTTCTCCGGGAGTGGTCAGTTGCAGAACGCGTCGTTGCGCGCCCCGCAGCTCACCGAGGCGCTGGGGATAGCGAATGCGGACATCGGGTTCACCCGCAATTCCATCAGGCTGCAGAACCTCTCCGCTTCGCTGGGCGAAACGCACGCCACCGGGAACCTGAGCCTGCGCGACTTCAGCACGCCCCAGGTGCAGTTCGCTCTGGCTGCAGACAAAGTGAACGTCACCCAGTTGCAGCAGATGTTCTCCAGCGGCCCGCCGCAGCCGCACCAGCGCGCCGCCTTCAGCCTGGTGCCCTCAGCCTGGGCCGCCTCGACCACCGACAGCCTGCTCGCGAAGGCAACCGGCACCGGCACGCTGACGATCGGGTCAGTGATTTACGACCAATTGCTGCTGACCAACCTGCGTTCCAAAGTCACGCTCGACCGCGGCCTGGTGCGGCTTGCGCCTTTGACCGCCGATGTGTACGGCGGGCAGGAAACCGGCAGCATCACCATCGACACGCGCCCCACGCCCATGACCTACGTGGTCAACACCAAGCTGAGCCGCGTGGACGCCAATAAGCTGATCTCGTCCGTCACCTCGATCAAACAGACGCTCTACGGGTTGCTGGCCGCCAACGCCAATACCACCTTCCGCGCCGCGCCCGCAGACCAGATCGCGCGCACGCTCAATGGCAGCTTCTCGCTCGACCTGCGCAACGGGCGCATCGTGGGCATGGACCTGTTGAACCAAATGGCGTCCATTGGCAGGTTCGTTGGCTATACACGCGCCCCGCAGCAGTTCACCAACCTGGTGCGGTTGACCGGCGACTTCGACGTGAGCAATGGCCTGGCGCAAACCAACAACCTGAAGGCAGTGATCGATGGTGGCACCCTGGCGGCGGATGGCGCCGTCAATCTCGCCGACCAGAAGCTGAATCTGCGCGTGACTGCCGTGCTCTCCCAGGCGATGAGCAAGATCGTGGGTGGCACCGGGATCGGCGGCCTGATGCAAACGGCTCTCGCCAACAACCGCGGCGAATTGGTGATCCCCATGCTGGTCACCGGCACGTTTCAGCATCCCTCGTTCGCGCCCGACCTCGACAAGATCGCCCAGATGAAGCTGCAGAACCTGCTGCCCACCAGCAGCAATCCGGGAGCGCTTACCAGCGGCATTCTGGGCGCGATTCTGGGCAATAAGGGCCAGGGACAACAAGGACAGCCGGGCGGCGTGTTGGGCGGCATCCTGGACACTCTGGGTGGACAACAGCAGCAGCAACAACAGCAACAGGCGCCGCGCAAGCCGGCCGATGCTGTTCAGGACATCCTGAACCAGATGTTCGGCAACCAGCAGCACCAGCAACAACAGCAGCAACAGCAGCAACAGCAGCAACAGGATCAGCAGCGGCGGTGATCAGCGGATGTGTAGGAGCGAGGTCTGGTGGGGGATGCAGGATAACAGGGGGCCGTCGCCTTGCGATGGTAGCTGAGAAGCGCCCTAGATGCTGCTCTCCTCCAGCAGTCCCTGCTCGACTTTTTCCTGGCAGTTGATGCAGTAGCGGGTCCAGGGGACGGCATCCAGGCGCTTGGCGTTGAGTTCGTGGCCGCAGTTCACGCACTCGCCGTAGCTGCCGGCACGGATGCGCTCCAGCGCATCCTCCACCAACTGCAGGAGCTGGCGGTCGTTGTGGCTCTGATGAAACAGGAACTCTTTGGTGTAGGAGTTCGCCGCCTTGTCGGCGATGTCCTGCGCCGCCTGTTCGTCGGCCGCGCGGCCATCCTGGACGTTGCGCGACACCAGACGCCGCAACTCCTGTTGCCGCGTCTCCAGCCGCTTCTTGAATTGTTCCAACCGCTTTTTGTCCATGAGATACCCGGCCGGGCGACTCTCCTTCTGCTGTGCTTGAGCTGTCAGCCAAACTCTAGATGATATGCGGGGCCCGGAAGTATCGTCAACTGCCCCACAGTCGCAGCACCGCCGTGTTCATCGCGATGGTATGAGGCGCTGCCTTCGCGTCCTCCCGCAAACAAAAAAGTGGCCCGCACTGCGCGGCCACTCATAAAGAGGCAAGGGAGGGAAATCAGGGAAGGCGATGCAAGGCGCCATTCCGCCGCGCGGAATGCTCAGATTGGACGTGCCGAACCACAAGGGAGAGGGTTGAAGTCACTTTTCTACGGCCTCTTTTGTTGCCCATGAGAACTGCACTTCGAGCGCCAAAGACCGTGGCCGTGCGAATCTGCGGGAGATTCATGCGAAGCCGTTGCAAGGCATGAGTCTAAGCCTTGCGGGCGGCGTGATTTTCACAACCGGGCGCGGGAAGCTTGTGTCAGTTTGGGTACCCGGATACCACTATTAGGCAGTGCGCTGCTTAGATTGGTTCTGCTGCTCCATCGCCTTGAGCTTGTTGAGCAGAGCCTTGTAACTGATTTTCAGGATCTTCGCCGCCTGGCGGCGGTTCCAGCGCGTCTGAGCCAGAACCCGTTCGATAGCCTCGCGTTCCGCCTGCATGGCGGCCCGCTTGCCGATCTCCAGCAGCGAAGGGGTTTCCAGCGGCTCGTTGCTGCCGGGAGTGAGGAAGGCGACCACAGCAGGCGCCGCGGCCGGTTCCACCGTCCTCTCTGCCGGCCTTGGCGACGAGATCGAGGACATGATGGGCTTGTGGGTGGAAAGCTCGCGGATGATCTGCGCCTCATTGCCCACGATCACATAACGCTTCACCAGGTTTTCCAGCTCGCGGATGTTGCCCGGCCAGGTGTACTCCAGGATGCGGCTGAGGGCGTAGTCGCTGAATGGCGGCGGCTGCTTGCCATAGTGTTCGCTGTACTTGCGCAGGAAGTAATCGAGGAACAGCGGGATTTCTTCGCGGCGCTCGCGTAGCGGCGGGAGGTGGATGTTGACGACGTTCAAGCGGTAAAACAGGTCTTCGCGAAAGAGGCCTTGCTCGACCGCTCTCTCTAGGGGCTTGTTGGTGGCGGAGAGCACACGCACGTCCACGGCGATGTCGCGCTTGCCGCCCAGGCGCGCGAACTCGCCGTCCTGCAGCACGTGCAGCAGCTTGGCTTGGAGGGCGGGATGCATCTCGCTGATCTCGTCCAGGAAGATGGTTCCATTGTTAGCCTGGTCGAACTTGCCCAGCTTCTGGCGGTGGGCGCCGGTGAAGGCGCCGGGCTCGTATCCGAACAGCTCGCTTTCCAGCAGCTCGTGGGGGATGGCGGCGCAGTTGACCTTGACGAAGGGCTTGTCGCGGCGCGAGGAATTGCCGTAGATCATGCGTGCCACCACTTCCTTGCCGGTGCCGCTCTCGCCACGGATGAGCACGGTGGCGGTGGTATCGGCCACCTGCTCGATGGTCATCTTCACTTCTTCCATGCGCGGGCTGGCGCCGAAGAGCATGGCAAAACCGTTCTGCCGCCGCACCTGCTCGCGCAATTGCGTCACTTCGCTGGCCAGGCGCTGCTGGTCCAGCACCTTGGCGATGCGGATCTCCAGCTCGTTGGGCTCGAAGGGCTTGGCGATGTAATCGTCAGCCCCCAGCTTGGAGGCCTTGAAGATGGCCTCGGGATGGTTCTGCGCCGAAAGCAGGATGACGGCAACTTCCGGCTTGATCTGCTTGACGCGCTCCAGAGTGCTGATGCCGTTCATGCCGGGCATGGCCACATCCAGCAACACCAGATTGGGGTCGCAGGCCCGGAACATGCCGATGGCTTCTTCGCCGCTGGTGACGGTGCTTACGTCGAAGGAGTGCTGGGAGAGGTAAGTACTCAGGTATTGGGCCAGGTTGACGTCGTCGTCGACGATCAACACCCGCGTGCGCGGGCTGCCCTGGTTCTGATTCGGCGCCATCCTCGTGTGTCTCCCATCCTCACGGACTCCATTCAACCGCGCCGGCTAGCCTGCCAAACCGAAGTGACCGCCACCGCGGAGATGCTGACGCTGGGGAAATTCTCCTTGGCCGGCGAGAGCGGAGGGAGTTTCCCAGACGAGGCGGGCAGGCCGGTCGCGAGCCAAAACATTGTATGCCAATGCACAAAGTTGGCACGAGAATATCAACTCTCAGACAGAAACTGCCGTCCTGACATTCCATTCCGGGAAGTGGACGTGCCACCCTAAAAAGCATCCCCAGGCTCCGATCAAGAAGCCTGGGGACGATGTGACCGAAAGCGCGGTTCAGGCGGTGCGCAGTTTCCCGGGCATGAAATGGTAGGGTGGCCAGGGTCCGCTGATGGCCAATTCGCAGTCCTTCAACTGCCGGGCTGCGGTGTTGTAGCGGCTTTGGTACTTCTGCACCGAATCGCCGTCGATGAGGTGGGCGATATCGATGAGCATGCCGCCGGAATCCACTTTCTTGCAGCAGATGTCGGCTTCCAGAGGATTGAACAGCTTGTGCACCTGGACGGAGAGCGCCCGCGCGCGGGTCTGCCGTTCGCGCTGCTTGGCGGCTTTCTCCCGCAGCTTGGTCAGGTACTCGCTGCCCGCGGTCAGCGGCAGTTCGACGTCGATGAAGGCCTCGCGCAGGGAGCCGTCCTTCACCAGCAATTTGAGGTGCATTTCCGCCTTGCCGCGCAGCCGCGACACGGTGGCCATGAAGGCGCGGCGGTTGGCGCGCACGGCCCGGCGCAGCGCCTCATCGGTGTCGAACACGGTGCCGAAGCGGAAGGGCAGCACGGTGGTGTTGCGGAAGCAATCGCTGACCACGCGCGCGTGGTCGAGAATGGCCCGCTGGTCCAGCGGCCCGCCCCGCTCGTATTCGCTGACAATGACGGCGAATTCGCCGCTGGGATACCCGAGCACCTGGTTCCCGTTGACGCCTTTGAGATTCTCGATGGGAAACGGTCGGCGCGCCCGCGTCCCGTTTTGGAAAGCCTGCTGCTCGGTGATGCAGTATGCATACCACGCCATGTCAGTAGCTCCGAATGGGGGCCAGCGCGCAACGACACCGCGCCAGGCATCTAATGTAAACGGGCCAACATTGTTAGAAGAAACGGGCTAGCTGGTACGAAGAGAAACCCGGGCCTGGGTTCATCCGAGTTCCATCCTTATCCTAGCCTAGCTCACCGGGAAATAGCAACTGTTTTGGGGCAGGAACGTGGAATCTTTCTCGGCCGTAGCCTAAAACCTGGGTAGCAACCCGGAGGGAGCACCGAAGCCTCGGCATCGCCGTCTGCGACAGCGATGCGCAGTTCTACATCTCGAAAC
>JAHFUA010000133.1 GCA_023265315.1 Acidobacteriota bacterium | reverse complement strand
CGACCTGAAGGAGGTCATGGAACTTATGAAACGTGTCTCTCTCATGCTTGCAGTGGTGGTGGCGCTGGCGCTTGCGGCCAGCGCCGGCAGCATTTCAGGAAAAGTCTCCGGCGTCAGCGGAAAATCCGTGGTCTACGTGGACACGATCGCGGGCAAGACGTTCCCCGCTCCCGCCCAGCATCCGGTCATGGACCAGAAGGGGCTGCTCTTCCAGCCCCACGTCCTGGTTGTGGAGCAGGGAACCACAGTGGACTTCCTGAACAGCGACAGCGTTCAGCACAACGTCTTCTGGCCTTCCATCAGCGGCGACAAGAAGGCTGGCCACAACCTCGGCACCTGGCCCAAGGGCGAGAAACGCTCGTGGAAGTTCGATCATCCCGGGGTGGCGCCGCTGCTGTGCAACGTCCACCCGGAGATGTCGGGCTACATTGTGGTTTCACCCACGCCGTACTTCGCCGAGACCGATGCCAGCGGGGCGTACCACATCAAGGATGTCCCCGACGGCAGTTACAAGGTCGTGGCCTGGCATGAAGGCGCCAAGACCCAGTCCAAGCCCGTCACCGTGAAGGGCGACACCACCGAAAACTTCACGCTCACGAAGTGATTTCCCGGCCGGGGAGGCGCGCAGGCGGGCGTTTAAGCACCACCATGGAGAACCGGTACGTCAACAAGAAGGTCGATCGCGACTGGCTGAACACGAATTTTCCCTGCATGATGGCCTGCCCGGCGCACACCAATGCCGGCCGTTACGTCAGCCTGATCGCCGAAGGACGCTTCGCGGAGGCGTACCGGTACGCCCGCGATCCCAATCCGATGGCCAGCATCTGCGGCCGCGTCTGTGCCCACCCCTGCGAGACCGCGTGCCGGCGCGGCGAAATCGACAAGCCCATCTCGATACGCGCCCTCAAGCGCTTCCTTACCGAGCGCCACGGGCCGGAATCGAAGCACCCGCTGCCGCCCAGCACGGAAAGGATCGAAAAGCTGCCGTACAAGGTTGCCGTCATCGGCGCGGGGCCGGTGGGGCTGTCGGCGGCGCATGACCTGGCGCTGCTGGGCTACTCGGTCACCATCTTCGAGGCCGCCCCCGTCGCTGGGGGAATGCTCTACCTCGGCATCCCGGAGTATCGCCTGCCGCGCAGCGTGGTGGAAGCACAGGTGCGGGAGATTCTGGAGACCGGCGACATCACCTTGAAGCTTAACAGCGCCGCGGGGCGCGATTTCACCGTCTCCGAACTGCGCCGCCAGGGCTTTGACGCCGTGCTCATCGCCGTAGGCGCGCACCGCAGCCGCGATCTCAGTATTCCCGGCGTGGAGCTGGATGGCGTCCACAAGGGGATCGAGTTCCTGCTCAACGTCAACCTCGGTTACAAGTTCACCATCGGCAAAAAGGTGATCGTGATCGGCGGTGGCAACGTCGCCATGGATGTGGCGCGCTCGGCCGCGCGCGAGGTGCTGAAAGAACACGGCGCCACCGACGAGGTCGTGCCCAGCGCGGAGAGCGAGGCCGCGGTCGCCGCGCACGAGATGGTGGATATCTCGCTTTCCGCCCTGCGCATGGGCGCTCGCGAGGTCCACTTGGTCTGCCTGGAGCGGCGCAACGAGATGCCGGCGGCCCTGGAGGAGATTGAAGAAGCCGAGACCGAGGGCATCATCATCCATCCCGGCTTCGGCCCCAAGCGCATCCTGGGACGCGACGGCAAGGTGGCCGGCCTGGAAACCCTCGACACCAAGCGGGTCTTCGACGAACAGGGCCGCTTCAGCCCCACCTTCCACGAAGGCAGCGAGAAAGAGCTCGACTGCGACACCATCATCATGGCGATCGGGCAGGCGCCGCAGCTGGATTTCCTGCGCCCGGAAGATGGCGTGCAGGTCTCGCCTCGCGGCCTGATCGCGGTCAACCGAGAGAATCTCATGACCACGGCGCCCGGCGTCTTTGCCGGCGGAGATTGCGTGTTCGGGCCGCGCCTGATCATCGACAGCGTGGGCGATGGCAAGCGCGCCGCCATCGGCATTGACGAATACCTCCGCGGCCGCCAGCATCCCGAGCCGGTCATCGAGGTGGAGGTGCTCAACCGGCATCGCATGTTCCACGACTTCATGGAGATTGGCCGCCAGACCATTCCCATGCTGCCGGTGGATCGCCGCACCGGCATCACCGAAGTCGAAGTCGGCTACGACGAAGAAAGCGCTATGGCCGAGGCGCGCCGCTGCCTGCGCTGCTGGATCAACACCGTCTTCGAAGGCACCCGGGTGGACGGTTCGGAGTGCATTCTGTGCGGAGGATGCGTGGACGTCTGCCCGGAAAGGTGCCTAAGCCTGGTGTCACTCGACCGCATCGACTTCGAGCCGGTGGCGGACGCCATCCGCAATAACCACGAGCTGTTCGGGGTCGAGCTCAACGATATTGCCGCAGAGGAGTTGGGCGTTATTACCGGCTCGGCCATGCTCAAAGACGAGACCCGCTGCATCCGCTGCGGGCTGTGCGCCCTCCGCTGTCCGGTGGGGACCATCACCATGGAGTCTTTCAACCTGATTCCGGCGGAGCCGACCGGGTTGATTCCCATCCAGACGATGGACCTGGTGCAGGTCACGCTGGCAACGGGCGCTCCCGCCGGCACATGACGTTCGCGTGCCACCGCTTCGAGGTCAAGCTCTATGGCAGACGAAACCGAGAAAGAAAAACCTGAAGGCGGGGAAGAAGCCCTCGACCGGCGGCAGTTTTTCGTCCGCGTGGGGGTCGGATCCCTGGCTGTCGCGGGATTGGGAACGGCGGTGTTCGCCTACCAGTTCCTTTCGCCCAATGTGCTGTACGAGCCCTCCCCGATCGTGAATGTGGGCAGCCCGGAAAGCTATCCGCCGAATTCCGTTACCCTCGATCCGCAGGCCGCGATCTACATCGTCCGCGAAGCGCCGGGTTTCTATGCGCTGACCGCGATCTGCACCCACCTCGGCTGCCTGACCGCCTGGAAGCCGGAATTGGGCATCATCGCCTGCCCATGCCACGGCAGCAAATTCAACCGCGACGGCGCGGTGATCGCCGGCCCCGCCCCCAGACCGCTCCCCTGGTTCCGCATGTGGCTGAGTGACGATGGCGACCTCATGGTAGACCGCTCAAGCCCCATCGCTGCGCGTCAGTTCGTGAGGATCTGACTATGGCGAGATCGCTGACAACCTACCTCGACGACCTGCGTGACAGCCGCGTGTGGCGCTCGATCTTCCGCAGCGGCCCAGGGCAGAGCAACCTGCATCGCGCCCTGGTCGTGCAGTCGAACGTCTTCCTCCACCTGTTTTCGGTGAAGGCGCGCAAGCGTGTCCTGGATTTCAGCGTGACCTGGTATTTGGGAGCCCTGACCTTCGGCGCGTTCCTGATCCTGGTGATCACCGGCGTCCTGCTCATGCTCTACTACCATCCTTCGGTGCCGCTGGCCTACAGCGACATGAAGGACTTGGAGTTCGTGGTGTCCTCGGGCGTGTTCCTGCGCAACCTGCATCGCTGGTCGGCGCACGCCATGGTGCTGCTGGTGTTCGCCCACCTGGCCAAGGTGTTCTACCGCGGCGCCTACCGTCCGCCGCGCGAGTTCAACTGGGTGATCGGCGTGGTCCTGCTGCTCCTCACCTTGTTCCTGAGCTACACCGGATACCTGCTGCCCTGGGACCAGCTGGCGTTCTGGGCGGTGACAGTGGGAAGCAACATCGCCTCCGCCGTTCCGCTGCTGGGGCACCACATCCGCTTCCTCATGCTGGGCGGCAACCTGGTGAACGCCAACGCGTTGCTGCGCTTCTACGTGCTGCACTGCATGATCCTGCCGCTGGCAGCGATCCTCTTCATTGCCATCCATTTCTGGCGCATCCGCAAGGACGGCGGATTGTATGCCGGCGCGCCCACCACCACCGCGGAAAAGGAGGCAGAACGATGAGCGACGATAAGGACTTCGTCGCCGGCTTCGATTCCAACGCGCGCAAAGCGCCGGTGCGGGTGGCCTTCGTCACGCGCCGCACCTCTCCGCAGGTGAAAGTCGCGGACGAAGATCAGGTGATGACCCACCCGGGCGTGTTCTTGCGCGTGGCGGTCGCGGTGGAACTGCTGACCATCGCGCTGGTCACCTTGGCCCTGGCGTGGGATGCGCCCCTGGAAGGTCTGGCCGATCCCATGCACACGCCCAACCCCGCCAAGGCGCCGTGGTACTTCCTGGGATTGCAGGAATTGCTGCACTATTTTCCGCCGGTTCTGGCGGGCGTTCTGATCCCGACCCTGGTCGTGCTCGCGCTCATCGTCATTCCCTACTTCAACATCAACATCCAGGCGGAGAGCCTGTGGGCCCGGGACGGGGCCAAGCGCTTGCGGATCGTCGTAGTCGTGGCGGTCGCCTTGTCCGTATTCCTCGCGTTCTTCGATGTGTGGGTGGCGCTGGTGCCCACCGTGATAATCGCAGTGGTGATGTTCCTCGCGGCGCGGAGTTCATCGCAGTCGGCGTCGGCAATGCGCCGCTGGCTGTACTCCAAGCCGCTCTCTTTTTGGATCATGACGTGGTTCCTTGCGGAGGCGGCGGTGCTGACCGCGGTCGGCACCTTCTTCCGCGGCCCAGGCTGGTCCTGGGTGTGGCCGTGGAGGAGCTGAGTGTCCCTGGGAGAACAAATTCGCTCCTTACGACGGAAGCTGTTCGGCGATCCGGCGCGCGCCTTTGGCTCCATAAGCCTGGTGTTGCTGGGCATGCTGGCCATCGCGCCCGCGAAGAACTATTTCAGCGAATGGGGGCATTACCAGAAGGGATACCTCAAGCTGATTCGCAGCCGCGCCGACGCCCTGACCCTGGCACGCCACTTCTCGCCCGGTTTCCAACAGATCTGGCTGCCGGAGATGGACGTGGTGGACCGTTGCACCACCTGCCACGTAGCTCTGAAGGAACCCAGCTTGTCGGACGTGAGCCGGCAGCCTTACCGGCCGCATTCGCCGATCCCGCACTCCCTCACGCAATTCGGCTGCGTGGTATGCCATCGCGGTCAGGGGCGCGCCACCACCGTCCAGGAAGCGCACAACAGCACCAAGGCTTGGGAACACCCCATGCTGCCGTCGCGCTACCTGGAATCATCCTGCGGCCAGTGTCACCTCGGTCCCCTGCTGGGAACGCCGCAACTGAACCTGGGGCGCCAACTGATTGCAGGTTACGGATGCGTGCGCTGCCATACCGTCATGCAGCCCGACGGTACGCGCATGATGGCCAGCGACGATCCGCCCTCGCTCCAGCACATTGCCGAGAAGACCACGCGCCAGTGGATCTACGCCTGGATCAAGAATCCGCAAGCTTACGCCGCCTCGGTAACCATGCCGAACTTCCAGCTTAGCGACCACGACGCGCGCGACATCTCGGCGTTCCTCATGGCGCAAAGCACGCCCCTGGCGGCCATCCACAATCAGCCGGCTGCCAAGGGTGCATCAGCCAGTCCCGACGCCACCGCCGGGGCCAGCCTCTATGGAGAGAGCTTCTGCGCCTCCTGTCACGCGGTGCAGAACGCCGCGGGCGTGCTGGTCGGTGGAGACCTGGGACCGGAGCTGACCCGCATTGGCAGCAAAGTCAAACCCGAGTGGCTGGAAGCCTGGCTCCGCAACCCATCGGTGTACGATCCCAACACCAAGATGCCGCATTACCGCTTCGATCCGAAGCAGATTGCGACCCTCGCCGGGTACCTCGAGGCGAAAACCGACAGCGACCTGCTGGCCAACGTGCACTTGTCCGAAGCGACCCCCGATCAAATCCAGCACGGCAAGCTGCTGGTGATGGAAGACGGCTGCACCTCCTGCCACGAAGTCAACGGCATCAAGAAGCCGGAGAACTTCGCGCCCGACCTCAGCCGCGTGGGCAGCCGTTCGCTCGCGGTGCTGGCGTTCCCGGAAGGGGTCCCGCACACGCTGCCCGACTACATCGAAGCCAAGGTCCGCAATCCGCGCGCCTTCGGCCCCGGGCTGAAGATGCCGCAATACACCTTCAGCGAGCAACAGCGCAGTGCCATCACGACGGCGCTGCTGTCGTTGACCGACCGCGCTCAGACGCAGCCGCCCGCGCTGCGCACCGCCGCGGTCCACGAATCGAACTACCAGCCCGCAGGCAAAGCAGGGCGGCTCATGGCGGACCTGCGCTGCTTCAGTTGCCACGCCATCAACGGCCGCGGAGGCGATATGGCGCCCGACCTGAGCTGGGAAGGCAGCTCGGTTCAGCGCCCGTGGCTGGTGGAATTCCTGAGGAACCCTGAGACCTTGCGCCCGGCGCTGATCCGGCGCATGCCCAGGTTCAATCTCACTCCCGATGAGATCAACACCCTGACCGACTACATCATGATCGTGTATCAGACGCCGGCCGTGGACCGGGACTCCCTGCCGGCTTCCAGCTTCACGCCGGATATGGTCGAAAAGGGGCGCCAGCTCTTTTACTCCAAGTACGCCTGCCAGTCGTGCCACATCGTCGATCCCAACAAGGACAAGGGATACATCGGGCCGGCGCTCTGGGCCGTGGGCTCGCGCCTGAATGCCGCCTGGGTGTATGCCTACTTGAAAAATCCGCCGGCGATGCGGCCGGGAACGCTCGAGCCCGATCAGCACCTGAGCGATGCTGAGGCGCGCAGCCTGACCGCGTTCCTCATGGCCCAGAAGTCCGCCAAGCAGGCAGGAAAAAAATGAAGAACGGAACCGCGATCGCGATCCTCTGCTGCTTGCTCGTGCTCGCCGGCTGCAATCGGCCGAAGACCTCCCCTGCGCCGCAAGCCACCGCCCATGGAGCTGCGCTGGTTGAGGTCAGCGGCGGCAAGCAGGTGGCGCAGGCGGGAATGGAGCTCGACCAGCCGGTGGTGGTGCAGGTGAATGACGCGCAGAACAACGCCGTCACCGGAGCGGCGGTGGTCTTCCGCGGGCCCGCAGGCGTGAGCTTCAACCCGGCTTCCGGATTGACCGACTCCAGCGGCCAGCTTTCGACCATCGTCACCCTGGGCGGCGTGGCCGGCCGTTATGTGATCCGGGCCACGACCACCGACGCTGGCGGGAAGAACGTCGAGCTCAAGCTGGACGAGATCGCGCTGGGATACCAGCAGACGCTGGGGCGCGAGCTCAACCGCCAATACTGCTCACGCTGCCACAATCCGGAATCCACCCGCGAGCGCGTCTCCAACTACGACAATCTCACCACCAAGCCGCATGCCTTCACCGAAGGCGATGCCCTCAACAAGATGAGCGACGCCGACCTGGCGGCGATCATCAGCCATGGTGGCCCGGCGCTGAACCAATCGCCCGAGATGCCCTCCTTCGGATACACTCTTGCGAAGTCCGACATCCAGGCGTTGATCTCCTATATTCGGGCGGTTGCCGACCCGCCTTACCATTCCGCTGGTGTCGTGTATGCGAAGAAGTAGTGCCTTTGCGGGAGCGCTGCTCGTCTTAGCGGCGATGGCGCCGGGGATGGCACAAGTAGTCTCTCCCCTGGAGATCGCCGACCCGGAGCTGCGCACGCTGCAGCAGCGCTATATCGGGACGTTGCAGGCGATCGCTGCCCAGATCGAGGGGCACAAGTTTCCCTATCCGTTCTATTTCAGCCGCGTGCTGGACATTGACGAAGCCCGGCAGCGGCAACTCGACCAGCGCTCCATCCGCTTCGCCAAGTTCGAGAACCAGACGGTGCTCGAGATCACCGGCAACTACTTCGCCTCCTATGCCACCCCGCCCATGGACGGCAATGCGCGCGCCCGGAAGACCTTCTTCGACGTCATGCTCCCGCTGCTGAAAGCCGCGGTCCCGCAATTCCCGGCCGACCAGGACTTCCAGGCTTTTGCCCTGGAAATCTCACATCACATCCGCGGCAAGGTCTCAGGCATCAAGGCGGAGAATCCCGAAAACGTAGTGTTGGTCCTGCCGCGGGCAGTGGCCAAGAAGCTGGTGAACGCTGCGGATGCCGAGGCACAGCAAGCGGCGCTGCTGGACGGTCGCGCCTACCTCAATGGCGAGCCCATGATGCTGTGGCTGTCCGATGATCCCGCGCCCGCCGACTGGAACAAGCAGGCGAAAGAAAAACGAGCGCCGGCGCCGCAAGCGCTCTCCCAGCCCCCTCCCGCCCCCGCCGAGCCTTCGGTTTCGCCGGCGTTGATCAAGCCGCCCGCCATGCCGGTTCGCTTGATCACGCCCAATACGCTGAAGACGCTCCAGGCGTCCCATGCGGAAGTGGTGGCGCGCATCCTCAGGGACTTGGCGCCGCAGGCGAATTTCGTCTCCTATGCTCCCCCGGTGTTCATCGGTTTCCACGAGGGCGCGTACCTGCAACTCTCGATGGCGGCCACCTTGGCCGAGAAGCAGCCCGTCAGCCGGTACGCCGCCGCCGCGCTGGCGTTCGACGAGCACGTGTCCCATCTGGTGCGGCCGGTGCTCGCCTACTTCCAGCAGGATTCCAGCTTCGATGGCGTGGATTTCAGCGCCACCGTCAAGGGGCCTGCTCTGGAAAAGTCGCTGTCGGTGGAATTCTTCCTGCCCTTCAGCGCGATGCGCTGCTATGCACAATATGACTGCACCGGTCAGCAGTTGCTGAATTCGGGCATTGTCCTTATCAACGGAGAACGCGCGGGACTGGATCTCCAGACATCCCAGACCAAGCGATGACCAAAGCGACGGGCAATTCAGCGGAAACTCGTTTTCTCCCGCAACTGGAAGCAGAGAAGGGACACGCCAAGACTGAATGGCGGAGGGAGAGGGATTCGAACTTGAGCCGCTTTGCGGGCGTCTGAGCCCGCAGGCGAAATCCTGAGCGAAGCGAAGGACCTCAGGCAAGCTGGCGGAGGGAGAGGGATTCGAACTTGAGCCGCTTTGCGGGCGTCTGAGCCCGCAGGCGAAATCCTGAGCGAAGCGAAGGACCTCAGGCAAGCTGGCGGAGGGAGAGGGATTCGAACTTG
>JAHFUA010000132.1 GCA_023265315.1 Acidobacteriota bacterium | reverse complement strand
TTGAGCCCCCAGATAAAAGAACACGCCGTTTGTGCTGAGGTCTTTCGTCTGACCCACAACCCGGCGCGCCCGACCGTGGTCCATCCAAATAGCGGCTATTGATTCCTCGACCGGAAAACGAAATGTCCTGCGCGCATCCATGGCGGCACCTCGACCCCTGCTCGATTAGATGCAGGAATTACAGAGGAAGCAGCGCTACTAGAAATGGCGCCAAACCGGCCTGCCACTGAGGAAAGTAGAACCCAAATCGTCATTCGAGTCAATCATGAAAGGTCATGCGGACCCGGGTTTCCGAGGCCATGACCTGCTCGCCAGGGAAGTCGTCCTTACCGTTATGCACTGGCGCTATCTGCCATTCCAAGTGGGCGGAACGCCCGTCTCAGTGAAGCTTCCCATTACGGTCAGCTTCGAGCTGCGGTAGTTGGCCTGAGCTTCCGGTACGTCGGACGGGGTTGCGTGCAAAGCCGTAGCGAGGTGCCGGTCCCCACACCACTTCCCGAGCGTGTTCGGTCCGACGCGCTGCGACAATTTGGCACACTGCGCGGTCCATTGCGCCATATTTTCCCATCCATCGCTCGCCCGATGCGCCTAAGTCCGGTGTTTCAAGCACTTTCGGCTGGCCTGGAATGGCGCATTTCGTGCATCTAGATAGAGCGTACGAACGCGTGTCGGAGGTTGTACACCATGAAGAAGTCAACCGCTCCTCCAAACGCGTCGGGATCGCCGTTTGCTGACCGGGAACGGCGACGGCATTCGCGCAAACGGGTGCTGATCCCAGCCTCCCTGGACTTCGCCCTCGAAAATAACGCGGTCATTGTGGACATCAGCAGATCGGGATTGGGCGTCAAGCTCTTCCCCGGACTAGACACGAGCCACCTGCGTCTGTGTTTCACTCTGCCCGAAACGGATGTCCTGGTATGCGCCACTGGCGAGGTCCGCTGGCGGGATGGCACTGGCCGAACCGGAGTCCGTTTGGTCGCCATCGACTGTAAACCGGGTGACTGGCATGGCTGGTTCGAAACGAAGGCGGTTTCACCGGGGAGCATAAGTGATCCCGGTGCTCCGATGTGGAGCCAGGCAGGGACGCTGCTCGATGGTGCGCTTGCCCCCAGGACAGCGGACCGGGATGCCTCGGAAGCAATGGATTCCGAACCGCGGCTGATAAGCTCCTTGCGCGATAGCTTGCCCCCGCCTGTACCCAGGTCTTCCCATCGCTCCTTGCGGTGGCTCGGGCTGGGAATCCTGGTTATTGCCCTGGCCGCCGGAATTATCGTGCGGGGCCGACCGGCGCTGAGGGCTTTTCTGTCGGCCCGGCACTCCGTCGATTCAAGCGCGGCCGCATCCGACCTCGCGTCAGCTGCGCCGAAGAGCAGCCGGCAAACGGCCAAGACGCAAGTCACGCTTGCCGAAGGATTGCCGGCTCTGGCCGCACCAGGGCCCTCCGACCAGGCCCCAGCCAAAATCACCCGCGGCAGCCTGGTTCAACACTCTGATGTGGCGTTTCCTGAGGCGGCCCTTAATGCCGGGATTGCCGGAAACGTGAAAGCGATGTTGACGATCAGTGAGAAGGGAGCGGTAGACCAGATAGATATCCTGCAAGGGGATGACCGGCTCGCCAACGAAGTCGTCTCCACCCTGGTGCACTGGCGCTATCTGCCATTCAAATTGGACGGAAGGCCCGTCTCCGTGAAGCTCCCCATTACGGTTAGTTTCGTGCTGCAGCAACCGGGCCACAGCTCCGAGGACGTCAGACGCCGTTGAGCTCTCGTCCCGCTACTTTGGGCGGCTCCACGGCCGGTGTTTAGGTGGCAGGCGCCAGATCCTCGCACGATTCAATCTCGACCGCGACCCCGAATTTATTGCTGAGGACTTGCGGCTCCACGCGCACGATCCTGCCCTGACAAACCACTGGAGAACTCTGCGTTCCGGTGATTACTGCGGGGAACTCCAGGATCAATTCGATCCGGTTGACTTCGACGGGCTGAAAATCCAGGTAGAGAAACACGCCGGCGGTGCTGATGTCTCTAGTCTGACCGACGACCCGCCGTATGCGGCCGTGATCCATCCACATGGCTGCGACCGATTCCTCTATCGGATATCGTAATGTCCTGCGGGGGTTCATGCGACCATCGTACGTTGGTGCGTCGTTGTTGCCGAGGTCACCACGGGACTTGCCCACTGGGACAGGGGCTGGCCTGATGGATCAGGGGTATGCGACGTTTGCCGGGATGGTCGGCGAAAGCTCTGAGTTCTCTGCGCCCTGCTTTTTATTGCGATCTTTGTTAGTCTCTGGGTTTATGAAATGGGAGAGAACCCCGGCATCGGAGAAGGCCTTTTTGTTAGGGGCTATCCTGCTCGTATTTGTCGGAGCCTGCTTTCCGGCTGCCGCGCGCGCGCACGGCAAGCCTCCGGGGCGGGCCCAAGTCATTGGCATCGAGCATTACGTCACCCGAGACCGCATCCGTGTGGTGGTGCGATTCGACGCTGCCGTGCAGTATGTGGGGGGAACAGCCCAGGATCCCTTCCGGATTTTCTTCGACCTCGAGGGGGCGCGGCCGGCAGCCGCACTGGCCTCGCGCGCCCCGGTTGACGACCCCATCGTGCGACGCATCCGTGTAGCGCAGTACCGGGCGGGAGTCACGCGCATGGTTCTGGACTTGGCACGGCCGGCTCCCTACACCGCCACCTTCCTGGCCAATCCTCCGCGCCTGGTGATCGAAGTTCTGCGGGCCGGGGCCGGCGCCGAGCCCCGCAACGTCAAACGGCCACCACCATCGGCTCTTGCCGGTGCGCCGCCCCCCGCTCCTGAGGCCCTCGTCCCCGAGCAGATGTCTCCCCTGCCGCCACAAGTCACCTATCGGAACGGGTTGCTGACCATCGTGGCTACCAATTCCACGCTGTCCGACATCCTGCATGACGTGGCCGTACGCACCGGCGCCACGGTAGAGGCGCCCGCAAATCTGCTCGGCCAGCGCGTGGCGGCTCGTATAGGGCCAGCCCCGCCACGCGATGTGATCGCCGACCTGCTGGCTGGGCTCGACTACATCGTGATTGGCGCCAGCAACGATCCCGGCGCCATCCGCAACATCATCCTGAGCCCCAACAGCTCGTCTGGGCTGACCGTGGGGCCGGCCAGCATGCCCGCGGTGCAGGCGCAGGGTTCGACAGCGCCGGAGGAGGAATTGGCAGAACCGGCCGAGCCTGAGCCAGCGCCGCAACCGGCGGCACAGGAATCGCAGCCCTCAGGAGAGGGAGGCCAATCGGCGCCGCCGGTGAAGACGCCGGAAGAACTACTGGAAGAGCTGCGCAAGCTGCAGGAAGGACAATCCAAGGATCCGGGACGCTGATTTCGTCCCCATCTCTCCGCCAGCCCGAATCAGCGCCAATAACCGCGGCGATCCAGCCGGCAGCTCGCGCGCGCCCGTTCCAAATCTCGCCGGCGTGCCCGCGCCTGACGGCTGTTCCAGCCGTGACGGTTGATGGCCTGCTGCAGTCTGATTTCTGCCCGATGGATGCGCTCGCGGCATCGGCCATACGCTTGCGCCTGGGCGCTGGCACCGAGCAGAGATGCTCCCAGCAGCGCCGCGAAAATCGTGGTTCGTGACCATGACAGGATGCGACCCATAACTATGCCCCCCGAAGGACGTTGTTCTGCGGGCTAACTCCTGCAAACACCGGAAGCGGCCGGAAGTTGCTCCCGGCCGCCGGTCCAGGCCTCAGTGGCGGCACTCGGAACAGTATCCGCCGACCTCGAGCCGCGCCACCACGATGCTGAAGCGGCAATCGCGCTCCAGTTGCTGCTTGAGAGAATCGAAGATCTCGCTCATGAACTCGGTGATTTTGCCACAGCGCAGACAGGCCATGTGGATGTGATCGCGGGCCAGTTTGCGCTCGTAGTAGTGGCCATCGCCGTCCATGTGCATCAGGTCCAGCTCGTCCACCATGCGGTGGCGCTTGAGCAGCTCGAGGGTGCGATACACCGTGCTGCGGTCAACGGCGGCATTCAAGCGCTGAGCTTTGCGCAGGATCTGACCCGCGGCCAGATGCTTCTTGGCGGTCTCGATCACCTTGAGGATGGCACGCCGCTGCTCGGTCATGCGGATGCCTCGGGCGGCCAGCTCGGCCTGCAGCCGGCCGGGGATTTCGGTCTGGGGAAAAGGCATGGTCCACTCTCGCGAATCAGTCGCAACTGGTTGCAACCAGCCTGCGACAAAATCTTCCCGGGCTCATTGACACCCGGAACTATGGCTCATAAGCTTTGGAGTGTACCTGAAGTTGCGACTGATTCGCAACTAGAATTTTGCGCCCGGCGGGGACACGCGAGACACGCCTGGAGGACCAGCATGGCCCCAAGCCAATGGCGGAACAGACCATGGCATCGTTGCCTAGGCTTCCTTTTCGCTGCGGTGGCGGCGTCTGCCGGTTGTTGCGCGCAGGAGCGGCCTTATTTCGTCACCTATTCGCATGAGATGGAAGAACCGGGAAATTTGGAGATCGAGATGTCCGGCGCCATCGGCAAACCACCGGTCGGGAACCGTTTTCTCGGTTCCACGACCGAGTTCGAGTACGGAGTAAAGGCCTGGTGGACTTCGGAGTTCTATCTCGATGGGCAAGTGACCTGGCATGACAGCACCATCTTCACGGGATACCGCTGGGAGAATCGTTTCCGGCCGCTGTTGCGCGAGCATTGGATCAATCCCGTCATTTATGTCGAGTTCGGGAATACCAGCGCCGATAAAGCGCTACGCGAAGTCGTGGGCCATGACGGCAGGGACGACTTCCTGGACTCCAATGCCGACGCGCGCCTCGAGAAGGAACGGGAGATAGAGCTGAAGCTGATTCTGGGGAGCGATTTTCGCGGGTGCAATCTCAGCGAGAACTTGATTGCGGAAAAGAACCTTGCCGGCGGGCCCTGGGAATTCGGCTACGCGCTGGCCGCCAGCCGGCCTCTCAAGCTTGCCGCAAGCACCCGCAAGTGCGCCTTCTGTCGGGAAAAGTTTCAGGCGGGAGTAGAGATGTACGGGGGATTGGGCGACGGGCACAGCTTCGGGACCCGGCTCACCTCCCATTATCTGGGGCCGACTGTCAACTGGAGCGCTCCCAATGGAATGACATTGTCGTTTTCGCCGCAGTTCGGACTCAACCATTACAGCATTCCGCGTTTGTACCGGTTCGGGATCCGCTATGAGATTGAACAGTTCTTGAGCCGCTTCCGACGAGGTGAGTGATGAAGGGCAGGCGGGTGCTGTTCCTCATACCGACGGTCCTGATTGTTGTCACGCCGGCCTTCTGTGCAGCCGATGGTGCCTGGTTGAACCACGTGCCGGCGAAGGACCATGGAAGAAAAAACCCCTATGAAGGCCGGGCCGATGCGGTCGCGGCCGGACGGATCGTTTTTTCCGACCATTGCTCCAAGTGCCACGGAGAGAACGCCCAAGGCACCAAGAAACGTCCTTCCTTGAGGAGCGCCCGGGTGCAGCAGCAAGCCACAGAAGGCGATTTGCACTGGCTGCTGGTGAACGGGAACATGGCTCGCGGGATGCCGTCCTGGGCCAAGCTGGGTGATCCCCAGATCTGGCAGGTGATCAGCTATTTGCGGTCATTGAGTCAATAGGTCTTCAAGGACACCAGCACGAGCGCTGAGTTGCCGGCCGGCCCGTCCCCCAAGGGTCCTCGTTCCTCCTGGGTGCCTCGCCTTTCTGTGTAGATTTCACCCCCTGACCGCAACAACGTGTTACTTTCTGTGTTGTCAATGGTTGGCCCTTTAGCGTCAGACCTTTATGCCATCTCTTGGGTATCGTCCCTGGTACCGGCCGCTGTTGCTGGCCGGACTGGCCGCATGCGCAGCCCTGCTCGTCGCCCAGCAGACGACCACCTATTCCGTGGAAGTCAAGGTGGTGAATGTGCTGGCCACCGTCCGCGACAAGCACGGGAAGATCATCAACAATCTGTCGCAGGACGATTTCATCCTCGATGAGGATGGACGCCCGCAGAACATCAAATATTTCAGCCGCGAGAGCGATCTTCCGCTTACCCTGGGTCTGCTGGTGGACACCAGCCTGAGCCAGCGCCGCGTGCTCGACCAGGAGCGTTCCGCCAGTGGCAGCTTTGTGGACCAAGTGCTGCGCGAAGACAAGGACGCGGCCTTCCTGATCCACTTCGATCGCCAAGTGGAACTGCTTCAGGACCTGACCTCTTCACGCCAGAAGTTGCAGGCCGGTCTGCGCCTGCTCGAGATGCCGGCGCCCGAGCAAGACCGTGGCGGCTACGGCGGGGGCTACCCCGGAGGCGGCGGCGGTTATCCCGGCGGCGGGGGTGGCTCCGGACGCGGCGGGCGTCCGCATCAGCGGGGCGGAGGCACCTTGCTCTACGATTCGGTTTTTCTGGCCTCCGACGAGCTGATGCAGAAGCAGCACGGGCGCAAGGCCATCATCGTTCTCACCGACGGCGTGGATCAAGGCAGCAAGATGACCCTGGAGCGCGCGATTGAATCCGCCCAGCGCGCCGACACCGTCGTATATTCGATCCTGTTTGCCGATGAAGACGCCTATCGCAGCCACGGAGGCTGGAGTGGAGGGGGCATGAACGGCCCTTGGGGACGCCGCGGAGGAGGCTATCCTCCGCGTCCTCAGCCGCAGCAGGAACGCCCCGACGGCAAGAAAGTGCTGGCGCGCATCTCCCAGGAAACCGGCGGACGCATGTTCGTAGTCTCCAAGAAGCAGACGGTCGATCAGATCTACCGGCAGATCCAGGATGAACTGCGCAACCAGTATAGCCTCGCCTACACCCCGGACCGCGCCAGTGACGGCCCCGAGTACCACAAGATCCATCTGGTGGCCAAGCAGAAAGACCTGGTCGTGCAAGCCCGGGACGGCTACTACTCGGCCAAGCCACTGGAGTCGAAAGCGGGACAACGGCAGAACTAGCCGCAGCACACTCTTTTAAGAACACCCGCGAGGGAGTCGCAGCGGAGCCTCTGCTACTGCACGCCCTGGGCGTTGAAATAGGGCAGGCGGTTCCGCCGTCGCGTTGACCACCCCTCCATCACTGCCTACAATGTGCGACGGACGAAACAGCAAAGCCCACCGTCCGGAGGTGGGTCTTTTCTTTTCACATTCCAGACAGAGCGGGGCAGAGCCGATGGTTTCAAAGCGCGGTACCGGTCCAACGACCTTGCGAAATACCTCCGGGAAGCCGCTGATCAGCGAGAAAGCCGAGCGCTTCACCGAGTCGGTGATTCGCGATATGACCCGGCAGGCGCAGCTTTACGGCGCCATCAACCTGGCGCAGGGGTTCCCTGATTTTCCCGCTCCGCCGGAGATCAAGCGCGCGGCGCAGCAGGCCATCGCCGCCGACATCAATCAGTACGCCATCACCTGGGGTGCCCAGTCTCTGCGCCACGCCATCGCCGCCAAGATCAGGAAGTGGCAGGGTGTGGAGATCGACCCCGAGACCGAGATCACGGTCTGCTGCGGCTCGACCGAGGCCATGATCGCGTCGTTGCTGGCTATCACCAACGCGGGCGATGAGATCGTCGTCTTCGAGCCCTTCTATGAGAACTACGGCCCGGACGCCATTCTCTCCGGCGCCCGCCCGCGATTTGTGACGCTGCATCCGCCCGCAGCTCCGCAAGGGGAGTGGGGTTTCGACGAGCGTGAGCTGCGCTCAGCCTTCGGTCCGCGCACCAAGGCCATCATTCTCAACACGCCCAACAATCCCACCGGCAAAGTCTTCACGCGCGCTGAGCTGGAGTTCATCCGCGACCAGTGCGTGGAATCCGGCGCGCTGGCCATCACCGACGAGATCTACGAGCACATCCTCTACGACAGCGCGCGGCACATTTCCATCGCTAGCCTCGACGGCATGCGCGAGCGCACCATCACCATCAACGGCATGTCCAAGACCTACAGCGTGACCGGCTGGCGGATCGGCTGGGCCGTGGCCACGCCGGTGCTGACCAGTGCCATCCGCAAGGTGCATGATTTCCTGACCGTAGGGGCGCCGGCGCCGCTCCAGGAAGCGGGTGCGACGGCGCTGAGCTTGCCGGACAGCTATTACGAGCGGCTGGCCCAGGGATACCGCGCGCGCCGCGACCGCTTGCTGCCCGCGCTGCGTCAGTCAGGGTTCAAGACCTTCGTCCCGCGTGGGGCGTACTACATCATGACCGATATCAGCCAGTTCGGCTTTTCCGACGACGTGAGCTTCGCACACCACCTGGTGAAAGAGATCGGTGTGGCCTCGGTGCCGGGATCGAGTTTCTACAGCCGCCCGCAGTTGGGAGCGCGCCAGGTGCGCTTCGCCTTCTGCAAGACCGATGCCACCCTGGACGAGGCCGCCCGGCGGCTGCTGAGACTGCGGAAGAGTTAGACCAGGTTCCGGTCTGTTTATTGAAAGTGTCATCCTGAGCGGAGCCCGAGTCGAGCTGCACGAGACGAGGGCGCAGCGAAGGATCTATGTATTTCTAAAACTCGGATTTAATGCATGGATTCCTCGCTTGCCCTTCCTCGCACGCGCTCGGTCGGGCGACGCTCGGAACGCTTCTTAAGCGGGGATGTATTTCTATCGAACTCGGGAGGTTTTTTGAACTTCGCCAGGCTCCCCAAGATCGAGTTGCACTGCCATCTCGATTGCTGCGTGCGTCTGAGAAATGGGCCGTGTCCCAACATGCAGGGCACGGCCCGGATTCCGTCAGAACTCCAAGCGCACTCCAAACTGCATGCGGCGGGAATCACCGGGCACCTGCAAGATCGTCCCCTGGAAGCAGGTCTGCAACTCGTTGCAAGCCGGATAGAGCAGGTTGGCGTTGTTCGTGATATTGAACACATCAATCGACGGGATCAAACTGTAGCGGTCACTGAACTGCCACGGCCGCTGCACGTGAATGTTCCAGTCGAATCCAGGATCGTTGCGCCGGAATCTATCCCGACCGGTATCGTGGCC
>JAHFUA010000021.1 GCA_023265315.1 Acidobacteriota bacterium | reverse complement strand
TACCCCGAAACATACGGAACAGGTGCGTCACGGAACTCGTGTACTGCTGGACCTGATTCTACGCCCGAGCCGACTTCAACCGTTACTTGAAGGATTCCGGTGTCACTTTTTCTGTTCGACCAGTGTCTCCTGCGCGGCTTCCGAGCCGGCAGAGGTTGCGGCAAAACCGCTGCTGGCGCTGCTGGCGACGATCGCCTCCACGGTCTCGCGCTTGGGCTCGGGCTTGGCGGCTTCGCGCTGGGTATCGATGGAACCTTTGAACACGGCGCCATCCTCGATGATGATGCGCTGGGTGACGATGTCGCCGGTGAGCACCGCGCTCTTCTTCAGCTCGACGCGCTCGGTGCCGTGGACGTTGCCGTTCAACTCCCCGTGCACCACGACCTCGCGGGCATTGACGCTGGCCTTCACTCTGCCGTGCGGTCCAATCGTGAGGTGGTGCTCGTGCAGCTCGATGCTGCCTTCCACCTGGCCGTCGAGATAAAGGTCCTCGCTGCCCGAAAGCTCGCCCCTGACTACTACCGACTTCCCGATGTGAGCGACCTCAGCGCGCGCGCTGTCAGTCGGCTTGGAAATTTCCATGGCAATCTCCCCGCTCGGTTCGGGTCACACTCATACCTGCTCTCCGCCCGATCAATGCTGGAGGGCAGCATTGCGAAGAACTATACCCTCTCCGCCGGACAGGCAGCAAATGGGAATTTGGCCACGGCGTTGCTGCTCTGGGGTCATCCGCCATCGGAGGCGCGGAACCGGCAGGCATGGGAATGCTTACGCGGGCTGCCGGCCTGTGGCATCATTTGTAGGGAAGCAACACCTCGGGGCGCAGAGGGCGTCTAAACCTAAAAAGCTTGCTTGTATGAGAATCCTCCCTAGAACGCGGATCGCAGCCTGGGGGTGGTGGGTGTTGCTGGGCGCGCTGGCAGCGGCCCAGCAAGCGCCGCCGCCGGCCACGCCGCAGCTTCCTGCCCAGGAGCTGGTGCGGCAGGTGATCGCCAACGAAGACAAGGCCATCAAGGAGAACGTGCGCTTCCTGTACCGCCTGCGCACGGAGACGCCCAAGACCGGCGCCATCACCAAGGAGGTGGTCGAGACCAACGAAGGGGTGGTGGCGCGGCTGATCGCCGTCAACGACCAGCCGCCCACCGCCGAGCAGCGTCAGAAGGACGACGAGCGTCTCCAGAAGCTGGCCAGCGATCCCCAGGCGCGCGCTGCCAAACAAAAACAGCAGAAGGAAGACGAAGAACGCACTACCAGGATGGTGAAAGCCCTGCCCGACGCCTTCCTCTATGAATACGACGGCTTCGAGCCCGACAAGAACGGCCAGCCGATGATCCGGCTGAAGTTCAAGCCCAACCCAAAGTACGATGCGCCGAACCGCGAGTTGCAGGTGTACTACGGCATGGAAGGTGCCATGCTGATCGACCCCAGCGGCGAGCGGCTGGTCAAGATTCAGGCCCGCCTGTTCAAGGGGGTCAACTTCGGATGGGGAATCCTCGGCCACCTCGATCCCGGCGGCCGGTTCGAGGTCGAGCAATCCCGCGTGGGCGACGACCGCTGGGAGGTCACCGAGATGCGCCTCAGGTTTACCGGCAAGATCCTGCTATTCAAGAGCCTCAACATCAACGAGCATGAGACGGCGTTCGACTACCGGCGTGCGCCCGAGAACCTGAGCTTCGTCGAGGGCATCGAGTTCCTGAAGAAGCAGCCGCAATTTTTGGCGGAAAAGCAGAACCAGCAGCGGTAAGGTAGCGCCGGCATCCGCTTGGTTATCGCACACCAATTCAACTGAAAACATGCGTAGAGACGCAGCAGGCTGCGTCTCTACAGGGGCGAGAGGGCTATTCCTGCAGGGTGGATTGTTCGCTCTCCGGCGAGCGCAAGAGGCGCTCGACCGAATAGGGCGGGCGGTGGGAAGGCTCGTGGTAATGGCGGGCCTGCATCTCGCCCAGCAGTCCGAGGGCGAGCATCTGCACGCCGGCCACGATGAGCACGGCGGAGAAGACGATGAAGGGCGCGTGCTCGTCGATGACGTCCATCATGGGGTGCATGAACTTGATCACCGCCAGCCAGGTGGCGACCGCGCCGCCGACCAGGATGCCGGCCATCCCCATGGTCCCGAAGAAGTGCAGGGGGCGCGACAGGTAGCGCAGCAGGAAGCGGATGGTCAGCAGGTCGAAGAAGACGCGGAAGGTGCGCGAGATGCCGTAGTGCGAGTTGCCGTGCTCGCGATGGCCGTTGCGGATGGGCACTTCGCACATGGTGGCCCCGTACCAGGAGGCCAGCGCGGGGATGAAGCGGTGCATCTCGCCGTAGAGCGGGATCTGCTGGATCACGTCGCGGCGGTAGGCTTTGAAGGTGGTGCCGAAGTCGTGGATGCGCACCCCGCTCAGCTTGGCCATCAGCCAGTTGGCGCAGCGCGACGGGATGCGGCGCATCCACAGGTTGTCCAACCGGCGCTTGCGCCAGCCGCTGACGATGTCGAAGCCCTGGGAGAGTTTTTCCAGGAACCTGGGGATGTCTTCCGGGTCGTGCTGCAGATCGCCGTCCATGGCGATGATGTACTCGCCCTGGGCGTGGTCGAAACCGGCGGCCAGGGCGGATGTCTGGCCGAAATTGCGGCGCAGCTTCACCACCACCGCCCGGCTGTCCACGGCGGCGATCTCTTGCAGCAGGCGGAAGGTGGCGTCGCGGCTGCCGTCGTCCACGAAAACCAGCTCAAAGCTCTCACCCGCCGCTTCCATCACCGCTTTCAGGCGGTCATAGAGGACGGTGACATTTTCCTGTTCGTTGTGGAACGGGACCACGATGGAATATTTGATCATGCCCAAGATGTCGCGATTATAACCCGCCGCACCGCGCCCAGCGTGTGTAATCACGGTACCGCCGGCGGGGCGGGTTCGCAAGAGCCGGCGGGGTGCCTTGGGAGGAACGGCCGCCAATTCGATTCCCCGGGGTGTGACGTTCATCACTTTTGCGTGTGACCCTCGCCCTAGGCTGGTGAGGGCCCGGCGCGGTCTCATAGGCGCGGGCCACGACATGAGAATGGGGGGTGACCGATGTTGAGCTGCGAAACCGATAGCGAGCGAGTCACGGCCGAGATCACCACCAGCGACGTGCTGCGCATCGCCCGCGAAGTAGGCATGCCGGTCAGCGCCAAGGAAGCCGAGCGGTTTCTGCGCGACGGCGCCCGCGCCCACCGCATGTGGAAGCAGATGATCGAGGCCGGGCGGCAATATATCGCCGAGAGCCTGGAAGCCCAGCGCTGCGACCTGTGGTGGAGCGAGATCGCGGGCGAGCCGGGTGAGGCACCCGAGGAGTACGACGCATGACCATCCTATGGTCGCTGCTGGCAGTGCTGTTCGTGCTGGCGCCCGCCTTCATCGGGCTGCTGGTGTGGACGGAAAAACCCGGCCGCCAGTAGGCAGTTGCCAGTCGCCAGCAGGCGGCGTGTCACAAGCGGGCACCCATCCCCGCGCCTGAGGTCCCGCACCCGGTGTGCGCGGATCACCTTCTTTGAGGGATACTAGGCATAAGCAGGCACCGCACTGCTGATCATCGTGAGGTACGCATGACCACGCTTACCGCCAAGCTCCAGCCCAAGGCGGGTGCCGGAAAGCTGGTTCTCGATCCCGCGCACGACCTGCTGCGGGTGGAAGGCCATCCGCTCGATTCCATTTTTTCGCCCAGGAACGTGGCCGTCATCGGCGCCACCGAGCGCCAGGGCAGCGTGGGGCGCACGGTGCTGTGGAACCTGCTGAGTTCGCCCTTCGGCGGCACCGTGTACCCCATCAATCCCAACCGGCCGAGCGTGCTGGGAATCCGCGCCTATCGCGACCTCCGCGAGCTGCCGGAGAGGCCCGACCTGATCGTGGTCACCACCCCGGCGCCCACCGTGCCCGGCATCATCCGGGAGGCGGTAGAACTGGGCGTGCCCGCGGGCATCGTCATCTCCGCCGGCTTCAAGGAGCACGGGGAAGCCGGGCAGGAGCTGGAGCGGCAGATTGCGGAGATCATCCGCGGCAAGATGCGCATCATCGGACCCAACTGCCTGGGGGTGATGAATCCTGTCGGCGGTTTGAACGCCACCTTCGCCAGCGCCATGGCGCGGCCGGGCAACGTGGCCTTCATCAGCCAGAGCGGCGCGCTCTGCACCGCGGTGCTGGACTGGAGCTTGCGCGAGCTGGTGGGCTTCAGCGGCTTCGTCTCCATCGGCTCCATGCTGGACGTGGGCTGGGGCGACCTGATCGACTACTTCGGCCACGACCCGCGCACCCAGAGCATCGTCATCTACATGGAGTCGGTGGGCGACGCGCGCGCGTTCCTCTCCGCCGCGCGCGAGGTCTCGCTCTCCAAGCCCATCATCGTGATTAAGGCGGGATGCAGCGCCGCCGCCGCCAAGGCTGCCGCCTCTCACACCGGCTCCCTGACCGGCAGCGACGAGGTGCTGGACGCCGCCTTTCGCCGCGTGGGCGTGCTGCGGGTGAACTCCATCGCCGACATCTTCTATATGTCGGAAGTGCTGGCCAAGCAGCCGCGTCCGCGCGGGCCGCGCCTGGCCATCGTCACCAACGCCGGCGGCCCCGGGGTGCTGGCCACCGACACGCTGGTCGCTCTGGGCGGCGAGCTCGCCGCACTGTCGCCGGAAACCATGGCGGCCTACAACAGCTTCTTGCCTCCGCCCTGGAGCCACAACAATCCCATCGACATCCTGGGCGACGCCGAACCCGAGCGCTACGCCAAGGCGCTGGCGATCGCCGCCAAGGATCCCGGCATCGACGGCATGCTGGTGGTGCTGACGCCGCAGGGTATGACCAATCCCACCCAGATCGCCGAGCAGCTCCGGCCTTACGCCAACTCCACCGGCAAGCCGGTGCTGGCCAGTTGGATGGGCGGCGCCGACGTGGCCGGCGGGGAAGAAATCCTGAACCGCGCCGGTATCCCTACCTTCCCTTTTCCCGACACCGCCGCCAAAGCCTTCTGCTACATGTGGAGGTACGCCTACAACCTCAAGGGACTGTACGAAACGCCGTCGCTACACTCCGGCTACGGCCCGGGCCCGGACCGCGCGCTGGCCGACGGCATGGTGCGGCGAGTCCGCGACGGCGGACGCACCATCCTGACCGAATACGAATCCAAGCAGTTGCTGGCGGCCTACCGCATTCCCACGGTGCGCACCGAGATGGCCGCCAGCGCCGACGAAGCCGCGCGCCTCGGCGGCGAGATCGGCTATCCCGTGGTGCTCAAGCTCCACTCCGAGACCATCACCCACAAGACCGATGTGGGCGGCGTGCAGCTCAACTTGAAGAACGCCGGCGAGGTGGGCGCGGCCTTCGAGGAGATCCGCCGCCAGGTGGAGCAGAAGAAGGGCCCCGGCCACTTCCTGGGCGTGACCGTGCAGCCCATGGCGAAGCTGGACGGCTACGAGTTGATCATCGGCAGCTCCATCGACGCGCAGTTCGGCCCGGTGCTGCTGTTCGGCGCCGGCGGGCAACTGGTCGAGGTCTCGAAGGACAGCGCCCTGGCCCTGCCGCCGCTCAACTCCACCCTGGCCCGGCGCATGATGGAGCAGACCAAAATCTACACCGCGCTCCAGGGGGTACGCGGACGTCCGCCGGTGGACCTGGCGGCGCTGGAAGACCTGCTGGTGCGCTTCAGCGAACTGGTGGCCGAGCAGCCCTGGATCAAGGAGATCGACATCAACCCGCTGCTGGCCTCACCCGAGCGGTTGCTGGCGCTCGACGCGCGCGTGGTGCTGCACGGCAGGGAAGTGGCGGAAGACAAGCTGCCGCGGCCCGCCATCCGGCCGTATCCCGCGCAGTACGCCGGCGAGTGGACGATGAAGGACGGCACGCCCGTGACTATCCGCCCCATCCGCCCCGAGGACGAGCCGCTGATCATCAAGTTCCACGAGAAGCTTTCGGAGCGCAGCGTGTACCTGCGTTACTTCCAGCCGCTGAAGCTGAGCACGCGCACCGCGCACGAGCGGCTGACGCGCATCTGCTTCATCGATTACGACCGCGAGATGGCGCTGGTGGCCGAGCGCCGCGACCCCGCCGGCGGCGAGCCCCAGATCCTGGGCGTCACCCGCTTGAGCAAGATCCACGGCACCGACTCGGCCGAGTCGGCGGTGGTGATCCTGGACGACTTCCAGCACCACGGCCTGGGCACCGAGTTGGTGCGCCGCAGCATTGATGTGGCTCGCGCCGAGAAGCTGAAGAAGGTCATCTCCAACATTCTTCCCGAGAACCTGGAGATGCGCGCCGTATGCCAACGGCTGGGCTTCGAATTGCGCCACGAGATGGAGGACAACATTGTCCGCGGCGTGCTGGAGATCTAAGTGATGGCCGTGGGGCGGGCGCGCCCTGTTGTATGGCCGTGCTAGCCGGCCACCAGGGTGCGGGCCATCAGCCCGGCTTCGCTGGCGATCTTCTCCAGCTTGGCCCGGTTCTCTTTCTTCATGGGGCAGAGCGGTAGGCGATAGATTTCCTCGATCCGCCCCATCATGGCCAGCACCGCCTTCACCGGGATGGGATTGGACTCGATGAAGTTAGCCTGCATCAGCGCCAGGTACTTGCGGTGGATGCGGCGGGCGGTGTCCCACTGGTTGGCCAGAGCGGCGCGCGTCATCTCCGCCATCTCGTGCGGGATCTCGTTCCCGGCCACAGAAATGATTCCCACTCCGCCCAGGGCGATGACCGGCAGCGTCACCGCGTCATCGCCTGAGAAGACGAGGAAGCCCTCCGGCACCGCGTTGCAGGCGTCGGCGATCTGCCCGATGTTGCCGCTGGCTTCCTTCACCCCGATGATGTTGGGGATCGCGGCCAGCCGCGCCAGAGTGGCGGGTTCGAGGTTGGCGCCGGTGCGCCCGGGGACGTTGTAGAGGATGAGCGGCTTCTCCACCGCTTCGGCGATGGCTTTGAAATGCTGGTACAGCCCTTCCTGCGTGGGCTTGTTGTAGTAGGGGCTGGCGGTGAGGATGGCATCCACGCCGCGGCGCGCGGCCACCGTCTGCGCCTTCTCCACCGCATCGCGCGTGGCGTTCGAGGTCGCGCCAGCCATGATGGGTACGCGCCCGCCGGCGACTTCGATGGTGATGTCGATCACCCGCAGCCACTCCTCGCGCACGAGCGTGGGCGTCTCGCCGGTGGTGCCGCAGGGCACCAGGAAGTCAATGCCCGACTCCACCTGCCAGGCGACCAGCGAGCGCAGCGCCGGTTCATCGATGGAGCCGTCTTTCCGGAACGGGGTAACGAGAGCAGTGCCGCATCCGCGCAGTTTCATAATCGCAAATCATACTGCACGGGGCGGCTGACCCGCCAAAAAATGTGGGTTCTCCGGGAGCGGGTCAGCTTCCGAGTAGCCCGCGACTCGCCAGTTGAAGGGATTGCTGGTGAAATGGCGACCGTTACACCGGCCATGCTTGGCCGATGCGCAAACTCCAAATATGCAAACTCCAAATTGACAAAGGGGCTGTTAGGGCACATCCTTGGGGTGCAGATGTGGGGTATGCGTTACCGCGACGGCGTTATTCGTCGCGCTTGCCAGCCCGATTTTTCTAAGGGCGCAGCAACAACTACAGAAGGAGAAACACCCGACCGAGGAGGGATTCCCTGCGATGAGATTGCTTCGGACTTGTCACCTGTGTACGAGAATCATTCTTCTACTGGCTGTCTGCGGACTCTGCGCGTCACCGCTTGCGGCGCAGCAGAAAAAGGGTGCCGCCGCGCCGAAGGGCAAAACCCGCATCTATTATGTCGCCGCTGACGAGTTGGATTGGGATTACGCGCCGAGCGGCATCGATCAGATGATGAACATGCCTTTCGAGGGCATCGCCAAGTCCTACATGGAGCACGGGCCACACCGTATCGGCCACATCTACAAGAAAGCAATGTTCCGCGAATACACGGACGCCACGTTCACCAGGCTGAAGCCGCGCCCGCCGGAATGGGAACACGCAGGAATCCTGGGTCCGATCCTCCGCGCCGAGGTCGGGGACACGATCAAGGTGATTTTCAAGAATAACGGCACGCACCCTTACAGCATGCACCCGCACGGCGTTTTTTATGAGAAGGCTTCCGAGGGCATGGCCTATAACGATGGCAGCGACGCTGCAGCCAAGGTCGGGGGCCACGTTCTGCCCGGCCAGACTCACACCTACACGTGGGAAGTGCCGGAGCGCGCCGGGCCCGGGCCACGCAACCCCAGTTCGGTCGTGTGGCTTTACCACTCGCACGTGAATGAAATGATCGACGTAAACTCCGGCTTGATCGGCGCCATAATCATCACGCGCCGCGGCATGGCCCTGCCCGACGGCCGACCCAAAGACGTTGCCAAGGAATTTGTGGCTCTCTATATGATTTTTGACGAAAACCAGAGCTGGTTTCTCGACGATAACATTCAGAAACACACCGACGACCCAGCGGGCACGAAGAAGGACGAGTTCATTCCCCTCGATGCAGAAGGCCGGTGGAACTTCGTTGGTCCAACCGGGTTCACCGGTGTGAACCTGCGATTCACAATCAATGGCATGCAGTACGCCAACCTCCCGATGATGACCATGAAGAAAGGTGACCGCGTCCGCTGGTATCTCATGACCATCGGATTCGGTTTCAACTTCCACACGCCGCACTGGCACGGAAACGTTATCTTGGAGGACGGCAAGCGCACGGATGTCATCGCGCTTTCGCCGGCACAGATGGTCACCACGGACATGGTGCCCGACGACCCTGGAGTCTGGCTGTTCCACTGCCACGTCAGCGACCACATGGACGGAGGGATGATCGCGCGTTACCAGGTGCTGAAGTAATGCATGCGACCTCGCCCGCCGGGGGCAAGTCATACGGAAGCCCATTTCACCACTAACCAGCAAACTACACCCTCGGGGCCCCACCGGCGTAAATGTGGAGCCGACGCCGGTAGCGGGAGGGGTGGGTGCGGGGACGGTCTTCTCACTGGGTGTGGCGGGGCACCGAATCCCTTGACGTGCCTTTCCAGACCCTGTAAAAGAGGCGGAACAAATTCTCCTCAACCGCGGGATTAGCTACAGCCGGAGTAGGTGTGCTTCCTATGATTGCTTCTGGCGGCCTGCTGTTGCTCCTTGACCAGTGGAGCAAGAGGATGGTCCAGGTGCATGTAGGAGGCCGTTGTATCCGCTGGGGGCCCGTCCTGCGGATCAGGCGAGGGACCAATCGCAAGGAAATCTACAACCGCTCCAGCACGCGGGCAGCGTTGGTGCTGGCCTGGTTTACAGCGCTCGTCTCAGCGATCGCCTTGCAGGGCTCCGGCGCCTGGTTCCAAGGTCGTGTCGCGCTCTTAGGCCTTGGCTTGGCGTTGGGTGGGGCAGCAGGGAACCTGTTGGACATCCTGCGGCGCCGCTACATTATCGATTTCATTGACCTGCGGTGGTGGCCAGTTTTCAACCTCGCCGATGTAGCCATCGTCGCAGGTCTGGTAGTGGCACTATGGCCCCAGATCTGAGCACCTTATGCGACCTGTTCTGTTTCAGTGGCGGGCCTTCACAATCTGGAGCTATCCGGCCATGCTGTATGTGGGGCTGGTGGCGGGAGTTGTGGCTGGCAATGTCGCGGCGCACGCCGCCGGCATTGACGCATTCCGCGCCTTCGTGGCGACGCTTCTTCTGATCGTGCCCGCGCTGATCGGCGCCAAGCTGTTCTATGTAGCCTCCCATTGGCGGCTCTATCGACAGAGCCCGCGGCGCATCTGGAATCGCCGTCAGGGTGGCGCCGCCCAGTTCGGTGGCTTCGCCCTCGTGCTCCCATTGTCAGTGCCGCTGCTCTCGACCCTCCGCTTAGCTTTCGGCGCCTTCTGGGACGTGGCCGTCTTCACCATTCTGGGGGCAATGATTTTCGGCCGTGTCGGCTGCTTGCTGAACGGTTGTTGCGCGGGTCGCCCGTCAAAATCGTGGGGTGTGTACCTGCCTAATTCAGTGGGTGTGTGGGACAGGCGCATCCCGACCCAGTGCCTGGAGGCTGGCTGGGCTGCCGTCCTGTTGGTTTTCGCGATGGCGGTCTGGCGGTGGCTGCCCTTTCCAGGGGCATTGTTCGCGCTTGTAACGGCCGGCTACGGCTGCGGACGGGTTGTGCTGGAAACCACGCGTGAGCTGCTGCCCGGAGCAAGCCGATTCACGATTCACCATGCCATCTCGGTGCTCATGATCGTGTTGTCGGTCGCAGCGCTGACGGCCGGTTGGCCGAAGTAAGAGGAGGTGGTTCGGATGGCTAACGATCTCACCGGCGATTTTGATGTGGTAGCGGAGTTTGCGATCCCGGCTGCCAACCGGGTGCTGGCTGCGATGCATCGCAGGGAAAGATTCCTTCACTCCGTGACCCTCCGCGTGGACGACAATCCTCCTCGCGGCTCGCAGGTGGTCAGGCCCACGGTGGTGGGGAGCGTGGACACGTTTGGAGATCCGACTGTCGATCACACCCGGATTGGAAACCCCATCCCGCTGCCCGGACAGTTATCCGCCACCAACCCAATCTACTCGCTGCTGGACCCGGTGGTGAACACCGGCCTGCTGGTCGCCACCGAGGGAACCATTGTGCCCAGCCATCTCCAAGGCCGGGCGCAACTGCAGTTGGCTCCGCCGGCGATCGAAGTACCCGATGCGTCGGGGAAGAACATCACGGTGCGGCTGGATATCATGGGACGGTACTTCCCGGATCCGCACACCAGTCCCTTGGCGGAGTTTGTCCGCGGAGAACTGCAGATCACTGCGGCGGTGGATCAGATCGCGTCGCCGAGCGCAAACGTAGTTGACATCAATATTAAAGCCGAAAATATATACATCAACTTCACCCCGACTTTCTCGAGTCAGCCTCTCAGTGCCGAGGATTTGGCGGGCATCAATCTACTGATCCGCAACGCGCTGAAGACCAGCCTTCTGCCGTCCAATGCCGCGCTGCCGCCCAGCATAAGCTACATGCAGTTCAAGACGCTGCTGGGCGGCCCGAACGCCATCGCCGTGTTGCTGAACATACAGGGTGCCCGGGGAGATCCCGGCAGCCTGAACGACGTGTTTCTCGGCGCCGCGGACGATTTTGCCTTCGCCGCGGGCGTTGATTATGTGAAGAGGGCATTTCAGGTAGATCTCAGCAAGACGTACAACCATTGGGGCTACACGATTACGCTGAAGAGCGCAACGATCGCTCTTCAGCAGGGGAAAATCACGGTCACGGTCGCAGGGCACGCACATGGTAACCACTGGTACACGCCCAGCTTCGATTTTACGATTCACCAGGATTTCACGTTGAAGCCCGCCAGCATGACCCCCGGAGGTCCGCTCAATACGGTTGAGCTGGTACCTGGGGACATCGGCGGGGGCGTCACAGGCTGGCTGCTCAGTCTGTTTGGAGACAACCTTCTCGACCCTGCAACTCAAGACGAAGTCCGCCAGATGTTCAGCGTCGACGCGAATCTGGGGGGATTCCTGGAATCATTGCTGACGCCCCCGCGTCCCAAGCTCCTGCCCCTTCCGCCTCAGGGCCCGGGATTTCAACTGGCGTACACGTCAGTTGACATCCAGCCCTCGGGGATCGTGCTACACGGCTCGTTGGCCGTGCTCAACCCGCCGCCCGGCCCCGAGATTCTGTCGCCGGGAATCGGTTCACAGAGCCCGGTGGCGCCCGTGCCGGGCTGGCCGCCACCGCAGGTCGAGTTTGAGCAAGTACCCGCAACTAGTGGCGGCGGAGGCATGGTGGGGACCGTCGGCCTTATACCCTCGGGGCCGGACTATTCCGCGCTGAAGAGCTGGATCCCCGGAGGCAGGATTCTGTCCTTCGAGTGGAGCTCTCAGGGACAATCTCAGCCCTTTCTCATCGATAACGACAAGTTCGTCTTGATCCACCCACCGCCCGAAGTGTCCACAGGCATGGTGGTCGGGTACACGCCGCTTTGCCTGACGATCAGGGGCAAACGAGTCTCAGCTTCCGGACCCATGGTCAACCAGGACGTCAGCGGCACCCAGTGTGGCTATACCTCAGTCCCGATCGTCAATGGGCTTAGGGTCGCGCCCACCGGAGCCCTTCCATCGGTGGCGTTGACTCAGCCCAGTCCGGGCGGGCTGCTCGAGATCGCGGGCCACACAGCGGCACAGGTGGATCCAACAGGCAGAAACACGCCCAACCTGCTCGTGCATTTTGCCGACGACCATACGATCAGTCATCTGGAGGTCTTGACGAGTGCTCTGCGTGAAAGCGGCCGCCAGGATGCGACGACTGCCGTTCTTGCGGTGCTCACTCCAGACCAGATGGCGAAAGCCGGTTATGTGCAAGGCGTCACCTATGCCGAAGACCAGGGTGGCGCCTGGGAGAGCCTGTTTGGGGTCAAAATTACGCGGCGGCCGCTGACCCTCATCGTCGGGCCGAAGGGAAACGTCATGTGGCAGCAGGCGGAGGAACTCGACAGCACAACGCTCGCCGCCGCTCTCCGAAAGTCATTGGCCGCGGGCGGATTCGTGAGGCTGAGCATGCTGCGCTCAAACCTGAGGATCGACCAAGCGCCGCCGAACTTCCTTTTCGAGTTCGTGCCCGGGCGGGAGCTGGCGCTGCGCAAACTGGCGGGGCGTGCGGTGACGCTGGTTTTCTGGAAGAGCTCATCGAAGCCCAGCATCGAGGCAGTGCGCGATCTGCAGCAAGGCAATGGCAAACCCGCAGCCCGGGGGCCGGTTGTGCTGGCGATCAATGATGGGGAATCCCCCGACCTTGCCAGAAGGGTGGCCACCGAGAATGGGTTGTCGGCGACCATAGTGACCGATCCCAAGCGAGAGATCTCGATCGCTTACGGCGTGAATGTCTGGCCCACGATCGTCTTCATCGACGGTTCCGGTTTGGTCAGGGGAATCCGCTACGGCCGTGTTGCCGGGAAGCTAGGCAAGTCCTCATCCGGTCAACAAGCAGGAGCCTCACGGTAAAGCTGTGGTTGGCCGCTGTCGCAAGAAAACAAACTTGAACGGAGCAGCCTTGGGAAAGTGGTTCGGGCTCCGGAGGAGAGTGCAGGATGATTGATCCATTTGTGCTTCTGGCGCCACTCCTGCTGTTGGCCGTGGTTGCTCTCCTGCAGTTTGTCGGCTGCAACTGGGTCTACGGAATAGAGCAAACGACGCTATTTACGCCTATCACTTTTGAGCAAATCGTCCAAAACCAGTCGCCAAATTCGGTTGGGGATACAACGTTGAGCCAGACATTCAATAACAACACAACCAATGGCGATCTCATCCTCGTTGCGCTCAAGTGGGGAGGCAACGCCACGCCCACCGTCCAGGACAATAACAATAAGGTCTACACCCCCATCGGCGCACCGGTGCCGTGGAGTGCTGGGGGAGGGAAGCGAGCCCAGTTATTCTTCGGCGTGGCCGACGGCTCGGCAACTACTGTGACCGCGACGCTCGACCAAAGCTCGACTTTTCAAATCCGCATTTGCATTTGCGAATATGCCAAAGTGGACACGGCCAACCCTTTCGATGGATCCCCGGTCTCCAACATCGGCTCCGGCCCTTCGCTGAGCTGCGGCCCCCTGACGACCACGTCCCAAGACAATATGATTTGGGCGGTCGCCTTTGCCGACGACGGCCATTTGGCTTTGAGCCAGATGTCAAACTTTGGACTCCGGGCGCCCGCTTTTGCGACCGACAACCCTTACACATTGGTCGAGGATCTGCAGGCCCCGAATACCGGGAATTACACTGCGGATGGTCAAAATACGAACACCACCCCAACGATCAATTGGGTCATGCTGATGGTGGCGATTGTGAATAAGTCCTAAGCATCCATGGCCCAGGAGCTTCGGTTTGGAGCCAGCTACGCGCCTGACTCGACACCCGCAGCCGGAGACTGGAGTGAGGTCTTGGTTGTTTGGCTGCTCAAGGCCGGGAGCCGGACTTGGAAGGTGGCGCCACCCTCCGGCCGGTTATGGCAAACGATCGTGCCGCTGTGCTCTTGAACGATGCCGTAGGCGGCGCTGAGTCCCAACCCGGTGCCCCCGACGCCCTTGGTGGTGTAGAAGGGATCGAACACCCGCTCCGGCTCCTTCAATCCCACGCCGGTATCGGAGAACTCGATGACCACTTCGTTCTCTTCGGCGCGGGTCACAACGCGCAGCACGCCGCCGCCCTGCGGCTCCATGGCATCCACGGCGTTGCGCGAGAGGTGCAGGAAAACCTGCAGCAGCTGGTTCTTATCGGCGGAGAGGCTGGGCAGCTTCAGTCCCAGGTCCAGTTCCACCCGGACCTGCCGCCGCTGCATGCGCATCTCGCTGAGCTTGATGACGGTGTGCAGCAGCGCGTTCACATCCACCACAGTTTTCTGCCCGGGGGTTTGCCGCGCGAAATCCAGCAGGTTGGACACCAGCTCCTTGGTGCGCTGCGCCTGCCGCCGGATCTTCTCCACGAAGTCCTCCTGGGAGGGCGTCAGGTTCTTTTCCAGGGCCAGCATCTCGGAGAATCCCAGGATGGCGGTGAGCGGGTTGTTGATCTCGTGCGCCGCTCCGGCCACCAGTTGTCCCAGCGAGATCAGCTTTTCCGACTGCACCAGTTGCTTCTGCAGGCGTTTGTAGTTCTCGACAGATTCTTCCGAGCGCCGGAGCAGCGTCGCCAGTTGCTGGGTCAGCAGGTGTTGTTTCACGAACACCAGGGCACCCAGCAGCAGCATCGCCACCAGCGACGCCAGTATGCGGAAATGCCGCACGCTGGGCGGAGCGTCGCCCTTGAACTCCTGCCACAACGCCAGCAAGGGTATAGAAAGCACGGCTGCCATGGCCAGGCGCGCCGCCCACGGGCTGGGCGCCGTCTGCGAGGGCTGCGCTTCTTCCGACGCCTTGATCTGCCCGCCCACCACGCCCACCCACACGAAGGCAGCCATGGAGGCGACCAGGGGGATGTCGTACACGCTGCCGGTGTAGTAGCGGTGCACGTCGATGGCGACGTCGGCGGCGTAGAAGGCAAACCCGTAGAGCAGCGCCGCGCCCATGAGGTTGCCGTATATCGTGCGCCACCTATCCCGCGTCTTTAGCCACAGGATTCCCACTCCCGTGATGAACAGCAGGTGCTCGGCCAGGTAAATGGCGTTGAAGGCATTGCCATAGCGGGTCACATCGAAGGCCAGGTACTGCCAGGGAATTACCGCGAACACGTAGAGGTATAGCCACCAGAACAGGAGCAGCACCACGTCGAGCGAGCTCAACTGCAGCGAGCGCTTGTCCCGCGCCGACTGCATCTGCAGGGTCAGCGCCCCCATCATGGGCACCAGGTGGATGAAAACCACCACGTCGCCCAGGAAGGGGTTAGGGACCTCCTGCCGCGCCAGCACTTCGTAGTAGGTCCACAGCAGTTGCGAGGCCGCCCACAGGGCGAAGCCGGTGGTCATGAGTCCCCAGAAGAAACACGTCCGCCCGCGAGTCCTGGCGGCGTTGCGGCACATCGCCAACGTTCCGATCACCAGCAGCGAGGTCTGGACGAAGTCCCCGAATACGGTGAGGGCATAACTGCGAGGCGCCGCAAACGCCGCGGCGGTCAGCGCCAGTGCCAGCGCGAGGGCACTCCACACCACGAGGTTGTCCCGCGTGATCTTCATCCGGGCAACCCTGATTATTCCGCCTTGTATGGTTTCTACAAGTTACTGAGGTACCAAACCTTTTCGGGAGGGGAGCGCCGGACGTTTACTTCAATGGTGCGGCTCTGCGAGCGCCCGAAATGTCGCCCAGCGTGAAACCCTCGGGGAAGGGGTCCTGCGGATAATGAGAACAAGCTGCGTCTCGACACGCCGCGACCGAATAAGGAGACGTAGCAAGCTACGTCTCTACCAGTGCCTCTTCATCGCCTTGGCAAATTTCTCTGGCGGCAGAGTATTGAGCACGTCGGCCCGGGTGAGCCACGCGCGCCGCGCCTGCAGCACGCCGTACTTGATCTTCTCCAGGTGCGAGGTGTGGTGGGAATCGGTGTTGATCACGATCTTCACCCCGCGCTCCCTGGCCATGCGCAGGTGCAAGTCGGACAGGTCCAGGCGGTCGGGATAGGAATTCAGCTCCATGGCGACGCGGTGCTCGGCCGCCGATTTCAGCACCGCGTCCATGTCGAAGCCGTAGGCGTCGCGGCGCAGCAGGAGGCGCCCGGTGGGATGTCCCAGGATCGACACGTGCGGGTTGGCGATGGCCCGCAGCAAGCGCTCCGTCATCTTTTGCGGCTCCTGGTTGAAGTGCGAGTGCACGCTGGCGATCACCACATCCATCTGCTCCAGCACCGGGTCGGAGAGATCGAGATCGCCGTCGGCCAGAATGTCCACTTCGATCCCGGCAAAGATCCTGATCCCCTCCACCTTGCACGCGCGGATTCGCTTGATGTGCTCGAGCGCTCGCTGGTCGTCGAGCCCAAAGGTCATGGCCAGGCTCTTGGAGTGATCGGTGATGGCCATGTACTTGTACCCGCGCTGGCGCGCTGCCTCGGCCATTTCTTCGGTGGTGCAGCGGCCGTCGGTGGTGTTGGTGTGCATGTGCACATCGCCTTGCAGGTCTCGCTCCGTGACCAGCGCGGGGATGGCGTGCTTTTCCGCCAGCTCGATCTCGCCCGAGTTCTCGCGCATCTCCGGCGGGATGAAGTCCAGCCCGAGCTTGCCATAGATCTCTTCTTCGGTCCGCCCAGCCACCGGCTTTTCGTCCTTCAGCCGCGCCAGCGAGTACTCGCTCAGGGTGTAGCCCAGCTTCAGCGCCCGTTGCCGCAGCGCGATGTTGTGCGCCTTCGACCCGGTGAAGTAGCACATGGCGGCGCCGAACGACGCCGGGGCCAGCAGGCGCACGTCCACCTGCATGCCGCTGCGCAGCTTGAAGCTGACCTTGTTCTCGCCGCGGGCGATGGTCTCCAGGATGCCGGGGAAGGCGAGGATGCGCTCGATCACCGCCTGGCGCGGCTTCTCGCTGGTGCAGCACTTGCCCGTAACCAGGATGTCCAGATCGCCGACGGTTTCGCGCCCGCGCCGCAGCGAGCCCGCCGGCGTTACCGCATCCATGCCTGCGATGCCGCCGAGGTGCTCGATCAGTTTTTGCGCCGTGCGGTCGGCCTCATCCAGCAGGAAGCGCCCGGAGATCCTGCGGTACTGCGCGATGGCCTTCAGGATCTTCTGCTCCTGCTTCTCGCCCATGCGCGGCAGCTCGCGCAGTTTGCCTTCGCGCGCCAGCTTCTCCACGGCGGCCGGGTCGCAAACCTGGAACGTGTCCCAGATGAGCGCCACCGTCTTCGGCCCCAGGCCTGAGATCTTCAGCAGATCCAGCATCGAGGGCTGGTACTTCGCGAGCAGCTCGCTGTGCATCGTGAGCTTGCCCGCGCGGAAGATCTCCTGGATGTGAGTGGCCATGCTCTTGCCGATGCCGGGGATCTCCAGCAGCTTCTTGGTCTCGTTCACCAGTTCCGAGATGGGCGTGGGCAGCGACTCCAGCGCCTGCGCCGCGTTGCGGTAGGAGCGGATGCGGAAGGAATCGTCGCCCCGCACCTCCATCAGGTCCGCGGTCTCGTAGAGGATGGCGGCCACGCTCTTGTTGTCGAAGGTGGGCATGTCTCAGAGAGGGATTCTATTCCTTCGCAAGGGATGCGGCACTCAGCACTCAGCAACCGCTTTTAGTGATGCCCCGATGACCCGATCACCCCATGACCCGATTGCAGTGGCTCAATAAAAACGCCCAGCTTCCTGGGCTGGGCGGCGAGAGAGGGTGCTCGGTGGTTCTTAGGAAGCGACTTTGGTGACCTTATCGGCCTGCGGGCCTTTCTGCCCCTGGACGATCTCGAACTCGACGTCGTCGCCTTCTTGCAGGCTCCTGTAGCCTTCCGACGCGATAGCGCTGTAGTGGACGAACACGTCGGGTCCGTCGTCCCGTCCGATGAAGCCATAGCCTTTGGCGTTATTGAACCACTTCACTTTTCCTTTCATGCGACCCAACTTTCTTTCCTCCACGTTCGGGGCCCGTACCGCTGGCGTGCTCGGCCTGGCGGCGGTCAAACCCTTGGGATTTCACTGGCTCGGCCTCAACCAAGTGTGCTGACGCCGCCCCGGGAAGGCAGAACGGGGAACCTTTGTCGTCGGCAGGATCGGCTGGGACCTGTTTGCAGCTTGATTCCGATTGTCAGCCCAGCCCCCTTTTATTGTCAAGGTAGTACGGCACGAACATCGCCAGACGATATGTTGCGACACCCGCTCCCAGTGCGGCTTTCGGGCCGGTCAGCGCCCCAGGCTGCGTTCGCACCAGAGGATGGCGGCGATGGTCTTGCCGTCGCGGATGGCGCCGTTCGTGGCCATCCGCACCGCCTGCGCCAGAGGGAAGAAGCGCCTGGCGATCATTTCATCCTCCTCTGGCTGGGCGGCGCCCCGGGTGAGCCCGCGCGCCAGGTAGATGGCCATGGTTTCGTCCAGAAAGCCGGGGCTGGAATAGAAGGTGAGGGCGTGCCGCCAATCGCAGGCGGTGATGCCGGTCTCTTCCAGCAGCTCGCGCTTGGCGCCGGCCAGAGCGCTCTCGCCAGGGTCGATGCGCCCGGCGGGCAGCTCCCACAGTGGGCCGACCACCGCGTGCCGGTATTGGCGCGCCAGCAGCACCCGCGGCTCGCGTCCGCGATCATCCACCGCCAGCACCACGACGGATCCCTGGTGCCGCACGATGTCCCGCCGCAGCGGCTTGGCCATCCCCGGCTCGCGCACGTAGTCGGTGGTGACACTGAACACCGGCCCGCGATAAACGGTCTTCGACGAAACCACCCGCGCCGGGCTTTTTTTGCTTCTCCTCTTTTTCTTCATGGTGAGACTATAAATGACTGCGACATGCGAACGACTAACGACTACCGACCAACGGCTATCGACCGACGACATCCTTCCATCACTCTCGTCGGCCCGGGGAACCTGGGGCGGGTGCTGGCCCTGGCGCTCCGCACCGCGGGCTACCGCATCGATGAAGTCGTTTCACGCGACGCTCCCGAATCCCGCAAGCGTGGCCGCGCTCTTGCCCGCCAGGTGCGCGCGCGCGCGGCGACGTATGCAGAAGCCCAGCTCGCCTCGGACATCGTCTGGCTGTGCGTGAGCGATGATGCCATCGCTTTCACCGCTTCGGCGCTCGTTCGGAGCGCAGACTGGAAAGGGAAGATCGCGCTGCATTCCAGCGGCGCACGCAGCAGCAGGGAACTGGAGCCGCTCGCCCGGCGGGGCGCCGCCGTGGGGTCGCTGCATCCCATGCAGACCTTCGTCCGCGCATCGCGCGCGACCCTGGCCGGCGTGTCCTTCGCGGTGGAAGGCGATCCCGCTGCCGTGCGTGCGGGGCGGCGCATCGCCCACGCTCTCGGCGGCAGCGCCTTCACGATCCGCCCTGAAGCCAAAGTGCTCTACCATGCCATCGGCTCGTTCTGTTCTCCCATGATCATCGCCACGCTAACGACGGCCGAGCGCATCGCCCGCGCTGCCGGCATCCCGCCCGCCGCGGCGAAGCGGATCATGCATCCCATCCTGCGGCAGACCGTCGCCAACTATCTCGCCAAGGGCGCGGCGGCCGCTTTCAGCGGACCCATCAACCGCGCCGACATCAATACCATCCGCAAGCATCTTGAAGCGTTACGTGAGGTTCCCGGGGCCCGCAATACCTACGTTGCGCTGGCGCGCTCCGCCCTGCGCGCATTGCCGGTGCGCGACCGCGGGGCGGTACGAAGGGTTTTGGCTGAGTGCTGATTACTGACTGCTGAGTGCTACCCGAAGATGTGTCCCATCTTCTGCTGCTTGGTCTTTAAATATGCGTCGGAGTGGGACTGGGCTTCCGCCACACAGGGCACACGTTCCACCACTTTTACGCCCGCTTTCTCCAGCGCCTGCACCTTCTCCGGATTGTTGGAGAGCAGCCGTACCTGCCGCAGGCCGAGCGCTTTCAGCACCTCAGCCGGCAGAGCGAACTCGCGGTGGTCGGCCTTGAAGCCCAGCTTTTCGTTAGCTTCGACCGTGTCAAGACCCTTGTCCTGCAGCTCGTAGGCTTCGAGCTTGGCCATCAGCCCGATGCCGCGCCCTTCCTGCTGCTCGTAGACCAGCACGCCGTGGCCGGCCTCGGCAATTATCTTCAGAGACATCTCGAGCTGTTGCTGGCAATCGCAGCGCAGGGAGCCAAAGACGTCGCCGGTCAAACACTGCGAGTGGATGCGCACGAGGGGGGCGTCGGCCTGTATGTCTCCCATCACCAGCGCCACCGCGGTTTCCAGGCGGCGCTCCGTCCCGCCCTGCGCCTGTCCCTCGAATCCCATGATGCGGAAATATCCCCAGCGGGTCGGGAAGTCAGCTTCCGCCACCTTGCGCAGACTGTAAGCACCGCTCATCGCTTGAATTATTACATGCCGCACTAGGACACAGCCCCTTTGTTTGAGGGGGCTCGGTGGAAGCCCACGCCTTCAGACGTGGGGATGGAAGCTGTATGAGGAGTCGCCTTCAGGCGCTGTGGGCGAGAGCGGGTCGGAAGGGATGCGGACAGATCCAAACGGCATCCCGGTTGTGAAAGGCGTTTTGCAGGTCCTTCGTCGCGCTCCCTGCGCCGGCGCGCTCGCTCGCGCTTCCTCGGGATGACAATTAAAGATGGGGCTTATTCCCACGCCTGCAGGCGTGGGCTTTCACCTGTTTGCTGCCCCCTGCTTCCTGCCTCCTGCTGGCTGGCCCGTGCTACCCTTTCCTTCCGCGTGGACTCGCGTTTCATCCTCGTCACCCTGCTGGTGAAGCTGGGGGTGGCTGCCGCCGTCAGCAGCGCCGTGGTGCGCTCGCGCTACTTCAAGGAACTGCTGTTCCAGGAGGAGCGGAACTTCGCCCAGAAGATGCACCTGATGCTGTTCATCGTGACGCCCTTCGCGCTGGGCGTGCTGGTGCGCGTGGCGGTACGCAATTTCCAAGCCGCCGACCTCTCGGTGGAAGCCGCCATCCTGCTGGGGGTGATCGGCGGACGCGTGGCCGGCGGCGTGGGCGGTCTCATCCTCGGCCTCGCCGCGCTCTACAACGGCGAGCTGGCCGCGCTCCCCTTCGACACCCTGGTGGGCCTCGTGGCCGGCATGTTGCGCAACGCCGCTCCCGACAAGGAAGACATATGGGCCTTCACCCCATTCCTGGACCTCAGCCTCTACCGCTGGCTGCGGCGCAACGTGCCGCGTCCGCGCATGGATTGGCAGACGCTCTTCTTCCTCTTTATTCTGGCCACGCAACTGGCGCGCACGGAGCTGGGCCGGGCGCTGCCCCGCCAGTTTTTCTATATTCCCGCTCCCACCTGGACCACGCTGCTGGCGATGTACGCGACCACCGTGGCCTGCGTCGCCATCCCGCTGAAGATCTGGAACAACACCCGCATCGAGATGAAGCTGCAGGTGCAGGAGCGGCTGCTGCTGCAGGCGCGCATGGAGGCGCTACAGAGCCAGATCAACCCTCACTTCCTGTTCAACACCCTGAACTCCATCGCCTCGCTGGTGCGCTTCGATCCCGACATGGCGCGAGTGCTGATCGTGAAGCTGGCCACCATCCTGCGCCGGCTGCAGCGCCGGGGCGACGCCTTTGTCCACCTGCGCGATGAGGTGGAGTTCATCGACGACTATCTCGACATCGAAGTGGTGCGCTTCGGGCGCGACAAGCTGCGCGTGGTGAAGGAGCTCGATCCCGCCACCCTCGACATGGTCGTGCCCACCATGGTGCTGCAGCCGCTGGTGGAGAACTCGATCAAGCACGGCCTCGCGCCCCGCATCGAGGGCGGCAGCATCACCCTGCGCAGCCGTTTGGCGGAGGGATTCCTGGTGGTGGAAGTCGAGGACAACGGCGTGGGGATGCCGCTGGCGGGCGCCACCGTTGAGCCGGGCAGCGGCATCGGCATGTCGAACGTCGCCGAGCGCCTGAAGGTGCTCTACGGCGACGCCGCCACCATGACCATCTCCAGCGCCGACAGCAAAGGCACGCAGGTGGTGCTGCGGGTTCCGGTGCTGATGGCGGTGGACGCCGGCGAGGCGGCCGGCACGGTCGCCTACGAGGCCCGCTCCAGCACGCAGCGGTAGAAGTTCTCGTACTCGGGAATGATCCTGGTGGAGCAGAAGCGGGTCTGCGCCGCGATGCGCGCGCGCTTGCCCATCTGCCGCAGCTTGCCTTCGTCGGAGAGCAGCTTAATGGCCTGCTTCGCCATGGTCTCCACGTCGCCGACTTGCGCCAGCAGGCCGGTCTTGCCGTCGTCGATGACCTCGGGCACGCCGCCCACGCGGGTAGCCACGGTGGGTACTTCGCAGGCCATTGCCTCCAGCGCTGCCAGGCCAAACGATTCCAACTGGCTGGGCAAGAGCATCAGGTCGGCGATGGCCAGCTTCTCGTGTACCCGGGCCTGCTTGCCCAGGAAGTGCACCCGGTCCTGGATGCCTTTGCGGCGCACCATCCACTCCGCCGTCGAACGATCGGGCCCGTCGCCGATCATGAGGAGCCGAGCTGGGACTTGCCGCTGGACCTGGTCGAAGATCTCCACCACGTCGGGCACCCGCTTCACCGGACGGAAGTTCGAGAGGTGCACCAGGATGCGCTCATCCGCTTGCGCGTATTCGGCGCGGTGCTTCTCGCTCTCCGGGTCGCGGCGGTAGAGGTCGCAGTTCACGAAGTTGTAGATCACCTGCACCGGTCGCTTGACGTCGAAGACCTGCAGGGTGCGCTCGCGCAGGTAATGCGAGATGGCGGTGACGCCGTCGCTCTGCTCGATGGAGAAGCGCGTGATCGGCAGGTAGGAGCGGTCGGTGCCGACGAGCGTGATGTCGGTGCCGTGCAGGGTGGTGACGAACGGCAGCCGCCGCCCGCCGTTGGCGGCCAGCATCTGCCGCGCCAGCAGCGCGCTCACAGAGTGCGGGATGGCGTAGTGCACGTGCAGCAGGTCGAGGCTGTAGATCTCGGCCACCTCCGCCATGCGCGTGGCCAGCGCCAGATCGTAGGGCGGATACTCGAACAGCGGGTAGTTGGAGACGTCCACCTCGTGAAAATGGATGTTGGCGCGCTCGGTGTTCAGCCGGATGGGCTGCTGGTAGGAGATGAAGTGGACCTCATGGTCGCGGTCCGCCAGCTCCATCCCCAACTCGGTGGCCACCACCCCGCTGCCACCATAGGTGGGATAGCATGTGATCCCGATCTTCATGCTGTGCTTGAAGGATTAGACAGGCCAGCGGGCGTTTCGGACTCATATTCCGAGCAACCTGAATTTCAGCATTGTCATGCTGAGCGAAGCGACGTAGGCGCGAGCGGGAGGACCTATCGTTGAACCCGCGAGAGAGCGGGGCGGAAGCCCCGCGGTTTCCGCCGGCGGATCACCCAATCAGGTCTGCGTACGAGATCAATTCCACCCCGGCCGCTTCGATAGCCCGTCGCGCCGCTTCCGAGGTGAGCACGCGCAGCTCCTGCTCGCGCGATTCCCGCAGGCGCGTCCGCACCGACCGCAACTCCGCATCGCAATATCCCGGATGGCAGACCAGCTCCCATGTCCCTTCCGGCAGCGATCCCACCAGGGCCGCGAACAATTCCTCGTCGAGCGCTCCCGTCGCCACAATGCCGAAGGTGCCGTCGGTGGTGATCATTCCCGCGTCCGCGACTGCGTTGCGGAACTCCTGGCTGAAGTGCCGCAGCAGCCTCACCTCCGTGTATCTGGTCCACAGCCGCGGACGGCGCGCGAGATGCGCCAGGGCCAGCGGCTTCAAGGGCGCGAAGGGATTGCGGACCGCGCGCACGCCGCACGCCTTGGCAGCACGCAGCATCGGCGCCAGCACCGCCGGCAGCAGGTGCACGTGCTTGTGCGAGTCCACGTGGGTCACATGCACATCTTTCTTCTGGATCCGGCGTATCTGCGCCCCGACCTCGGCGGCGATCTGCTCCTCGTCGAGGCGCTGGCAGAGAGCGCGCGCGGCGAATCCCAGCCAGCCATCACGGAAGCGCGCGCCAGCGCCATCCGCAACTACCAGGCTGGAGACATCCTGGGGCGCGAGCAGAGGCGCGCCGCCGATTAGCACCACGTGGCAGCCGACGCTCAACCCAGCCTGGCGGGCGCGCGCGCCCGCGTCTTCCACCGCGCGGGCATTGGCCATCATGGTGGCGGAGGTGAGCACACCGCGCTCATGGGCTTCCACGATGGCGCGGTTCACGCCAGCGGTCAGGCCGAGATCGTCCGCATTAATGATCAGCCGTCGCACGCCGCCAGTGTATAGCGGGCAATTAGCAATTGGCAGTTGGCATTTGGCGGGTGGGCGTGTATCCCGCGGGATTTACGGCTGACAGAGAGCGGCAAGGGCTGCCCGGCCATCGGCTGAGTGCTGATTGCTGAGCGCTGATCGCAGGTTATACTTTCTTTGTACCCGGCTGTGGGCGGTTAGCTCAGCTGGTTAGAGCGCCTCCCTTACAAGGAGGAGGCCGCAGGTTCGAGTCCTGCACCGCCCACCATGCTCTTCTGGCATCCACGATGACTGAGGTCCCTCGCTGCGCTCGGGATTTCGGCCCGCGGCTCAGACGCCGCAGAAAGCGCCTCAAGTTCGAGTCCTGCACCGCCCACCATGCTCTTCTGGCATCCACGATGACTGAGGTCCCTCGCTGCGCTCGGGATTTCGCGCCGTCGCCTAAATCTGCGGAAAGGAAATGATTTCGGCTATTGAGCGCTGATGCGACTCTAGGACTAGAATAGCGGAGCCGACCCCCTCGTGTTTCTCGCGACAGTCCACAGCATGGGCCGACAGAAGATGAGGCTCTCTTGCCACCAGGACGCGGCAACCCCAATTGGACCACACCCCAGCCTGCGACGGTCACTCCGGCTGGCGCAAGTAGCTTCGAACACCTCGTAGCGACGCTCGGGCTCTCACCCAACGAGTATGCGAGCTCGATTGTGCTGAGGGACTGGGCCTGGAAGAACAAAGATCACAAATATGTGCCCTCAGAGCTGCTGTTGGCCTGGGGGTTCGACGTTGACACCCGTGCATGACCTCCACGACCCTCGTCCCAACGGGGCGACCTGCTATACTCAAAGGAGTTAATCCCGCCTGCTGCGGGGACGTAGTTCAGTTGGTTAGAACGCTGCCCTGTCACGGCAGAGGCCGCGGGTTCGAGTCCCGTCGTCCCCGCCATCATCTTCCAATGGTCCCTCGCTGCGCTCGGGATTTCGGCTATCAGCGGACGCCGCCGGGTTTTCCCCTCTAGTGACTGCGGGAGAAGTGCTCGTGCGCGATCCGCCAGCGCTTCCCCCGCCGTATAAGGACGTGGCTGCCACGCCCTTCCACCCGGTGCCCGGGCGAAAGTTCCACCACCCAGTAAAAACTGACCACGGCGGCTCCATCAAAGACTTGCACGCGAGGCTCGGCTATGCGATAGCGGACTCGTGGCGACTGATCCAGGTAATGCTGAAAAGTCTTCTTCAGCGCCGCTCGGCCCGCAATGCGCTGGTGGCGGGTGGAGGAGAAGCCGACAAAGCTGGGTTCGAACTGCTCGAGGAGTGCCTTTAGGTCGCGGCGGTTGAAGTCCGCTACATGCTGGCGCTCCAGGCGAAGAATCTCACGTTCCACTGCCGTCATGTTGGTGATCTCCGTCCTGATTTCTCGCCCCTTCCACCCCCAATCGTACTACCGGCAGCCATGGATGTGACCAGGATTCCAGCGATGGCGGCAGGCTGCGATTGGCCTGACTTCCATGGCGGACGGCTGCACGCGCTGGCACTGGAGGGGATGATAAGAGCGGACATGCCGTAGCGTATGGCCGCCAATCCAAGAAAGACTGGCTGCTCAGGGCACGATCCGCACGCGGATGGTGGGAAAGATCCCTTCGATCCGGCTGACGATCCTGGCGGAGAGCGGCGGGGCCTTGTGCGCGGCCTCCCGCGGCTCGGCAGCGCGCAGCTCGACCATCCTGCCCACCACTGCGGCCAGCACCGGCAGGGCGCCCAGATCCTGTTCGTCGAAGGCGCCGAGCTCGGCGGACGAGATCTCCAGGTGGCCGATGATCCGTTCGCTTTCATAGATGGGCGCTGCCACCGTGGCGCGGATGGGCAGATCCTCGCCAACCGAGGAATGGATCGGGCGCTTGCCGGGTACAGCCAGCGTGATGGCCACGCCGCCGGCGCCAGTGAGCATGCGGGCCAATTCCGCCATCAGGTCCAGCGCCGCCTGCCAGCCGCCCGCGATGCTCATGAACTCCCGCGCCGCGTTCAAGACCCCGTTCTCCGCCACCCATTGCCGCAGGCGGTGCGCCAGAGATGGGGAGAGCTCGGCAAACCGTATACCCGCTTCCGCCGAATCGTTCACCCAGGCCACTACGCCGGAGGTGCGGACCGGCTCCGGCGATCCCGGCAGCGGGAACTCGAGCCGGAGGGTTGCACCCGGCTCGACCGGACGGCCCAGTGCCTGCACACGCATCCCGCCGGCGCCCAGGTTGACCACCAGGGCGGCGTTTCTGTCATTGATGTTGACGGTGGTGAGGCGGTGCCCCGCAATCCCTATGCGCACATGCCGGCGCCGTTCGGGGGCGCGGGCGGAGCCTTCGGCGGTGGCCACACCGCGGGCGATCTGGCGCGCAAGGGTCCCTGGCAAACCCGGTGTTGGTTGGCTGGGGTGGGGCAACGGCTCGGACAAGGTTTCGAGGGCCAAGCGACTTGCTCTCCTGCAACAAGGCTCACGCGCCCTGCCGCTTCGGACAGGACTCATGCCAGACAATCGGCTTAAAGATTCAGACGAACTGTTCCAGCTAAGTTACTTATTTTAAGTGGCCTGCTACGGCCATATGGGCTTGGTATCGGCCGCCGCTGCGACCGCTGCCGGCTTGGCCTGCACGGTGGGATAGGTCCGCACCGGGGGCGGAGCTATTTGCACTTCCGCCGCCAGCTCCTCTTCCAGCAAGGGAGCCACGACGCGCAGCGCCTGCAGTTCCTTCTTCAAGCGCTCGATCTCAGTCTCTTTCTGCCGCAGGACTTCATAGATGTTTTTCATAGCCTGCCTCAAAGCACACCGGGAGTCGAATAAACTTCGGGATTCGCCACTTGTACTCTGGTTGACGGGCGTTGTCAAAGTGGATTTCAGCGTGGGTTCCGTTGATGTCAATGCGGCAAATCCATGACTCAATGGTTCAATCCCCCCTGGCCGCGCAGGAGTGCGGCGGCGCGTTCGCGGGCGCGTTGCGCGTCCTCGGATCGGTGCTCATGGTCATAGAGGTTGGCAAGCTCCAGCCAATCGCCGGCTCGATCCGGAGCCAGCCTGACTGCTTCTTCCGCGAAGGCAATCGCGCGCTTCCAGTCTCCCAGTTCGCTCCAAGCCAGGGCGCGACCGTGCGCCAGATTGGCCAGGAAGTTGTTGTCGCTTGGGCTTGCAGCTTGAGATTGCGCCCGGTCGAAGGCCCGCAGGGCCTGGCGCGGCCGATGGGCGGCAAGCTCAGCGTATCCCAGCGAGAGCAGCTCGGGATCAGGCCGGCGCAAAAGGTCTGCGGCGCACTGCCATGCCTTGATCTCATCCGTCAAGCGCCCTTCCCGATGATAGACCGTCCCCAAGCTCGACCAGGTGGATCCGTTCACCTCCAGCGCGGCCGACCGGAGATACTCCTGTTCGGCGCCGCTGAGATCGCCGGCCTCCTCCCGCAGTTTCCCGCGCAGGAAGTGAATGAAAGCGCTGTCCTCGAAGATGTCCAGGGCTCGGGTTGTCGCGGCGAACGCCTCCGAGTCTCTCCCCAGCGCATGCAGAACCGCGGCCGCGTTGGCCCATTGGTTGAACGCCTGGCTATCGTGGCCTTGGGGAGCGGTCCGGGGCAGGGAGGTCTTGGCACAGTCAATCTGTAAGCGCTGGATCAGGCTTTCATTCTGCGGGCTGCGCCGCACAAAGACGGCCGAGACCTCGTCCAGATACACCGGCCACCAAGTGGCGCTGGCGCAGAATTGCCGCAACACCGGAAAAAGGCTCACCCCGTTGTACCGCCCCAGCGGCACGATGATGGCGTTGATGCCGTACTGCTCGGCCTCGCGCTGCCACTCCGGCGAATCGGGCGGAGTCGACATCAGTTGCTGGTTGCGCGCAAACAATTTTGGGCCGAAGGGGAGGGCGCGCCCGTCAATGTAGTCCGGATACTTCGGGCCCAGCCGCCAGGTGAGATATCCGCCTTCGTCATAGCTGTTGAAGATGCGGCCGGGGACGTTTTCGCGCTCGATGAACGCGGCGGCGCCTTCGGGGAACCACCACGAGAGTCCGGCGCCGAAGGTGCTCAGGTTGGTGGCGCCGAGATAGGCGCGATTGCTCACCAGGTCGGCCGCGCGCAGGCAGGCCAACCCCACCACGCAATAGGCCACGCCGATGACGGCGAGTGATCCGAGCCGCGCCGGCCTGATCCTCTCCCACACGCCGGCGAGTGCCGACGCCAGCACTGCGCCCCCGACCACTACCACCACTTCGGCGAAGAGAGCCTGGAAGCGGATGTGCCGGATGGCCGATACCGCCGCGCCGGCGACGAGCACGGCCGCTCCCAGTTGTCGCCGCCACAAGGCGAGCAGCAGAGCCGCGGCCGCGACCAGCAGCATCACGTAAAAAGCGCCGTCGGGACTGCGCAGGGAGAAGCTCATGCTGGCCAGAGTCCAGTTCAGCCGCGCCGGAGCCCACTCCGTGATCCACTGCGAGTGCGTGGCGGTGGCGCCCTCCTGGCGCAGCAAGGCGCGATAGATTCCCGAACCCCAGGGATTGAGCGCGGTGGCGGCAAGTGTGGCCATCAGCCACGGCCAGGCGTATCGCAGCCGCTCCGCAGCCGCCTGGCGGCGCTCCCGCCACACCATTTCCAAAGCTTCCACCAAGATGTATCCCGCGACCAGCGCCAATCCCGCCACGAATCCCGGGTGAAGATTTACCCAGGCAATCATCAGCAGCGGCAGCAGCCACAGGCGGGCCGGGGTCCCCGGCAAACCCGGTTTTGGTTTGCTGGGGTGGAGAGCGCGACCGCTCTCATGCTGCCGCCACAGCACCGCGAGGAATGCGGCGAACAGCACCGTGGTGAACATTTCGGCGCGGGGCGCGGTTCGCAGCGCGATCATGGGGATCGCCAGAATCGCCAGCGCGGCGAGAATCGCCGATCGTTTCCAGATCAGTAAGGCGACCGTCGTCACGCAGGCCGCTGCTCCCAGCCACGCCAGCAGCGCATACTTCCCGAGGAGATACGCGGCATAGAAGAGCAGTCCCGCGCCCACCGGGTAGATCCAAGGCTGCCCCGGCGCGGTGTAGGAGAAGACGTCCGTCGAGGGGATTTGACGGTGCTGAGCGACCCATCGCCCGGTCGCCAGTTGCCAGCCGAGATCGTAATCCATCACGGTGCGCAGGCCGGCCAGCAGCGCATACGCGAGCGCCACCACAGTGAGCACAATGAACAACTGGCGCGCCAGGGCGGGGTTCGACGCGGGTCGCGCGGTGGTACGCGGTCTGCGCCCTTTAGAGGTTGGGTCCATCGCGGCTCTTGGTCTGCCTCAAGAAATTGACGTGAGATAATAGGGTCGTGCCGCATGGTAGCTCAGGTGGATAGAGCAGCGGCACCCGGCCCTGTAGCTCAGGTGGATAGAGCAGCGGTTTCCTAAACCGCGTGTCGGCAGTTCGAGTCTGCCCAGGGCCTCCATTCTTCCTACAGGCAGGGGAGCGGTGAGTTCGTTACTACTGGCTTTCCAGGAGCTCGCGCCCGTCCAACGGCTGGGTGGGGCGAGTGTTGTGCGGATAGACCTTGGCGAACGCGGCCACTTTCTCAGCCCAGATCCGGGTGGGCGCTTTCGACTGTCGCGCCTCGCACTCCGAAGGCACTTGGGACGAAGTAACTGCAAGAATCGCACGGGTCCAGCGTTTGCGAGCGCGACAAGCTTTCCCCCCAGAAAGTTTATCTTGACAATGATTCTTGTTGAGCGCAGACTTTGGCCGCTCATCTGGGTGAGCGGCCCGCCGCATTCCCCCATCGGCGGACATTCCTGAGGCTCCCGGCGCCGAACTCGGCATATCCCCGGAAACGCGTAGCAGGCCAACAAACATAACTAGCCCAAGGTAACTCTCGGCGGGTCCCCCGGCCACGCGGCCCGACCAATTCCGCCTATTCCCGTGCGGAAGGAAGCGGCGCAAGACAGCGCTGCCCTTGGTGAAGCTATGAAGGTCTACACTCCCCCAGATCTTCTCTTGCCCTGGCTGTTTCTTCGACGTTTATTCATGAGTTTGCTGCTTGCGCTGGTGTTCACGATCGGCGCTGGCGCAGATCAACTGCCCGACGCGTCCACCTCCAGTTCGCCGTCAGTCCCGCCGTCCACGCCCAGCGAAATGGAGCGCGCAGTAGTGGGGATTCATTCCACTCGGCTGACCCTGACCGCTGCGCCGCTCCCCGGTATCCGCATCAACCGGACCATAGGCACAGGGGTCTGCATCGATCCTCCGGGCCAACGCTGCCGTCACTTCGTGACTAATTACCACGTTGCCTTCATGGGATCGGCTCCGCGTGTCGAGGGAGTTGAGGCGCAAGTACTGACCGCCACCGGTCCGCACGACGAACATGCGACATGGGTTGGGGTAGCTGGCCGTCGACTCCGTTATGACCCCACCAAAGACTTGGTATTCCTGGAGTCAAAACCGCTACCTGCGCGCTTCCACGGTGTGCGCTTCGCTAATTACCTGCCGCAGGTAGGACAGGAGGTCGTGGTCATTGCGCATCACGGCAAACAATTTGACGTGAGCCGAGGGAAAGTTCTCGCCATTGATGCCCTGTGGGAAGATGGACGGACAATGCGCAATCTGGTCGTGGATGTTGCCTCGCGAGCCGGCAACAGCGGCGGCATGGTAGCAGACGCGCAAGGGAATTTCCTCGGGCTCGTAGCCTTCATGGGGACCGTGCAGACCGGCGATGGCGCCAGAAATGTGACCATCGCGCTGCGCGCTTCGGCCATCTATGAAGCGCTCCGGTCGCTGTCCCCGGAAGT
>JAHFUA010000020.1 GCA_023265315.1 Acidobacteriota bacterium | reverse complement strand
CCCAGGCGCAGCCGCAGCCTCTCACGATGATGTCCTTGCTCGCGCCCGCCCTCGGCTGGCTGATTCCCGGCGCCGGTCACCTGATCCAGAAGCGCTGGGGACGCGGCCTGCTGCTGATGGTCTCGGTAGTCGCAATGTTTGTGCTGGGTGTCCTGATGCGGGGCAAGGTGTACGCCTTCAACACCGGCGACATCCTGGACATCCTGGGATTCGTAGGCGACCTGGGCGCCGGCGGGCTCTACATTGTGGCCCGCGCGCTCGACATCGGCCGCGGCGCCATCAACCTGGCCACCGCCGATTACGGCACCAAGTACATCATCGTCTCCGGGCTGCTCAACATCATCAGCGCGGTGGATGCCTACGACATCGCCATCGGTAAGAAGAAATGACCCTCTCCCACTTCTCCGCCGCCTTGGTCTTCGCCTTCTTCGCGTCGATCGTCTTCGGCATCACCCAGCGCAGCGAACAGCGCGAGATGATCAAGTACGGCGCCAAATGCTTCGTGCTGTTCGTGGTGGGGACGATCGCGGCGGGGTGGGTGATGTGGATATTGCGCCACTAGCTCCTAGCCACTAGCTTCTAGCTAGAAGCCAGCAGCTACCCCTCCCACACAAACGCGTCGAACACTCGCGCCACGTGGAAGCCGAGCTTCTTGTAGAGTTCGACCGCGCGGGTGTTGGCTTCGGTGACCGTCAGCGAGAGTGAGGTGAAGCGGCGGCGGCGCAGCTCTTCGGCGGTAGCCAGCAGCAGGCCTTCGCCGAGACCGCGCCCGCGCTGCTCCGGGACCACGCACACCTGGGTGACGTGCCCGACGTCGTCCTTCACCCGCGAGCACAGGATCAGCGCCACCATGGTCTTCGAGGGCCGGTGGATGGCCACCAGCGAGGAATCGTTGTCGAAAGCGCCGCAGCCCGGGAAGCGGATGATGTTGTTCAGGAAGCGCTGCGAGCCGCTGACGGTGCGGTACTGGTCGTTGATCTCGGAATCCACGTGGTTGCGATAAGCGACGGTGATGACGGTGGCGGCCGCACCGAAGTCGGCTTCCCCCCAACGCCGCACCTGGATCTCCGGAGGCATGGCCGGCACCGTGAACGGCTCCCGTCCTCCATTCAACGGCCACACCATGAACAGCCGCCGGTGGCGGCGGAAGCCTTCCTCCAGGAACGGCCGGGCCACGGCGTCGGCGGGATGCATGAGCAACTGCGCTTCCACGCGGTGGATGCCGGGAGAGTGCTGCAGCGTCTCGATCACGTGGGTCAGCAGTTGCTCTTCGAGCGCGCGCGCCTGATGGCCGCCGTCACGCCAGCCGTTTTCCACGTACAAGTCGCCGATCACTCCCTTGCTGCCTTCGTACACGAAGAACGAGTAGCCGCAGACCCGCCCTTTCGACACCGCCGCGTAGCCCGGCAGGATCTTGGCGTCCACGTAGCGCAGGATCATCTCCGCCGAGGCGCGGTAGTCCCAGGCCAGCGCTTCCACCCACTGCCGCGCCTCCTTCTCCAGCAGCGGACGCAGGTCCGCCGAACCGAAATGTCTGAGATCGACAATCTCCATAGGCAGCGCCGGCTGTTCCCCGGCCGTCCGGTAGAGGAGCGGAGTATGGCCCAATTCCGCCGGAAACACGAGTCTAGTGCGTGGTTCGGGGGAAAACCAGTACTCGGTACTCGGTACTAGTGATGATGCTCCATCGGCATGGCTGGCGGCGTCGAGACCCAGAAGAACTCCAAACGCTGCGGGGTGAATCCGCCCAGGCGCGAGATCCGTCTTGGCCGCACCATCTTCGCGAGTTCGTCGGCGTAGGCTTCGGGCACGACTACCAGGTGATCCTGAGCCGGGACCTCGCCGCGCTCAAAGCGCGGGATCGCCTGGTTGCGGTAGAACGCCAGCCCGTACTCGGTCTCCCGCGCGGCTTTGAACACCGCGACTTGGACCGGGCGGCCTTCCATCCGCGTGATCTCGCGCGCAACCGGCCGGGCGGAGAGCGCGTTGTCGATGGCCGGCGCGCCGATCCGAAGCAGGAAAGCCAACCCAATGATCACCGGCGTCAGCACCACCAGCCGCAACGCTGCCGCGCCTTTGCGCGTAAGCGTACTGACCGTTGCCAGGACCACGAGCGCCCCGATCCCCAAGGCCAGCCAGCGCGCCTCGCCAGGAACCCGATGGCGGTACACCAGCAGGTTGGGGTACAGCAACGCAAGCGCCAGCAGCGTCCCCGAGAGCGCGCCCTGGGCGATGACTACGGTCCAACCTAATCTCTCCCGCCGACTCACCCAATCCGCGGCAAGAACCGTGCACGCCGGGACCGCGGGCAGGATGTATCCCGGCAGCTTCGAGGCAGACATCGAGAAGAACACCACCACCACCGCCGTCCAGATCAGCAGGAACTTCGCCAGCGTATCTTTACGAACCCCTGGCTGCCCGTGCCATCCGCGTATCGTCTCCACCCATCCGGCGATCACCAGCGCCGTCCACGGCATCACGCCCAGCAGCAATACCGGAACGAAATACCAGAACGGCTGCCTGTGGTGATAGAGGTTGGTGGCGAAGCGTCCGAGGTTGTGCTGGAGGATGAACTCCCGCAGGAACTGCGGATTCTGGAGCTGCACTGCCACATACCACGGCAGCGACACCGCGAGAAACAGCAAGATACCGGGCAGCCACAGCGTGCGCGTAAGCAGGCGCGCATCGCGCCCTACCAGCGCGAAGATCACAATGATCAGCGCCGCCAGCACCAGCGCCACCGGTCCCTTGGCCAGCATGCCGAGGGCCATAAAGAAATAGAAAAAGACAAGCCATAGCCGGCGACCGCCGGCATACCACGTGAACCACGCCAGCATGCCGACGACGAACGCAGCCGCCAATAGCATGTCCGTGCCGGCGCCGCGCGCGAACCCGATCACGCCGACGCAGGCAGCGGTCATCAACGCGCCATTGAGCTGGGCTCCCGGCCGGAAGCGACGCAGGAAGAAATAGATCACCACGACCATGAAGCTGGCCGCGGTCGCCGAGGGCAGGCGCGCCGCCCAGTCGCTCACGCCCACCGCCCAGTATGTCTCCATCGCCCGCCAGTAGTAGAGCGGCGGCTTCTCCAGCCACGGCTTGCCGTAGAGCGTGGGCGTGACCAGGTCGTGGCGCTCCAGCATCTCGCGCGCGATCTGTGCGTATCTGGGTTCGTCCGCGCCTACCAGCCCGAAGGCCGACAAGCCAAAATAGAAAAGGAAGGCGCAGAAGCCCGCGATCGTCAGGAGTTCGATCAGCATCGCCCTGCGTTCCGGCATGAGGTGGAGTGTAGCAGTAGCGACACCGTCTCGGTGGCTGCATGCGTGGGCGTCTCGCCCACGCATTCAACAACAGGTGACGGCAAGATGCCGTCACGCCAGCCGGCAGGATGCCGGCGCTACTGGCCGCCGAAGTCAATGCTGCGACGAGGTCGCCCCCAAGACCTTCGCCAGCCGCAGCCGCACCTGCGCCAGGACCCGCGCGGTCGCAACCGACAGCGGCCCGTCCAGCGAACACCCGCTGGCGTTGTGGTGCCCTCCGCCGCCGAAGTTCTCGGCGACTTCCGCCACGTTCACCGCACCCTTGCTGCGCAGGCTCACGCGATAGCGCTTGTCCCCCAGTTCGCGGAAAAACGCCGCCACCTGCACTCCGGCGATGGAGATGGCGTAGTTGACGAGCCCTTCGGCATCTTCATCGAAGGCGCCGCAGTAATCGATCTGCGCGCGCGTGATGTGCATCCACACCAGGCTGCCGTCGCGATGCAGGTTGGAGAGAGCCGCGCCCAGCAGCCGCATCTTCGAGGTGGGGTTGGCGAAGTACACGTTCTGGGCGCATTGCACGGGGTCGGCTCCGCAGCGCACCAAATCCCCCGCCAGCGCGAAGGTGCGGGCGGTAGTTCCGGCGAAGCGGAACGAGCCGGTATCGGTCATGACCGCGGTGTAGAGGCAGGTGGCGATCTCCTTGGTGATCGGAACGCCGGCCTCGCGGCCCAGCCGGTAGATCATCTCCGCGGTCGCACACGCATCCGGATCGATCCAGTTGATATGGCCGAATGGCTTCCCACTGTAATGGTGGTCGATGTTGATGATGAAATTGGAGGCCAGGCCATCCAGCCGGGTGCGCGCCAGGCTGTCGCATTCCAGAATGATGGCGGCTTCGTAGTGGCCGTTGACCAGATTCGTCTGCACCACCTGGTCGGCATAGGGCAGCGGCCGGTAGATGTACGGAACGCCGTCGCTCAGCACCACATCAGCTTGCTTGCCCAGGCCGCGCAGGATCTGCGCGCAGGCCAGCACCGAACCCACGGCATCCCCGTCGGGTCGCGCGTGCGAGGTCAGCAGGAACCGCTCCCTCGCCGCGACGCACTCCAGCACTTGCTTCAGCATGGCGCCGTGCTTCCCGGCTCAATGCCTGCGATTCTTGACGCGATCCAGCAGTTGATCAATGCGTGCCCCGTACTGTTCCGACTGGTCGAGCAGGAAATGCAATTCCGGCACGTGCCGCAGTTGCAGGCGCTCCCCCAACTCGTGCCGGATGAACCCTTTGGCCGACTCGATGCCGGCCATGGTATCCCGCGCCTGCTTGTCATCGCCGGCGACCTCGACGAACACGCGCGCCGAGCGCCCGTCGGGCGCCAACTGCACCTCGCTGACGACTGCCAGGCCGATGCGCGGGTCCGCCAGCTCGCCCTCCAAGATGGCGCCGATCTCGTCGCGCAGCGCCTCCGCCAGGCGCTGCATGTGATGTTCGCGGCTGCGGCGCTCTGGCATTGTCTCGCTCCCAAGAAAAACTGAAGAGGATAACAGACGTGAGGGACCGCGAGAAGTTACTTTCGGTTCGGGACGACAATTTGGAGGGAGCAACGCGGTTACCAAGAGATCGCACGGTTTTTCGTTCCACAGTCCCAGCAGAGAGAACGGGAGGGCACAGCTTTAGCTGTGCCGTACTGCACTCCTAACCCCTGTCATCCCGAGCGCTGGCTCGGGATGACAATTCAGCAACGGACCGCATACGGCTTTCAGAGACTCTGCCGGCCTCGGGCAAGGATCCCGCTCAGAGGAATTCCACGAAAGAGTCCGTGATCTCCGCTCCGGTGGCGGACGCAATACGGCCCGCTTCGCGCTCCACGTTCTGCATCAAGCCTTGCAGGTAGTCCTGTGAGCCAGAGATGGACACCACGCCGATGGTGGCGCGCTGCCACAGGTCGTTGGCATCGAGCTCGGCGACGGCCACATTGAAGCCGTTACGCAGCTTGTCTTTGAGGCTGCGCAGAACCTGGCGCTTGTCTTTGAGGGAGTGCGCGCCTTCGATGCGCAGTTCGAGGGTGAGGAAAGCAATAGGCATGAGTCGCCAGTCGCCAGTCGCCAGTCGCCGACGGGTTTCAACTGGCGACTGACGACTGGCTACTGGCTACCGCTTCTACGCCGGCACTTCCGCCGCGACCCGCTCGGTGACAAAGGCCTCGATCACATCGCCGATCTTGACGTCGCCGTAGTTGGCGATGGAAATGCCACACTCCAGGCCGTTGCGGACTTCCGCCACATCTTCCTTGAAGCGCCGGAGCGACGCGATCTTGCCTTTGAAGACCTGCACATTGTCGCGAAGGAGCCGCACTTCGGCGTCGCGCTTGATGGCGCCGTCCTGCACGTAACAGCCGGCGACCATACCCACCTTGGGGATGCGGAAGGTTTCGCGCACTTCGGCGCGGCCCAGGTGGGTCTCCTTGATGGTAGGCTCCAGCAGGCCGGCCATGGCTTTCTTCATTTCGTCCTGCAGCTCGTAGATGATGGTGTGCAGGCGGATCTCCACGCCTTCCTGCTCGGCCACTTCCTGCGCCTTGCGCTCGGGGCGCACGTTGAAGCCGATGATGACGGCCTCCGACGCCGAAGCCAGCAGCACGTCGGTCTCGGTGATGGCACCCACGCTGGCGTGCAGGATCTTGAGCTTCACCTTTTCGTTGGACATCTTGCCCAGCATGTCAGCCAGCACTTCCACCGAGCCCTGCACGTCGCCCTTGAGGATGATGGGCAGTTCCTTGACGCCCGCGGCCTTGATCTGCTCCGCCAGGCCTTCCAGCGACACCCGCGTGCTCTTGGCCAGTTGCGCCTCGCGGGCTTTCTGTTCGCGGTACTGCGCCACCTCGCGCGCCTTGTCGCGCTCGGCGACGCCCACCATCTGGTCGCCCGCCTGCGGCAGGCCTTCCAAGCCCAGTACCTCGACCGGCGTCGAGGGCGGCGCTTCTTCGAGAGCGTTACCGCGATCGTCGAACATGGCGCGCACCCGCCCAAAAACGTTGCCGACCACGAAGTAATCGCCGATGCGCAGCGTGCCGTTCTGCACCAGCACAGTGGCCACATTGCCGCGGCCACGGTCCAGCTTGGCCTCGATCACCACGCCGGTCGCCGGACGGTCGGGAGTAGCCTTCAGTTCCTGCAGGTCGGCGACCAGGCAGATCATCTCCAGCAGCAGGTTCAGGTTCGTCTTCTGCTTGGCGGAAACCTCCACGAACACCGTCTGCCCGCCCCAGTCTTCCGGCATCAGGCCGCGGTCGGCGAGCTGCTTCCTCACGCGCTCGGGCATGGCTTCGGGTTTGTCGATCTTGTTCAGGGCCACGATGATGGGCACCTTAGCGGCGCTGGCGTGGTCCATGGCCTCCAGCGTTTGCGGCATGACGCCGTCATCGGCGGCGACCACCAGCACCACGATGTCGGTGACCTTGGCGCCGCGCGCGCGCATGCGCGTGAACGCCTCGTGGCCCGGGGTGTCAAGGAACACGATTTCGCGCCCATACGCCGGCGATTGCGGGTCGACGATCTGCACCTTGTAGGCGCCGATGTGCTGCGTGATCCCCCCGGCCTCGCCTTCGGCGACGTTGGTCTTGCGGATGGCGTCCAGCAGCTTGGTTTTGCCATGGTCCACGTGGCCCATGATGGTGACCACCGGCGGACGCGACACTCCCTGCCCCGCGGCTTCTTCGCCGCCGGTCAGCTCCTCGGCGGCTTCCTTGGCCGCGGCTTCTTCGAAGGTAATCACCTGAGCGTCGGCCCCGAACTGCCGCGCCATCTCCCGCGCCAGGTCAGCATCAAGGGTCTGGTTGACGGTGGCCATCACGCCGCGCGCCAGCAACCGCGAGATAACGTCCTTGGCCCGCACTCCCACCTTCTCGGCCAAGTCCTTCACGCTGATGCCCTCGGTGATGGTGATGTTGCGGCTGATGGGCAGCGGTTCCGCCGAGAGGTCCATGCGCGGCGGCGGCACGAAGCCCTTCATCGGACCTTCTTTGACGCCGCGGGGAACGTAGCGCTGTCCGGGACGCCGTGCCGGGGCCGGACGTCCCGCAGGACGCGCGGAAGGCGGCGGCAAGCCCGGTCCCACTCCCAGCGGACGGGTACCGGTGGGCGACTGGCGCGTGGGATGCATGGGACGACGCTCGCCGGGTCGCAAGGGTCGCGCGGCGGGCGCTGCGGGGCGCGGACGCTGGAAAATCGGCTGGCCCGGAACCGGGCGCCCTGGCGCCGGCCGCCCCTCCGCGATCGGGTGCGGACGTGGTGGTTGCTGCGGCGGAGCCTGGTAGACGGGCCGCGGGCCGGTCTGCGGCATGATCACGCGCCGCACCGGTCGCGAAGGTCCCGCAGGCGCTGTCGGCTTGGGCGGATGTGCCTGGGCCGGCGGCGGCGTAACTTTCGTGGGCAAAGGAGCCATAGCTTGTGGGGGTGCAGCCGGAGCTGGCGGCCGGGCCGAAGGCGGGGTCACCACAACTTCGGACGGCGGCGGCGCAGCGGCTTCCGGTGTAGGCGCAGCCGGCGGCGCGGCTTGCGGCTCAGGCGGCGCCGCGGGCGCAATGACCGGAGGCGCGATCACCGGACGTCGCACCGGCGGAGGAGGAGCCGTGGGAGCTGCCGGCCGGGCCGCGACCGGCGGCGGGGACGGCGCGGCGGGGGCAGCCGCGCGTGGCGGCACAGCGGTTGCCGGACGCGCAGCAGCCACATGCGTCGTCTGCTGGATCGCCTTCAGCACGTCGCCGGGCTTGGAAATATGCGAGAGATCGAACTTGGGCTTGATCTCTTCGGCGCCCCGCCGGCCGGCACGCGTCTCCTTGCCCGCACCTGCAGGTGCTTCCCGGTGCGCGGTGAAATGCTGCCGCACCTTCTCCGCTTCATCCGCCTCAATTGAACTGGAGTGGGTCTTCTTCTCGGTGACGCCAAGGGAGGGCAGGAGCTCGAGGATTTCCTTGCTCTTGACTTCCAGCTCCCTGGCCAGATCGTTGATTCGAACCTTCGGTTGCATCCGCCCCGTATTTCTCCGAATTTCCGTTAAGTCTTCATCGCAGCCTCACGGTTTTTCGGGTTAATAGTGATTGGATGTTGGCACGCCCTCGTGGGTCGCGCAGTCAAACGCACCCTACTTTTCTGCTGCCGAATCTTCGGGCTTCGGCTCTTCCGAAGCCGTGGCCTCACCCTCGGGAAGTTCGTCCCCTGGGGTCAGTGCCTCGCCCTCAGATTCCACAGCCGGTCCGCTGGCCGCAGCCTCTTCGGCTTCCGGACTGCCAGCCTCCGGAGACGTTGCTTCTGCCACCGCGGGCTCTTCCGCAGCAACCTCAGCCGTTTCCTCGGCTGCTAATTCCCCTGCTTCTAGGCTGGAAAAGTAATTATTTACCGCAATGCTGATTTTTTCCACCGTCTTGGGGCCAATGCCGTTGATGGCCTCGAGTTGCTCGGGGGTCATGTCGGCCAGCGCTTCCACCGTGGTCACCCCCGCCTCGATGAGCTTCTCGATGAGCCCTTCACCCAAGCCCTCGACACGGTCCAGCGGAGTGTTGGTGGAGCCGACCAGGGCCTGCATCTGCTGCTCCACCTCCTGCCGCTTCTCTTCCTCGCTCTTGATGTCGATCTTCCAGCCCAGCAGCTTGGCCGCCAGGCGCACGTTCTGGCCCTTCTTGCCGATGGCGAGGGAGAGCTGGCTGTCGTCCACGATCACTTCCAAGTGCTTCTCGCCGCCCTCCAGCATCGACACCCTGGCCACCTTCGCCGGCTGCAACGCCTTCTCGGCGAAGCTCACGGGGTCGTCGTGCCACTCGATGATGTCGATCTTCTCCCCGCGCAGTTCGCGGATGATCGACTGCACGCGCATGCCCTTCATGCCCACGCAGGCTCCCACCGAGTCCACGTCCTTGTCCTTGGACATGACGGCAATCTTGGTGCGCTCGCCGGCCTCGCGCGCGATGGCGCGGATCACCACCGTGCCGTCGTAGATCTCGGGAACTTCGGTCTGGAACAGGTGCTGCACCAACTCTGGCGCGGCCCGCGAGACGACCACCTGCGGACCTTTCGAAGACTTCTCCACCCGCCCGATCACCACCTTCACGCGCTCGCCCACGGCGAACGACTCCAGCCGCGACTGCTCCTTGCGCGGCATGCGCGCTTCCGTCTTGCCCACCTCGAAGATCACGTCCGGGCCTTCGGTGCGCTTCACCATGGCGGGGACGATCTCGCCCACGCGCCCGATGTACTCCTTGTACACGGTGTCGCGCTCGGCCTCGCGCACCTTCTGGAAGATGACCTGCTTCGCCAGTTGGGCCGCGATGCGCCCTAGAACGTCGGTGGCTTTGTAGAAACGCACCTCGCCGCCGACCTCGACGCTGGCATCGACTTTTCTCGCCTCTTCCAGCGTGATCTGCAGGTTAGGGTCCTCGACCTGCTCCGGACCCTCGACTACGGTCTTGACTGCGAAGGCTTTGATCGCGCCCGACTCTTTGTCCAGCTCGGCCCGCAGGTTCTCCTGGCTCTTGTAATACTTGCGCGTGGCTACCACGATGGCATCTTCCACTGCGCTGACCACGATCTGCGGATCAATGCCTTTTTCCCGGCTCAGAGCGTCAATCGTCTGGTAAAGCAAACTCGCCATAGTCTCGTCCCGCTCCTGCAAGCAAAAAACTTAAGACCTGTCATCCCGAGCCGCGTCTTTTGCGGCGAGGGATCCTAGTTCTACTGCTCCCTGCTCCCTACTCGCTACTCCCTAAAACTCCGGCACCAGGTTCGCTTTCTCGACATTCGAGAACGCGATCGCCACCTGCCGCGCCGGCGGCTCCGGCTTTCCCCGCTTTGCCTTCCCGGGGCCCACCGCAAGGACCAGAGTTCCGTCGCGAAAGCTTTCGAGCCGGCCTTGAAAGAACCGGTTGCCCTCGAGCGGCTCACGGATGGTGAGCTTCACCCGGCTGCCGACGAAGCGCGCAAAATCCTCCGGCCGGCTCAGCTTCCGGTCTAGCCCGGGCGAGGAAACCTCCAGGGTGTAGGACCCGCCCGGCACCACTTCCTCGACGTCGAGGATGGTGCCTAGTTCGCGGCTGACCGCCTCGCAATCGGCGTGCGTCACCCCGCCGGGCTTGTCGATAAACACCCGCAGCATGCGCGCCTTGCCGCCAGCCCCGCGAAACTCCAGTTCCACCAGTTCCAGCCCGCTCGAGGCGGTCACCCGCTCCACGACCTCGCGCACATGGTCCAGGTCGATCGCCATGTCCATCCGCGGCGAAGCCCAAAATGACCCAAAAATAAAGTGGGCTCGCGCCCACTGATGTGCTTCGCCACAACAGCTTAACAAACAATGATACGCCCGGTTTCCCGAAAAGACAAACCTCGCCCTGGTAGTGTTTCGGGAGCAATCTTAGGGAGCAGGAAGTAGGGAGTAAGGGAGCAGGGGATCGTATGCTCCCTTACAGCATTCCCACTCCTTACTCCCTGCCTCCGGCTCCCTGCCTCCTGTAGAATAGGACCACCTGCGAGACAAACATGATCCATTTCCCCGTCCCTGAGGCCCTGACGTTCGACGACGTGCTGCTGCTGCCGGCGCGCTCCGACGTTATCCCCGCCACCGTCAACACCCAGACTCCGCTCACGCGCAACATCACGCTGAACATCCCCATCCTCAGCGCGGCCATGGACACGGTGACCGAGTCGCGGCTGGCCATCGCGCTGGCGCAGCAGGGCGGCATGGGCATCATCCACCGCAATTTGTCGATCGAAGCCCAGGCCGGCGAGGTGGACAAGGTGAAGCGCTCGGAAAGCGGCATGATCGTGGACCCGGTCACCATGTCGCCCGACGCCAAAATCGCCGACGCGCTTGAGGTGATGCGCCGCTACAAGATCTCCGGCGTGCCCATCACCAAGGGCAAGAAGCTGGTGGGTATCCTCACCAACCGCGACCTGCGCTTCGAGACCCGCACCGACCGCCCGATCAAAGACGTGATGACCAAGGAAGACCTCATCACCGTTCCGGTCGGCACCACCCTGGAAGACGCGGAAAAGATCCTGCACCAGCACCGCGTGGAGAAGCTGCTGGTGGTCAACGACAAGTACGAGCTCAAGGGGTTGATCACCGTCAAGGACATCCAGAAAAAGCTCCGGTACCCCAACGCCGCCAAGGACGGGCATGGACGCCTGCGCGTGGGCGCCGCCGTGGGGGCGACCGGAGATTACCTGGAGCGCGCCCAGGAGTTGGTCCGGGCAAAGGTGGACGTGCTGGCTATCGACAGTGCGCACGGCCATACCACGCGCGTGATCGAAGCGCTGCAGTGCGTGAAGTCACGCTTCCCTGATGTCGACGTTCTCGCCGGCAACGTCGGCACCTTTGATGGCGCCTGCGAACTGGTGCGCAGCGGCGCCGACGCGGTGAAAGTCGGCATCGGCCCCGGCTCCATCTGCACCACCCGCGTGGTCACCGGCGCCGGGGTGCCGCAGATCACCGCCATCGCCGAGGCCTACCGCGCCTCCAAGGATGCCGGCGTACCCGTCATCGCCGATGGCGGCATCAAGTACTCGGGCGACGTCACCAAGGCGCTGGCCGCCGGCGCCAGCGTTGTCATGATCGGCTCGCTCTTTGCCGGAACCGAGGAGAGCCCTGGCGAGACCATCCTCTACCAGGGGCGGTCGTTCAAGTCCTATCGTGGGATGGGATCGCTGTCCGCCATGGGCACCGGCTCCAGCGACCGCTACTCGCAGAGCCTGGAGACCGGCGACGCTTCCACCGCACTCATCGACGAAACCGACGGCAATCGCCTGGCCAAGCTGGTCCCTGAGGGCATCGAAGGACGCGTGCCCTACAAGGGCACGCTCGCTGCCGTGGTATACCAGTTAGTCGGGGGACTGCGCTCGGGCATGGGCTACTGCGGCGCTCCCAGCGTCCTCGAGCTGCAACAGAAATCGCGCTTCGTGCGCATCAGCGGCGCCGGCCTGCGGGAGAGCCACGTGCACGACGTGATCATCACGCGCGAAGCCCCCAACTATCGCGTCGAATGAGCGCCCCGCCCGAGACCGCGATCCGGCGCGAGAACACTCAGACTGCCGTGCACGCATCTATAAGAAACATGCTGTGGTACTGGATACCGCCCGTGGCTTGGATGGGGATGGTGCTGCTGGCTTCCAGTGATCCTTTCTCAGCGAAACATACCGGCGAGGTTCTGCTGGCAGTGCTCACCTGGGTCTTCGGCCACGTGGATACCCACACGTACGCGCTGGTGCACTTCCTGATCCGCAAGTCGGCGCACTTCATCGAGTACGCCATTCTGAGCGCGCTGTGGTTCCGCGCGCTGCGCGTGGGGTTGCCCAGCTTGCAGCAGATACGTTGGGCGCTGGTCGGGCTGGTGATCAGTCTCTTGGTCGCTATCCTCGACGAGTTGCACCAGAGCTTCGTGCCCTCGCGCGGCAGCAGCGCCCGCGATGTCCTGTTGGATTTCTGCGGAGCATTATTCGCCCAGCTCTTGATCTGGTACGCCTTGCGCCGCCGCCAACTCGCCGCCGTCGAGACGTAGCTTGCTGCGTCTCCAAAAAAAACGCACCCAAAGGGGTGCGTGCAAAACCAATGGTGTAGAGACTACTCTTTCGTTTCGCCGCCACCTTCGCCGCCGGCTGGCTCTTCGCCGCCTTCGGCCTGCGCCTGCTTGGCTTCTTCTTCCATCGCCTTGCGTGTGGCTTCGGCCTTCTTGGCGCGGGTTTCGGCGCGCTTCTCGCGCTTCTCCTGGATGACCTTCTCGCTGCCCACCAGCTCGACGAACGCCTTCTCCGCGCCGTCGCCGCGCTGGAAGCCGCTGCGGACGATCCGCAGGTAGCCGCCTTCGCGGTCGCCGAAGCGGGGAGCGATCTCCCACAGCTTGCGAACGGCGTCTTGGGTCATCAGGAAAGCGCCGGCCTGGCGGCGCGCCCACAGGTCGCCGCGCTTGCCCAGGGTGATCATCTTCTCCACGTGCGGCCGCATGGCCTTGGCCTTGGCCACCGTGGTCTCGATACGTTCCTCGACCAGGAGCGAGGTGACCAGGTTGCGCAGCAGCGCGCGCCGGTGTGCGGTGTTACGTCCGAGTTTCCATCCTGCTTTGAGATGACGCATGTTGGTTTTCCTGTCAGTACTGCCCTTCGCGGAACGACGGGTATCCCAGGGCGGACGACGGCTGCGGCTGGCTGACGGCCACGGCGTTGCCGTGCTCGTCGATCTTCATGCCCAGGCCCAGCCCCATGGAGCCAAGGATCTCCTTGATCTCGTTCAGCGACTTGCGGCCGAAGTTCTTGGTCTTCAGCATCTCCGCCTCGGTCTTCTGCACCAGCTCGCCGATGGTCTGGATATTCGCGTTTTTCAGGCAGTTGTAGCTGCGCACCGAGAGCTCCAGCTCCTCGACCGAGCGGTTCAGGTTCTCGTTGCGGATCTCCGGCTTGCGCTCTTCCGAGATCTCCTGCTCGATCTCCTCCTCAAAGTTGATGAAGATGTTCATGTGGTCCTTCAGCAACTTCGCGCCTAGGCCGATAGCGTCGGCGGGGCGGACGGAGCCGTTGGTCCACACTTCCAGCGTCAGCTTGTCGTAGTCGGTGATCTGGCCCAGACGCGCGGCCTCCACCACGTAGTTGCACTTGCGCACCGGCGAGTGCACCGAATCGATAGGGATGAAGCCGATGCCGAGGTCCTCATCGAAGTTTTTGTCGGCGGAGACATAGCCGCGCCCGCGCTTCAGGCGCATCTCCATGTCGAGCTTGCCGCCCTCGCTGACGGTGGCGATGTACACGTCCTTATCGAGGATCTCGACGTCGCTGTCGGCCTCAATCATCCCCGAGGTGATCACGCCCGGCTGATCGGCGCGCAGGTAAATGGCCTTGGGGCCGTCGCCGTTCAGCTTGAACGGGATCTGCTTCAGGTTGAGGATGATGTCGGTGGCGTCCTCCACCACGCCAGTAATGGACTGGAACTCGTGCAGCACGCCCTCGATCTTCACCGCGGTGATGGCCGCGCCTTCGATCGAAGACAGCAGCACGCGCCGCAGCGCATTGCCGATGGTGGTGCCGAATCCGCGTTCGAATGGCTGCGCCTGAAAGCGGCCGAACCTGTCGGTCAGCGTTTCCGTCTCGGCGGCCAGGCGCTTGGGTTTTTGAAAGCCTTTCCAAAGCATGTGCGTTGTTTCTCCTTTCGGCCCTGTGGCTCAAGGTCGCATCCCGCTGGCCCATCGGCGGGTCCGGCGCGACCAAGGCTGCTCGGGCTCGAAAAGCTGGGCCTTGAAACCAGTTGTCAGTAGTCAGTTGCCAGTTGCCAGTTGCCAGTTGCCAGTTGCCAGTAAAACTTCGTTCGTGAGGGCACGGCTTCAGCCGTGCCGCCAAGCTCGCCAGTCGTGCGGGCTTTAGCCCCTGAGGGCTCTCGGTTATTTTGAATACAACTCCACAATCAACTGCTCGTTGATCGGCAAGTTGATGTCTTCGCGCTTGGGCAGAGCCAGCACCCGTCCCTTGAAGTTCTCACGATCGACTTCCAGCCAGGGCGCAACGCTGAAATGGCTGGTCTGCTCGCGGACGCCTTCCATCACCGGAAGCTTGCGGCTCCTCTCGCGCAACGAAACCTCTTCGCCGGGGCTCACCTGGTAGGAAGGGATGTTCACCTTCCTGCCGTTGACCTCGACGTGGCCGTGGCGCACCAGTTGCCGCGACTGCCGGCGCGAGGTGGCCAGACCCAGGCGGTAAACCACGTTGTCCAGCCGCCGCTCGAGCTGCTGCAACAGCAGTTCGCCGGTGACGCCCGGCTTGCGGGCGGCCCGCTCGAAATAATTGCGGAACTGCTGCTCCAGCGTGAAGTAGATGCGCTTGGTCTTCTGCTTCTCGCGTAATTGCAGGCCGTAGCCGACGATCTTGGCCTTGCGATCCTTGCCGTGCTGCCCGGGCGCGAAGTTGCGTTTCTCGATCGGGCACTTCTCAGAAAAGCACTTCGCCCCCTTGAGGAACAATTTCATCCCTTCGCGGCGGCACAGGCGGCATACTGCTCCGGTATAACGGGCCAATTTCTTATCCTCCAAAATTCTGGGCCGATCAGTTTACAGGCGTTGGCAGCCCTTCTTCCCGATCCGCTGTTATCGGCTCATCGGGTGATCGGCTCATCGGGTCATTTCAGATCACCTGATGGTCCGATCTCCCGATGGCAAGATTCCTACACTCGCCGTCGTTTCGGCGGCCGGCACCCGTTGTGCGGGATGGGGGTGACGTCGCGGATCTGCTTCACCTCGATGCCCGCAGCGGCCAGGGCGCGGATGGCCGACTCGCGGCCCGACCCCGGCCCGCTCACGCGCACTTCGACCGCCCGCACACCGTGCTCGCGCGCCATGTTGGCAGCGTTCATCGCCGCCTGCTGCGCGGCAAACGGCGTCCCTTTGCGGCTCCCGCGGAACCCCAGCGACCCCGAACTCTTCCAGGAGAGCACCCGGCCCTCTGTGTCGCTGATAGTCACGATGGTGTTGTTGAACGACGCCTGGATGTGGGCGACGCCGAAAGGAACGTTCTTGCGCTCCTTGCGCTTGAACTGCTTGCGCTTGCCTTTTTTTGCCGGTGCCTCGGCGGCGGCGGCTCCTGCTGCTGGTGTTTTCGCCATATCTCAGTTTCCGGTCGATTAAGTCTTGGCCGCGGACTTCTTCTTCTGCGCCACCGTGCCCCGGCGCGGGCCCTTGCGGGTGCGCGCGTTGGTATGGGTGCGCTGGCCGCGGACAGGCAGGCCGCGGCGATGACGATGCCCGCGGTACGAGCCGATCTCGATCAGCCGCTTGATGTGCATCTGCGTGTCCTTGCGCAGGTCGCCCTCAATGCCGCCTTCGCTCTCGATGGTCTGGCGGATGCGGTTCACCTCGTCGTCGTTGAGGTCCTGCACTTTCTTGAACGGATCCACGCTCGCCTGCGCCACGATGCGGCGGGCGCGCGGCTGGCCGATGCCGTAGATGTAGGTCAGCGCGATATCGATGTGCTTCTGGCGCGGCAGATCCACGCCGGCAATCCGTGCCATAAAAACCTCTGTCCTTGGTCGTTGGTCGTTAGCTATTAGCTCCTAGCCTCTAGCTTCTAGCTAGTGGCTAGTAGCTCGTCGCTGTCAGCCTTGACGTTGCTTATGTTTCGCGTTCTCGCAGATCACCCGCACCACCCCGCGGCGGCGGATGACCTTGCACTTGTCGCAAATTTTTTTGACCGATGCGCGTACTTTCATAAGAAACCAGTTGTCAGTCGCCAGTAGCCAGTCGCCAGTTGCCAACATCGCAGGGCGAGTCAAGCCTGGTCATTTGTACCGATACACAATCCGTCCCCGCGTCAGGTCGTATGGCGAAAGCTCCACCGCGACCCTGTCCCCCGGTAATATGCGGATGAAATTCTTGCGCATCCGCCCCGAGACGTGCGCCAGCACCTGATGCTTGTTCTCCAGTTCCACCCGGAACATGGCATTGGGCAACGGCTCGATCACCGTCGCCATGACCTCAATCGCGTCTTCCTTACTCATGCACCCCTTAGTTTTTCCAAAATCAAGATCCCTCGCTACGCTCGGGATTTCGGCGCGGGGCTCAGACGCCCCGCAAGCGCCTCAACCTCAATCGCGTCTTCCTTACTCATGCACCCCTTAGTTTTTCCAAAATCACGATCCCTCGCTACGCTCGGGATTTCGGCGCGGGGCTCAGACGCCCCGCAAACGCCTCAACCTCAATCGCGTCCTCTTTACTCATTCAATTCCGATTGGCAGTTGCCAATTTGATGCTGGCAAAGCTTCTGCGGACCCAACCCCAAGATCCCTCACGGCTAAAGCCGTTCGGGATGACGATCATTCTCTGCTCTTTCCGGCACGGCTGAAGCCGTGCCCTCCCGCGTGCCCTCCCGCCGCTATTCCGTCAGGATCAGCGGCCCGTTCTTGGTGACGGCCACGCAGTGCTCGAAATGAGCGCTGTAGCTGCCGTCCGCGGTGACCGCCGTCCAGTTGTCGTCAAGCACACGCGTGCCCGGCTTGCCGAGGTTGACCATGGGCTCGATGGCCAGCACCATGCCTTCGCGCAAGCGGGCGCCATGCCCGCGCGGGCCGAAGTTCGGCACCTGCGGGTCCTCGTGCAACCTGGTCCCGATGCCGTGCCCGACGAACTCCCGCACCACGCTGAAGCCGTGCGCTTCCACCCACTCCTGCACCGCGGCGCCGACGTCGCCGATGGCGTTGCCGATGCGCATCTTCTCGATGCCCTTGTACAGCGACTCTTCCGTGACCTGCAGCAGCTTGTGCACTTCCGGCCGCAGGCTCTCGCCCACGGCGACCGTCACCGCGGCGTCGCCATAGTAGCCGTCGAGCACCACGCCGCAGTCGAGGGAGACGATGTCGCCTTCCTTCAGCACCCGCCGCTCCGACGGGATGCCGTGCACGATCTCCTGGTTGACCGAGGTGCACAGCACGCAGGGGTAATCGTAATACCCTTTGAAGGCCGGTTTAGCGCCCAGCTCTTCGATCTGCTTGGCCGCCGCCCGCTCCAAGTCCATGGTGGTGATGCCCGGCTTCACCATGGCCTTCACCGTGTCCAGCACCTGGCGCACGACATGGCCGCTGCGCCGCATCTTCTCCAGCTCCGCGGCCGATTTACAAACGATTGCCATCTCGATTCGCGACTTCCGTATTCGTGCACTCCTTAGCTCCCGCCAGTCGAGTTCCCTCGCTACGCTCGGGATTTCGGCACGGGGCTCGGACGCCCCGCAACCGCCTCAATTTCAATCGCCCGGAACGCCTCTGCCGTGACCTTGTCCGGGACCTGGTCTCCGTTGACCTCGCGCAGCCGCGCCCGGCGACGGTAATAGTCGATCAGGGGAAGCGTCTGGCGCTCGTAGGCCTTAAGGCGTTCGGCGATGACTTCCTCGGAATCGTCCTTGCGCGTCACCAGCTTCGAGCCGTCGACATCGCAGGTATCGGCGACGCGGGGAGGCTGAGAATAAACGTTGTAGATCCTTCCGCAGGTGGGACAAGTACGGCGCCCCGTCAGGCGACGCAATAGCTGATTATATCCAACCTGGAAATTCACCACAACCGGCGGCACGGCGCATCGTTTTTCAAAGAACTCATCCTTGAGCAACCCGTCCAGCCACTCGGCCTGGGCGACGGTGCGGGGAAAACCGTCCAGAATGAAGCCCTGCGCGCAATCGGGTTGGCGCAGCCGGTCCGCCACCATGTCACAGACCAACTGGTCCGGCACCAGTTCCCCTTTGTCCATGAAGGCCTTGGCCTTCTTACCCAGTTCGGTGCCGCGGGCCACGTTGTCGCGCAGGATGTCGCCGGTGGAGATCTGCGGGATCCCGTAGCGCTGCATGATCAGCTTGGCCTGCGTACCCTTGCCCGCTCCCGGCGCTCCCAGCAGGATCACCGGGCCGATCTTGGTTTTCACAGCGGCGGTCGTGCCAGCCCTCCTATCCATCTGCGCCCCCAGCCCGGGTCCGGGCACCCCACGCCGGAACCCACGGCCGAACCTCTTGCACTACCAGGCCCTGCGCCCGCGGATCCGGCCGCTGCGCGGAGTGAAACCGTCGTAGTGGCGCATGATGAGTTGCGCCTCAACTTGCTGCACGGTATCCATGGCCACTCCGACCACGATCAGCAGCGACGTGCCTCCGAAGTAGAAGGTCACGCCCAAACCGTTGGTAATCCATGCCGGCAGTCTCTCGAAAAACGCCCCCAGCGCACCCGGCAGGTGGTTCAGGTGGATTCCCGCAATCATCCACTCCGGGATGAACGAGATCAAAATCAAATACAGAGCGCCCACCAGGGTGATGCGGGTCAGGATATCGTTGATGTGGTCCGCGGTGCGCTTGCCGGGCCGGATGCCGGGGATGAACCCGCCGTACTTCCGCATGTTGTCCGCCACTTCGCTGGGGTTGAAGATGATGGACACGTAGAAGTACGCGAAGAAGATGATGCCCACGGCATACAGGAAGGTGTAGAGCGGCTCTCCCCATCCCAGCAATCTCATCAAGTGGCCGATGAACTTGGTGTCCTTGAAGGGGTAGAGCGCGGTCTGGGGGAAGGTCAGGATCGACGATGCGAAGATGATCGGCATCACCCCGCCGGCGTTCACGCGCATGGGCAGGTGCGTGGACTGGCCGCCCATCACCTTGCGCCCAACCACGCGCTTGGCATACTGCACCGGGATGCGGCGTTCGCTGCGCTCGACGAACACGATGAAGGCCACGATCGCCACCATCAGCGCCACCAGCAGAATCAAGGCCAGAGCGGTGAAGGAACCCCAGGCATCGGTCTTGGCCTTGTCCAGCAGGTCGGCCACACCGCGCGGCAGGCCCACCACGATGCCGGCGAAGATCAGCAGCGACATGCCGTTGCCCAGCCCGCGCTCGGTGATCTGCTCGCCCAGCCACATCACGAAAATACTGCCCGCGGTCAGCGTAATGACTGTCATCAGCACAAACCCGGGCCCGGGATTGGTGACGAACGCCGCCCCGCCCTGAGTGGACTTCTGCAGCGTGATCGCGATTCCCAGCGACTGCATGGCCGAGAGCGCCACCGTCAGATAGCGGGTCCACTGAGTGATCTTCTTCCGCCCCAGCTCGCCTTCCTTCTGCAGCTTGGCCAGCGGCTCATATACCACCGTCAACAACTGCAGGATGATGGATGCCGTGATGTACGGCATGATGCCCAGCGCGAAGATGGTGAGCCGGCGCAACTGCCCGCCGCTGAACAAATCGATGAAGCCCAGGAACGTTCCCCGGTTCTGCTCGAAGAACTGCTGCAACAGGTCAGCATTGATGCCCGGCGTGGGAATGTGCCCGCCCAGGCGGTATACCGCCAGCAGCCCCAGCGTGAACAGAATGCGCTTGCGCAGGTCGGGGATACGGAAGATGTTGGTGAATTTCTCTAACATCTACGTCACCACTTCTGCTTGGCCGCCAGCCTTGCTGATCTTCTCCTGGGCCGACTTAGAAAACTTGTGGGCTTGCACGGTGACCGCCGTCTTCAGCTCGCCGTCGCCCAGCACTTTCACCAGGTCGCGCTTGCCGGCCAAGCCCGCCTTGCGCAGCAGCTCCAGCGTCACCGTAGATTCGCCCAGAGCGGCGATGCGGTCCAGGTTCACCACCGCATATTCCTTCTTGAAGATGTTGGTGAAGCCGCGCTTGGGCAGGCGGCGATGGAGCGGCATCTGGCCGCCTTCAAAGCCGCGCATCATGCGCGAACCCGAGCGCGAGCGCTGTCCCTTGTGGCCGCGGGTCGCGGTCTTGCCCATGCCGGAACCCATGCCCCGGCCCACGCGCTTGCGCTTCTCCGATGAGCCCTTCGGTGCTCGAATGGTCGATAGATTCATGTCAGTTACCAGTTGCCAGTTGCCAGCAAGCAAGGCGCTGGCGGTTTAGCGAACTCATTGGCCGTTCAAGATCCTCACGAGGTGCGGCACTTTGGCCACCATGCCGCGGATGGCCGGCGTGTCCTCGCGCTCGATCACCTGGTTCAGCCGGGTGAAACCGAGGCCTTTGACCACCCGCTTGTGCTTGGTGGGCGCGGCGATCGCCGAGCGCACCCACTGCAGCCGCATCTTTTTCTTCACCGCCATGGTTTACAACTCCTCCGGGGTCTTGCCGCGCATCGCGGCCACTTCCTTGCGGTCGCGCAGCTTGCACAGCGCGTTGAAGGTCGCCTTGATGACGTTGTGCGGGTTGGTGGTGCCGATCGATTTGGTCAGCACGTTCTGGATGCCCGCCGAGGTCATCACCGCGCGCACCGCGCCGCCGGCGATCACGCCCGTGCCTTCCGGCGCCGGCTTCAGCAGCACCATCCCCGAGCCGAACCGGCCCAGCACCGCGTGCGGGATGGTCGTGTGCGTCAGGTTCACCCGCACCAGGTTTTTCTTGGCCGATTCGATGCCTTTGCGGATCGCCTGCGGCACTTCTTTCGCCTTGCCGGAACCGTATCCCACCACGGCCGCCGTGGGATCGCCTACCACCACCAGCGCGGCAAAGGACAGGTTCTTTCCCCCCTTCACCACCTTGGTGACGCGGTTGATGGCGACCACTTGGTCCTTCAGTTGGTACTGCCCGGCATCGAGTCTCTTCTTCGCTGTTGGCATTCTCGCTCTCGAACTTCGTGCCGCCGTGCGGCACTCAAATCATTGCGTTCCCAGGAAGCCAGCACTCACGTGCCTGTGTTTGGCCGAGGGCCGACGACCGACGGCCAACGACTAAAACTGCAATCCGGCCTCGCGCGCGGCGTCGGCCAGCGCCTTGACGCGGCCGTGGTACAGGTATCCGCCACGGTCGAAGACCACCTTGCCCACGCCCTTGGCCTTGGCGCGCTGGGCCAGCAGCTTGCCCACTTCCTTGGCCACCGCCACGTTGCCGCCGGTCTTCTTCTTCGCGCCCGCTTCGGCTTTGCCGCCCTCCCGCGAGTTGGCCGAGACCACCGTCTGGCCGGCCATATCGTCGATCAACTGCGCGTAGATGTGGTTCAGCGAGCGGTACACGCTCAGCCGGGGACGCTCCCCCGTGCCGTGCAGCTTGCGGCGGATGCGCTTGTGGACCCTCTGCCGCACTTTGTTCTTTGCGATCTGCGGAATCATTTGTTAGTACCTAATACCGATCCTTCGACTCCGGCTCGCTTCGCGAGCCTTCGCTCAGAGCCTGCCCTGAGCGAGCATCGCGAGCCGAAGGGATGACGCCCCGGGCCTCGGACGCCCCGGAAAGCGGCGTCATTTCGCTCCCGTCTTGCCGACCTTCTTCTTCAGCTTCTCGCCCGCGTAGCGCACGCCCTTATTCTTGTACGGATCGGGCGGACGCAAGCCGCGCATGTCGGCCGCCACCTGCCCGACCTTCTGCCGGTCGATGCCGGTGATGGTCAGGCGCGTCTGCTTGGGATCGATCGCCACCTGGATCCCTTCCGGCAGCGGGAACTCGATGGGATGCGAATACCCCAGGCTGAACACCACCACGTTCTTGCCCTTCAGCTCGGCGCGGTAGCCGATGCCCACGATCTCCAGTTCCCGGCTCCAGCCCTTGGTCACGCCCAGTACCGCGTTGTTCAGCAGCGCGCGCGCCAGGCCGTGCACGGCCGCGTGGGAATCGTCCTGGCGGGATGCCAGCACGTGGCCGTCCTTGCGCTCGACCGTAATGCCCTCGGGCAAATGCGTCTGTACCGTTCCCTTGGGTCCCTTCACCGCCACAGTGTTGCCCGCGACCGTGACCTCGACTCCCTTGGGAAGCTCGATCGGCTTTCTTCCAATTCGCGACATAAAATCGGCTCTTGGCTCTTCGCTTCTAGCTCTCAGCTTTGTCATCCTGAGGCCGCTTCTTTTGCGGCCGAAGGACCTAGGCGCGATGGGCCGCGTTCTTTGCGGCGCCTAAATCGCGCGTTTGGCGCGCTTCCTTACTACCAAATTTCGCACAGCAGTTCCCCGCCCACGCCTTCCTTGCGCGCCTGGCGGCCGGTCATCACGCCCTTGGGCGTGGTCAGGATATTGATGCCCATCCCTCCCAGCACGCGCGGGATCTGGTTGCGCCCCACGTACACGCGGCACCCCGGCCGCGACACGCGCGCCAGGTTGGAAATGATGGCTTCCTCGTCCGGCCCGTACTTCAGATACACACGCACCAGCTTGTGCCCCTGCTCCTCCGTCGCCTTGTAGTTGGCGATGTAGCCCTCTTCCTTGAGGATGCGGGCGAGCTCCAGCTTCAGCTTGGAGGCCGGCACATCCACCTTCTGGTGCTTGGCATGGACGGCATTGCGGATGCGCGCCAGAAAATCCGCCACCGGATCGGTCAAACTCATCGGTCATTTCTCCTCGCGTCGCCCGTTCGCTCCCCCCCCCGTGCGGAAGAACCAGCGGCAACGGAATGCGTTTCACGTTTCAGGTTTCACGATTGCTATTTTCGAGCTCATAGAACGTGAAACTCGAAACGTGAAACGGTTTACCACGAAGACTTAGAGACGCCGGGAAGCTCCCCGCGCAGCGCCAGCCCGCGGAAGCACAAGCGGCACATGCCGAACTTGCGCAGGTACCCGCGCGGCCGTCCGCAAATCTTGCAGCGGTTGTGCCGCCGCGTGGAGAACTTCGGCTTGCTCGCGTCCTTCACTCGCTTTGCTGTAGTCGCCATTATCTCCTTGTCTGTATTCAATGACCCAATGACTCAATGGATCAATGACTCAATCCCTCTAGGGCCGGAAGGGCATGCCCATGTGCTTCAGCAGGGCGCGCGCTTCGTTGTCGCTCTTGGCCGTGGTCACGATGGTGACATTCATCCCCTTCTGCTTGTCCACCTTGGCGTAGTCGATCTCCGGGAACACCAACTGGTCCTTGAGCCCGAGCGTGTAGTTGCCGCGGCCGTCGAACGACTTGGTGGAGACGCCACGGAAGTCGCGCACCCGCGGCAGGGCCACATTCACCAGCCGGTCCAGGAACTCGTACATGCGGTGGCCGCGCAGGGTCACCATGGCCCCGATGGGCATGCCCTCGCGCACCTTGAAGGCCGCAATCGACTTCTTGGCGCGGGTGATCACCGGCTTCTGCCCGGTGATCGCCGCCAGTTCGCTGGCCGCCGGGTCTAGAATTTTGGCGTTCTGCGTCGCCTCGCCCACCCCCATGTTGATGACGATCTTGTGCAGCCGCGGCACCGCATTGGGGTTTTTCAGTTCGAACTCCTTCATCAGCGCGGGAGCCACTTCCTTGTCGAACTTTGCCTTCAGCCGCGGCGGCGTCTTGGCCGTGGCGCGCGGGCGCTCCGGCGCGGCTTTCGGCTCAGGCTCCGCCGCTGCCTGCTTCTTCGGTTTTTCCGGTTTCGCCATTTTCGTTTTTTCCGTTGATGCCATCCCTACGGGACTCGTTCTTCAAAAATCTCGCCCACCCAGGGCTTCTGCCCTGGGCTAACTTATTCCGCCCCTACGGGGCTGCGGCATCGTCTGTTCGCCAACCCGTTCTCATCAGCCTGCCGTGCCAGTCGTGCCAGGTTTAACAATCACCCGATCACCCGATTCACTTATCCAGCGTTGTCCCGCACTTCTTACAGACGCGCACTTTACGGTCGCCGTGGGTCTCGTGCCCAATGCGCACCGGCCCGCAGGTCGGGCAGACCAGCTTGACATTGGAGAGCGAGATCCGGCTCTCCTGCTCGGCCACGCCGCCCTTGATCTGCTTAGCCGGATTGGGGCGCACGTTCTTCTTGACCACCGCCACGTGCTCGACCAGAACCTTGCCATCATTGGGGAAGACGCGCAGCACCCGGCCTTCCTTGCCCTTGTCCCGCCCGGTGATCACCCGCACCGTGTCGTTGCGCCGGATGTCGACGTGTTTGTGTCCGTTGGTCGCTGCCTGTGCCATCTCTACAGAACCTCCGGTGCCAGCGAGACGATCTTCAGGAACTTCTTCTCGCGCAGCTCGCGTGCCACCGGCCCGAAGACGCGCGTGCCAATGGGCTCGCCTTCGTTGTTGATCAGCACGGCTGCGTTCTGGTCGAAGCGGATATAGGTGCCGTCCCGGCGCCGGTGCTCCTTGCGCGTGCGCACCACCACCGCCCTCACCACCTTGCCCTTCTGCACCTGGCCGTCGGGCAGCGCTTCCTTGACGCTGGCCGTGATGACGTCGCCCAAGCCGGCCCGCAGCCCGGTATGCCCGCCCAGCGGCAGGATCATCTGCAGCTTGCGGGCGCCGGAGTTGTCGGCCACCTGCAGCATACTTCGCATCATTACCGCCATAAGCTTCTCCGTTTCCCTGGCGCCGAGCGGCTAGCTGGCCTGCTGCTCTTCCGCCGCCGGCACCAGCTTGGCGGGCTGCACCACCTGCTTCAGCCGCCAGCGCTTCAGCCGCGACATGGGCCGCGTCTCCTCGATCAGCACCACATCGCCCACGCGCGCCGTGTTGTTCTCGTCGTGGGCATAGAACTTCTTCGACCGCGAGATCACCCGGCGGTAGAGCGGGTGTGACTTCTGCCGCGTGGTCTCCACCACGATGGTCTTGGCCATCTTGGTCGAGACCACGTAGCCGATCTTGGTGTTGCGGCGCGACTGGCTTGCTGTCGTCTCAGCCATGACTTATTTTTTCTCCGTGGCGGCCTTCTCCAGCTCGCGCTGGCGGGCGATGGTCTTCACCCGCGCGATGTCCTGGCGCAGGCCGCGGATCTTCTTCAAGCTCTCCGTCTGTCCCATCCGCATCTGGAACTTCAGGCGGAAGAGCTGGTCGTTGAGCTCGCGCTCCTGGTGCTGGAGCTCGGCGTCGGTCAGGTTCCGGATCTTTTCCGCGTCCATGGTTCTCTATGCCTCATGCCGCGAGACGAAACGCGTCCGCAGCGGCAGCTTGTGCGAAGCCAGGCGCATGGCTTCCGCGGCTTCCTGCGGTGTCACCCCTTCCATCTCGAACAGGATCTTCCCCGGACGGACGACCGCGACCCAGTGGTCGGGCGCGCCTTTGCCCTTGCCCATACGGGTCTCGGCCGGCTTCTTGGTGACCGGCTTGTCGGGGAACAGGCGCAGCCAGATCTTGCCGCCGCGCTTGATGAAGCGGGTCATGGCCACGCGGCTGGCCTCAATCTGCCGGTCGGTGATCCAGCCCGGCTCGAGCACCTTCAGCCCATAGTCCCCGTAGGAGAGTTCGGAGCCGCGCCACGCCTTGCCGCGCATGCGTCCGCGCTGCTGCTTGCGGTACTTGACCTTTTTCGGCATCAACATAAATGCAGTTCCCAGTTGTCAGTTGCCAGTTTGGCCAGACTGCCAGTTGACTACTGAACCATCACATCCGGCAAATGTTCACATCCGGGGCCGGCAGTTGCATCACACCAAACCCTCAGAACGCACCCGGCGCCGAGCCGCCCTGCTCGTCGCGCTTCTTCTGCGGCAGGATCTCGCCGCGATAGATCCAGCACTTCACGCCGATCACGCCGTAGGTGGTCTTGGCCTCGGCGAAACCGTAATCGATGTCGGCCCGCAAGGTGTGCAGCGGCAGACGCCCCTGCAGGTACCACTCCGAGCGCGCGATCTCGTTGCCGTTCAACCGCCCGCTGACCCGCACCTTGATGCCCTTGCAGCCGAAGCGGAGCGCCGAATCCACCGCCTTGCGCATGGCGCGGCGGAAGCCCACGCGCTTCTCCAGTTGCAGCCCGATCGACTCCGACACCAGTTGCGCATCCAGCTCCGGCTTGTGCACCTCCTGGATGTCGATGAACACGTCGCGGTTGGTGCGCTTCTGCACCTCCTGCTTCAGCTTGTCGATCTCCGCCCCCTTGCGCCCGATGATGATCCCCGGCCGCGCGGTGCGGATGATGATGCGCAGCTTGTTGCCCGGGCGCTCGATCTCGATCGAACTGACGCCCGCCGGCTTGAGCTTGTCCTTCAGCTCGTTCTTCAGCTTGACGTCTTCCAGCACGGTCTTGTCGTAGTCGCGCTCCAGATACCAGCGCGACTTCCACGGTTTCGTGTACCCGAGCCGGAATCCGTATGGATGTACCTTCTGTCCCATTGTGTCCTCGCTATCTCTTGGCTCCCGCCGCCTTCTTCTTCCTTGCGGGATGTGCCGATCTCTTCTTCGCAGCCGCACGCGGCTTCGGACGAGCGCTGGCTGCTGCCGCTTCTTCTCCGACCACGGTGGCGGTGGCTCCACCGTTCTGCTTGCCGCGTTCGGCCAGCACGATCTCCAGGTGCGCCATGCGCCGCTGATAGCGATAGGCGCGTCCCATGGGCGCGGGGCGGATGCGCTTCATCCGCGGCCCGTCGTTGGCCACCGCGTGCTTGACGTAGAGGTTGTCCACGTCCACGTCAAGCCCCTTCTCGCCGCTCAGAAAATTCGCATTCTCCACCGCCGAGCGCAGTAGCTTGGAGACATCCGGGGCTACGCCCTTCCTGGTGAAGGCCAGAATGTTCATGGCATCCTCCACCCGCCGGCCCTTGATAGTGTCCAGCACCAGGCGCGCCTTCTGCGGCGAAACGCGGATGTACTTCCCCTCCGCCCTAAACTCCATAGGTCCCTCGCTCCACCACCCCAGCGAACCAAAACCGGGTTCGCTGGGGACCCCGGCTCGCTCGGGATTTCGCCTGCCGGCTTAGACGCCGGCAAAGCGGCTCAACCCTAAATTCCATGATCGTCTCGCCTTACGTCTTTGGCGCCGCCGGAGCTCCGCCTGCGGGTGCTGCCGGGGCTGCGCCGCCTGCCGGGGCCGCCGGCACCGGAGCGCCCGGACCGCCGGGGACCCCCGCCGGCTTGGCCGCCACTTCCGTGGCCGCCCGCATCGAGTGTCCTTTGAAGATGCGGGTGGGGCTGAACTCGCCCAGCTTGTGCCCCACCATGTTCTCGGTGAGGTACACCGGAATGAACTTCTTGCCGTTGTGCACCGCGATGGTGTGTCCCACCATTTCCGGGTGGACGGTCGAGCGCCGTGACCAGGTGCGGACCACCTTCTTCTCGTTGCGCTGGTTCAACTCCTCGACCTTCCTCATCAGGTGTGTGTCCACGAATGCGCCTTTTTTCGTCGATCTCGCCATATCTCCAGTTCCTTCGACTTCGGCTCGCTTTGCGAGCCTTCGCTCAGGATGACGGCCCGCGGCTCAGACGCCGCGGAAAGCGCCGCCAGCTATCGCCCTCGGTTCACGATGAAGCGGTCGGTGCGCTTCTTGTTGCGCGTCTTGTAGCCGCGCGTGGGCTGCCCCCAGGGCGTGACCGGATGCCGTCCGCCGGAGGTCTTGCCTTCGCCGCCGCCGTGGGGATGGTCCACCGGGTTCATGGAGACTCCGCGGTTGTGCGGGCGCTTGCCCACCCAGCGCTTGCGTCCCGCCTTGCCCACGGAAACGTTCTCGTGATCCAGGTTGCCGACCTGCCCGATGGTCGCCATGCAATCCAGCAGCACCTTGCGGGTCTCGCCCGAGGGCAGCTTAACCAGCGCGTAATCGCCTTCCTTGGCCACCAACTGCGCCTCGCCTCCGGCCGAGCGCACCATCTGCGCGCCCTTGCCCGGACGCAGCTCCAGGTTGTGGATCGTGGTGCCGGGAGGAATGTTCCGCAGCGGCAAGGCGTTGCCCACCAGGATGTCGGCGTCGGGACCGCTCACCACCTTCTGTCCCACCTTCAGCCCCGCCGGCTGCAGGATGTAGCGCTTCTCGCCATCGGCATAGGCCAGCAGCGCAATGCGCGCCGAGCGGTTGGGGTCGTACTCGATGGAGACGACGCTGGCCGGCACCCCCGTCTTGTCGCGCTTGAAGTCGATGAGGCGCAGCTTGCGCTTGTGGCCGCCGCCGCGGAACCAACTGGTGATGTCACCCGAGTTGCGCCGCCCGCCTGTACCCTTCTTGGTCTCGGTCAGCGGCTTGTACGGACGATCGGCGCTCAGGTCTTCGTTGACCAGCGTCGTCTGGAACCGCAACGTCGATGTCACCGGTCTATATGTCTTGATCGCCATAAAAAATCTCTAGCTTCTAGCTCCTAGCCTCTAGCTTCTGGCTAGTAGCTAGCAGCTCACAGCTACAAATTCTGCGCGTACTCCGGCATCTTCTCGCCGGCTTTCAGCCGCACGTAAGCCTTCTTCCAGTCCGGACGGTAGCCGGAGAAGCGGCCGCGCCGCCGCTCCTTGCCGGGGAAGTTGGCGGTGCGCACCGCGTCCACCTTCACCTTGAAGATAGACTGCACCGCCTCCTTGACCTCGTTCTTGGTCGCCTGGGCCGCCACCTCGAAGACCAGGGTGCGCTGCAGTTCCTTGATCCCCAGGCCTTTCTCGGTGATGATCGGGCGGCGAATGATCTGGTACGCCGATTTCATTACGCCACCTCCGCTTTCTTCCTCGGAGCCGATGCCTTCAGCGCGTCCTGAAGTTTTTCCAGGGCCGGCCGCGAGAAGATGGCCGCGTCATAGCGCAGCAGATGATAGGGATGCACCTGGTTGCCGCGCACCAGTTCCACCCCCTCGAGATTGCGCGAGCTGAGCTCCAGGTTCCGGTTCTCGACCTTGGCAGCCTCGACCACGAGCGCCGTCTTGGCCACGTTCAGCGCCTCCAGCACTTTGCGGAATTCCTTGGTCTTGGCTTCCTTCAGTTCGAAGCTCTCGACCACCGTCAGCTTGCCGTCGGCGAACTTGGCGGCCAGCGCCGAGCGCAGCGCGCCCCACAGCTTCTTGCGCGGGAACGGGTAGTCATAGGAACGCGGCTGCGGACCGTGCACCGTTCCGCCGTGCCGCCACAGCGGCGAGCGGATCGAGCCCACGCGCGCCCGCCCTGTGCCCTTCTGCTTCCACAGCTTCCTGCCTGAGCCGGAAACCAGCTTGCGGTTCTTGGTGGCATGGGTGCCCGCGCGCCGCGCGGCGCGATAGTGCTTCACCGCCTCCCATAGCAGGTCCTCATTGACCGCGCCGAAGACCTCGTCGGCCAGGGCCAGCGTCCCCACCTTCTTTCCACTCAGATCGACAACGTCGATATTTGCCATAACAATTACGCCTTCTTGGTCTTGCGCTTCGACGTCTTCAACGGGTCGATGGTCTCCTCGCCACCGAAGCCGCGGCGCTCGCGCGGCGGCTTCACCGCCTTGTTGATGACCACGTATCGGCCGTTCGGCCCCGGCACCGCGCCTTCGACCATCAGCAGGTTGTCGTCGAGATCCATGCCCACCACGCGCAAGTTGCGCACCGTCACCCGCGCATTCCCCAGGTGTCCGGACATGCGCATGCCCTTGAACACGCGCGAGGGGAACGCCGAGGAGCCGATCGATCCCGGCATCTGGAACATCGATCCGTGCGACTTGGGCCCGCCCGCGAAGTGGTGCCGCTTGACCACGCCGGCAAAGCCGCGTCCCTTGCTGGTCCCGGTGACGTCCACGAACTTCTCGCCCTGGAAGATGTCCACCAGGACTTTGTCGCCGACCTTGACCGACTCCGCCGTAGCACCGTCGCCGCCGCCGTCGCTGGTGATGCCCACTTCGCGCAGGAAGCGCACCGGCGGCAGGTTGTGCTTCGCGAGGTGGCCGCGTTCCGGCTGCGTCAGCCGCGATTCCTTGACGAACTCGATCAGCCCGATCTGCACCGCGTCGTAGCCTTCCTTAGCCTGCGACTTCTTCTGCGTGACCACGCACGGCCCCGCTTGCAGCACGGTGATGGGGTGCACGTCGCCCTTGTCGTCGAAGAGCTGCGTCATCCCGACCTTCTTGCCCAAGATTCCGTTGACCGCCATAAATCCTCTTCCCGGCACTTACGTGCCGGGCTACATTCATTCGCCCCTGCGGGGCTCGCTACGTTTGGCCGACGACCGAGAGCCGACGACTGTGAGATCCTTCGCGGCTGCGCCGCTCAGGATGACCGCCCGGGGCTCGGACGCCCCGGAAAGCGCGGTCATTTATGCTCTTTCCCGAACGCCTTGATCTCCACGTCCACGCCTGCGGGCAGGTCGAGCTTCATCAGCGCGTCCACCGTCTGCTGCGTGGGCTCCAGGATGTCCAGCAGGCGTTTGTGGGTGCGGATCTCGAACTGCTCCCGCGATTTCTTGTCCACGTGCGGCGAACGCAGTACGCAGTACTTGTTCTTGACCGTGGGCAGCGGGATGGGCCCGGCGATCTGCGCGCCGGTACGCCGCGCCGTCTCCACGATCTCGCCCGTGGACTGGTCGAGTACGCGGTAGTCGTAGGCCTTCAGCCGGATCCGGATTCTGTCTTTTCCATTCACGTTCGGTGTTCCTCAAAGAACTGGCGGCTGGCTGCATGCCGCGAATAATGTTTATTCGAGTATCTCGGTAATCGTGCCCGCGCCCACGGTGTGGCCGCCTTCGCGGATGGCGAACCTGAGCCCCTTCTCCAGCGCCACCGGAGTGATCAACTGGATGGTCAGGTTC
>JAHFUA010000131.1 GCA_023265315.1 Acidobacteriota bacterium | reverse complement strand
AGCGATACGCTGACCTCGGAGGTCGAGACCACGTCCACCGGGCAGCAGTGCCGGTCGAAGACCTCGAAGATGGACTTCAGGAAGCCGTGCGCCATCAGCATGCGCGCCGAGACCACGTCCACCACGGTGATGCGCTTCTTGGCGGCGATCGCCTTAAAGGTATTGGTGCAGCTCGGAGCGCGGGCGGTGATGCGCGTGCCTTCATTCTTTGGGTTGCGCGAGTTGAGCACCTGCACCGGGATATTCTTGTCGATAGCCGGCACCAGTGTCGCGGGGTGCAGCACCTTGGCGCCGAAGTAGGCCAACTCCGCCGCCTCGTCGAAGCTGATCACCTTGATCCGCCGCGCGCCGGCGCACAGGTTGGGGTCGGTGGTCATCATGCCGTCGACGTCGGTCCAGATCTCGATGCGGTCGGCGTCCAGCGCCGCGCCCACGATGGCGGCGGTGAAGTCGGAGCCGCCGCGGCCGAGCGTGGTGGTGGCGCCCTGGGCGTCGGAGGCGATGAAGCCGCCCATCACCGGCACCTTTCCGGCAGTCACCATCGGCTTCAGCCGCGCCATCGTGCGGTCGTTGGTCTCGTCGAAGACGGGAACGGCATGGGTGTGGTTGCTGTCGGTGAGGATGCACTCGCGCGAATCCACCAGGCGCGCCGGGATGCCGCGCGCGGTAAAGGCGGCCGTAGCGATCTTGCTGGAGATGCGCTCGCCGAACGAGGCTACGTTGTCACAGGTGCGCGGCGTCAGTTCGCCCACCGCCGCGAGGCCGCGCAGCAACTCGTCCAGGCTGTCGAAATCCGCTTCCAGCTCGGCATGGAACTGGGTGAAGACTCCGGTCCCCAGCAGTTCGCCGGCAACGGTGTAATGGCGCTCCCGCAAGGCGCGCGAAAGCGCGATGGCCTGCTCGCGGTCGCCGGCGCCGGCGGCGCGCGCCATCGCCAGGAGCTGGTCGGTGACCTTGGCCAGCGCGCTTACCACGACCACCGGTTTTTCCGGCACGCGTTCGCGCACGATGCACGCCGCGCGGTCGATGGCGGCTGCGTCCTCCACCGACGTGCCGCCGAATTTCATCACGATCATGCCAGAGGCTCGCTGGTCAACCCAGGTATCCCTGCGCCTTCAGCAGTTCGGCGTTCAGCAGCGCCGCGCCCGCCGCCCCGCGGATGGTGTTGTGCGAGAGCACGGTGAACTTCCAGTCCAGCAGGTTGCACGGACGCAGCCGGCCCACGCTCACCGACATGCCGCCGCCACGCTCGGCGTCAAGCCGTGGTTGCGGGCGGTCGGGAGCGGTGTCGTACAGGATGGGCTGCGCGGGCGCGTCCGGCAGCTTCATCTCCTGCGGTTTGCCTGAGAACCCGCGCCACGCCTCGATCAACTCTTCCGGCTTTGCTGCCTTCCCCAGCTTCACCGAGACCGACTCGGTGTGCCCGTCCTCCACCGCCACGCGATTGCACTGCACGCTGATGCGGAAGGGCGCAGGCTCGATGGCAGAACCGTTCAGCCGTCCCAGCATCTTGGGCGCTTCTGCCTCCATCTTTTCTTCTTCCTTGGCGATGTAGGGGATCACGTTGCCCAGGATGTCGAGCGAAGCCACCCCCGGATAGCCGGCGCCGCTGACGGCCTGCATGGTGACGGCGAACACCTGCTCCAGCCCGAACTGCTGCTGGAGCGGCGCCAGCGCCAGCACCAGTCCCATCACCGAGCAGTTGGAGTTGGTGACGATGAAGCCTCCCGACTTCCGCCGCCAGGACTGGCATTCCACCAGTTTCAGGTGGTCGGGATTGACCTCGGGGATCACCAGCGGCACATCCTTCTGCATGCGGAAGGCGCTGGAGTTGGAGATCACTGCGCAGCCCGCTTCGGCGAAACGCGGCTCCAGGTCTTTGGCGATGGGCGCATCGAGCGAGGCGAAGATCACCTTGGGCGCGCCCGCAGGGTCGGCCTCCGACACCTTCATCTTCGCCACGTGTGCAGGGATCGGCGTGCGCAGCTTCCAGCGTGCCGCCTCGCCGTACGTCTGCCCGGCCGAGCGCTCCGACGCCGCCACCCACGCCACCTCGAACCAGGGATGGTCCTCCAGCAACTGAATGAAGCGCTGGCCCACGAGGCCGGTGGCGCCCAGGATTCCCACGGGAACTTTGTTCGCCATAAATTCCTTGGATTCTAACAGCAGTATCCCCGCTTCAGGAGATTGGACGTTCCTGCGGCGTTAGGATTGCCTCGTCGGGCACGCGCGGCGGCTGAAACGCCCGTCTCTGTGGCCCACGGGCAAACCATTCTGCTATGCTGCCCCACCATGCCGGAGTTGCGCCAGAACCGTTTCACCAAAGAGTGGGTGATCATGGCCACCGAGCGCGCCAAGCGCCCGGAAGAAATGCGCGTCAAGCGCGAGGCGCGCCCGCTTTCGCACTACGTGGAAACCTGTCCTTTCTGCCCCGGCAATGAGCACTTGGCGCCGCCCGAGATCCTTCGCTTTTCCAAGCCCGACGGCCACTGGGCGGTGCGAGTGGTGCCCAACAAGTTTGCCGCGCTCACTCGGGAAGGCGAGCCGGAATGGAAGATCGAGCGCTCGCGGCGCACCATCCGCGGCGTCGGCATCCACGACGTGATCGTAGAGACCCCTGACCACGCTCTGACCATTGCGCTGCTTCCCCCGGAGCGCGTGCAGACCATCCTCGAGTGCTATCGCCAGCGCTTTCGCGCGGTGAGCCAGGACCCGCGGGTCGCCCACATCACCATCTTCAAGAACCACGGCGTGGCCGCCGGCACCAGCCTGGAGCATCCGCATTCGCAGATGATCGCTACGCCGGTAATCTCCTCCCAGGTGCGGCAGCGCCTTTACGAAGCCCTGCGCCACTTCGACGAGTTCGGGGAGTGCATGTTCTGCGAGATGATCGAGGAGGAACTGGCGGAGAATAAGCGCGTGGTGCTGGCCAGCGAGTACTTCGTCGCCATCGAGCCCTTCGCCTCGGCCACTCCCTTCGCGACCGGCATCTACCCGCGACGACACATGGCCAGCTTCGGCGACGTGAGCGACGCCGAGCTTTCCGACCTCGCCCGCATCCTGCGCACCATGCTGGCCATGCTCTACGTCGGCCTGGACAATCCCGACTTCAACTATGTCATCCGCACCGCGCCCGCCGAAGTCGCCGGGGCCAAGTACTACCACTGGTATCTCAGCATCATTCCGCGCCTGACCCGCGTCGCCGGCTTCGAGCTGGGATCGGGAATGTTCATCAACACCGTTTTGCCAGAGCAGGCGACGGCGTTTCTGCGCGGCATCGACGTCGAGCCGTTGGCCAGCGCCGCAGACTAAGCCCTGGTGTGGAGGAGCCCGATTTGATCTGCCGCTGCCTCCTCTGCGCTTTGCTTTTATCCGCCGCCATCCGCGTCGATTCGCGGCAGGAAGTTCAAAGCCCGCCGCTGCACAATCGTTGACAAGCCCGCTCGCCGGGTGATACTGGTACTTGAATTTGTGCAGGACCGGCCGGGCGGCGCCGATCAGCCATGCCGGGAGGGAATCATGTTGCTCAGAACCAGCACTCGTAGTCTGGGCGGTGTCGTCATCATCGATTGCTATGGCAAGATCGTCATGGGGGAGGAGACCGCCCTGCTTCGGCACCAGGTCAAGGACTTGCTGAGCCAGTCACGCCAGATCGTTCTGAATCTTGCGGATGTCAACTACATCGACAGCAGCGGCCTCGGCACCCTGGTCGGGTTGTACTCGTCGGCCCGCAACACCGGCGGGGAGATCAAGCTGGCTGCGCTGACGGGCCGCGTCAAGGACGTGCTGCAGATCACCAAGCTAGGCTCGATTTTCGAGTTCTACAACACCGCCGAGGAAGCGGTCTCCACCTTCAACCGGCAGGCCGGCCGCGCGGCCGCGGCGGAGCGGGCGGGATAGAGGCGCGCCCGCGCATGCGAGACAGGCGCATATAAGCGGACAAGCTCTAATTGCGATCTCCCAACCCATGCTTTTTCCCGCACAACCTGCATTGGGTTGGCGGCTCGGCGTTGTCTACCCGGTGGAGCACCGGCTTGAGAGTCCGTAAGTACGCGAAGACAGCTTTCAGGTCTTCGTCGGTCATGTTGCGATACACCCTCCACGGCATAGGGCCCTTGAGCTTGCGCGCTTTGACGTGTCCAGTGCGCATAACTTCGATAAAAAGCGCCTCGTCGTAATAGCCAATTCCCGATGCATCTGGGGTGAGATTAGCGCTGGCAACATCTCCGAACGTGTTCCCGCCTGCCATTTCCATGCCTCGAATGGGCTTCACAATCGGCGGGGGACTCTCAGGCGTGTGACAGACTGCGCAAAAACTGATCCGCGTCAGGTACTCTCCCTGTCTGGCTGGCGTAAACGTGTCCGGCTGCGGCACCGATCCCGTGACGGGTTGGGGTAGCGAGTAGATTAATCGTGACAAGGTGAACGGGAGCTTTGTCTTGGGCAGAGCGCTTCGGGCGGGCTCCAACGAGCGGATATAGATAACCACGGCTGCCAAATCTTCGTCCGCTAAGTAACGGAACGCCTCGTACGGCATGATCGGGAACAGAACTCGCCCGTCCGCGCTTACGCCTTCACGGATAGCTCGGGCGATGGCATCATCGCTCCAACGGCCGATCCCCGTCTCAGGATCGGACGTGATATTCGGAATAACCAGGCGGTACTTGCCGCGTTCGGCGAACATCCGCCCAGCGCCCTCCTTTGACAGCAGCACCGGGTTGTCAGATTTTTCGTCGAAGTTGGAATGGCAATAAAGGCACCCGACCACGCCTTTCACGAGGTATTCTCCGCGCTGTCGTCGCCCAGCAGTTGAGTCAAATTTTTTTGTAGTGAGGGACCGCACCTTGGCGCCAATAACGGGGCGCCAGCCGATAGTGAAAGTGATCGCCAAGGCGGCGAGAACCGTCACAACAAGGATCCCGTATCCAGCAATCCTCATCAGACGCTTTACCCAACGTGGGGCCATGCTGTGCCTCCGGTGACTTCATGAGGCCGGGGAGCCCTGGGGCTTGACCGGAATTCCTTTTTGACCTCGAAAACGGGCAGCATTGTACGCTCATCTGCCTGCTCCGGCGGTACAATCGGCACCGGTGCTTCCCCTTGTCATCCCTGGATCAACCGCTGCCGGAGCCGTCTCTCACCCACCAACAGGAGCTGGAGCGCGAGCGCGACCGCCTGCGCCTGCTGCTGGACGTGACCAACCTGCTGGTCGCCAACCGTAATTTCCGCGAGCTGTTCGTCGCCATCTCCGGCCTCTTGCGCACCATCATCCACCACGATTATGCGGCGCTCGTCCTGCACTCGGCCAGCCGCAACCTGCTGCGCGTTTATGCCCTGGATTTTCCCGGAGGCAAGGGCCTGATCCAGCAGGGAACATCGTTTGCCATCGAGGATTCGCCAGCGGGACACAGCTACGTCGCCCGCCAGCCCCTCTTGATCGACAATATCTTCAGCCAGTTGACGCGCTTTCCTTCCGGGTTCACGCGTCAGTTGCTGCAGGAGGGCATCCGCTCCGGCTGCTGGCTGCCGCTGGTGAATCGCGATCGCGTGCTGGGCGTGCTCAGCGTCGCCTCGAAGCGCGAGTCCGCCTTCTCGCGGCACGATCTCGATCTGCTGACCCAGGTGGCCAACCAGGCGGCCATCGCGGTGGACAACGCCCTCGCCTTCCGTCAGATCGCCGTGCTCAATCGCAAGCTGGCCCAGGAGAAGCATTACCTGGAAAGCGAGATCCGCACCGAGTACAACTTCGAATCGATCATCGGTGAGCACCCGGTGCTGAAGCGCATCCTGCGCCAGGTGGAGACCGTGGCGCCCACCACCTCCACCGTGCTCATCCTGGGCGAGACCGGCACCGGCAAGGAGCTCATCGCCCGCGCCATCCACAACCTGAGCGGCCGCCGTGAGCGCACCTTCGTCAAGCTGAACTGCGCCGCTATCCCCACCGGCCTGCTGGAAAGCGAGCTCTTCGGCCACGAAAAAGGCGCGTTCACCGGTGCCATCTCGCAGAAGATCGGCCGCCTTGAGCTGGCCAACAAAGGAACGCTTTTCCTCGACGAAGTCGGCGACATCCCGCCCGAAATCCAACCCAAGCTCTTGCGGGCGCTGCAGGAGAAGGAATTCGAGCGCCTGGGCAGCCCGCGAACCATCCACGTGGATGTGCGGCTGATTGCCGCCACCAATCGCGACCTGTCACAGATGGTCGCGGCTCGCCAGTTCCGCAGCGACCTTTTCTACCGCCTCAACGTCTTCCCCATCCAGGTGCCGCCGCTGCGCGAGCGCGCCTCCGACATTCCGCTGCTGGTGCGCTATTTCGTCCACAAGCACGCGGCCGAGAACGGCAAGCACATCGACCGCGTGCCCGCCGAGGCCATCGACGCCCTGCTCCGCTGGCCCTGGCCGGGGAACATTCGCGAGCTGGAGAACTTCATCGAGCGGGCCGTGATCCTTTCCGAAGGCGAGAGCCTGAGCCTGCCGCTGGCCGAGCTGCGTTCGCCCGCTTCCGATGCCGGTGCGCGGTCTGCCGCCGAACCACGCTCCGCCACCGAGTTCAGCGAGCGCGAGCAGATCGTCAGCGCGTTGAAGGAAGCCCGCGGCGTGATCGCCGGACCCACCGGGGCTGCTGCCCGCCTGGGCCTCAAGCGCACTACCCTGAACTCCCGCATCCGCAAGCTGGGCATCACCCGTGACGAGATCTGGGCCTAGTTCGTCACTGTGACGAAGTTTTCGTCACTCCACGCCTTGATCGTCCCGTTCCCAGTGAAACGACACCAGACAAGTAACTCATTCCAAAGCATATATTCAATCTGGAGAAATGCATCTCTTTGGCCATTGGCATGCCCTTTGAAGAGAGTGCGCTTGGGGGCGGGGGTACTCCGCCAATAAGACCGGCGAGGAGAGCACAATGTCAGCACAGGGCAAGAATGCCGAAATGATAAGGAAGGACTGGGCTACGAACCCGCGATGGGCGGGGGTTGAGCGACCTTATACGGCAGACGATGTCGTCCGCTTGCGCGGGACGGTGCAGGTGGAGCACTCCCTGGCCCGTCTGGGCGCCGAGCGCCTTTGGCATCTGTTACAGACGGAATCCTACGTGCCCTGCCTGGGCGCCATGACCGGGAACCAGGCCATCCAGATGGTGAAAGGCGGGCTGAAGGCCATCTACGTGAGCGGGTGGCAGGTGGCCGCCGACGCCAACGATGCCGGCCAGATGTATCCTGACCAGAGCTTGTACCCTTCCGACAGCGTGCCCAATCTCTGCCGGCGCCTCAACCAGGCGCTGATGCGCGCCGACCAGATCCATCATTCGGAAGGGCAGAAACACATCAACTGGTTCGCTCCTCTCGTCGCCGATGCCGAAGCCGGCTTCGGCGGCCCGCTCAATGCCTTCGAGCTGATGAAGGCGATGATCGAGGCGGGCGCCGCCTGCGTGCACTTCGAGGACCAGCTCTCCTCGGCCAAGAAGTGCGGCCACCTCGGCGGCAAGGTGCTGGTGACCACGTCGGAAAACATCCAGAAGCTGGTCGCGGCCCGTCTGGCGGCCGACGTGCTCGACGTCCCCACGCTGGTGATGGCCCGCACCGACGCTAACGGCGCGCGCCTGCTCACCTCCAATGGCGACCCGCGCGACCACGAGTTCATCAGCGGCGAACGCACCTCCGAAGGCTTCTTCCGTTACCAGGGCGGACTGGACGCGGCCATCGCCCGCGGCCTGGCCTACGCGCCCTACGTGGACATGCTCTGGTGCGAGACCTCCGAGCCCAACCTGAAAGAGGCGGCGCGCTTCGCCCAGGGCATCCTGAGCAAGTTCCCCAACAAGCTCCTGGGCTACAACTGCTCGCCCTCGTTCAACTGGAAGCGCAAGCTGGACGAGGCCACCATCGCCCGCTTCCAGCCCGAGCTGGCGGCCATGGGCTACAAGTTCCAGTTCGTCACCCTGGCCGGCTTCCACTCGCTGAACCTCAGCATGTTCGAGCTGGCGCAGGGCTACCGCGAGTCCGGCATGAGCGCCTACTCACAACTGCAGCAGCGCGAGTTCGCCTGCGCCGAGCACGGCTACGACGCGGCCAAGCACCAGCGCTTCGTCGGCACCGGATACTTCGACCAGATCACCAACGTGGTCGGCCAAGGCATGGCGTCCACCACGGCGCTGGCCGGCTCCACCGAGGAGGAACAGTTCGCGGCGGCAGCGCCTAAGCCGACAAACGGCGACGGGCGCTGCGAGGCTCCGATCCCGGCCCTTTGCGAACATCGTCCGATAACCAGCCCTTGCGTTGTCTGCAACGCAATGCCCTGTCCGTAGAAGGGTAAGAAGCCATCCGGGCACGGCTTCGGCCGCGCCCTTTTTCTTGTCCGAAGAAAACTAACGCTTGGCGGTTTGCGAGACGATCTTTGTTGACTCCATCTCCATGGCGTAAGGGTAGCCCGTGCACTTGACCGCGGGATTGGTGGGAGCAAACATCCCTTCGGGATTGTTCTTGAACAGCCACACGTGCAGGTCGTAATGGGCAACGCTGGCCGGCATCAGGGGCTCGTGTCCTTCCATCGGCCCCCAAAACTTGTGCCCAAAAAGTTCAGGCGCTTTGTCCACGCCCGTCGCAAGCGGCACGAGCCACTCGGCTCCCACGAGGCGCAGGTTTCCGCCTTCCGGCTCGTAGAGCAGGACCTGTGGGCGCATCGGATCCAGCTTGGGTCCGATCAGTTCCGAGTTGAGGAAGTGAATCCCCATCGCTCCCTGCGGATAGGGTTCATGTCCGGGTTTCGCTGGATGTGGGAAGTTGGCGCATCCCAAAGTTGAAAGATATCCGTCATGGATCGCCAGCACAGGATCCTGATATTTTTGGAGCGCGGCGCGAACTCGTTCCAGCTCAGGCGAAAGTGAGTTCTCGGTTTTCCCTGCCTGCGACCAGCCGGCTACGCTCCCGAGCACAAAGACAACAGCTACACCCAAGACCAACCTCTTCAACATCTGTGTACCCCCTTCGTGGAATGCTGGTGAGACTAGCCCGGCGTGGCAGTCTCTGTCCACCGCAGCCACAGGTTTTTCGTA
>JAHFUA010000019.1:13616-31357 GCA_023265315.1 Acidobacteriota bacterium | reverse complement strand
CGGGGCCCGCGCTCTTCTGAGGCGAGACCGGCTCCGCAATCTCCGCCGGCGTATCCAGCAGCTTGAAGATGCGCTCACTGGAGGCCATGGCCGACTGCAGGATGTTGTACTTCTCGCTCAGGTCCTGGATGGGCCGGAAGAAGCGCTGCGCGTACTGGATGAAGGCCACCAGCACGCCCAGGGTTACGGTGGCGCGCAGCACCGCGTGGCCACCGAACCAGATCACGCAGGCGATCGCGGTCGAAGACAGGATCTCCACCACCGGGTAGTAGATGGCGTAGGCGATGATGGCGTCCTTGTACGCCTCCATGTGGCTGGCGTTGATCTGGCTGAAGCGGTCGAACGCCTTCTTCTCGCGGTTGAACAGTTGCAGCACGACGATGCCGCTCACATGCTCCTGCAAATAGGCGTTGATGCGGGCAATGGCCACGCGGATCCGCCGGTAGGAGTCGCGCACGTGTTTGCGGAAGATAGAGGTGGCCACCATTATTACCGGCAGGACGGCAAAGGTGATCAGCGCCAGCCACCACTTCATCCGCAGCATGATCACCACGATCCCGACCAGCACGAACACGTCCTCGAAGATTGAGACCACCCCGGCGGTGAACATCTCGTTCAGCGCGTCCACGTCGGTAGTAACCCGGGTGACCAGCCGGCCCACGGGGTTCCGGTCGTAGAAGCCTACGTGCATGCGCTGCAGGTGGCGGAAGATTTGGCTGCGCAGGTCGAACATCACTTTCTGCCCGGTCCACTGCATCAGGTAGGTCTGCGCGTATTCCAGGAAAAAGCTGACTGCCAGCAACAGCACGTAGAGCAGAGAGATCTGCGCAATACCGGTCAGCGGTTGCGGGCTCAACCAGCGGTCGAGCAGCGAGCGCCTGCCCCAGGCGGTGGTGGGGGCCAGGTACTTGTCCACCGCCACCTTGGTCAGGTAGGGCCCGACGATGTCCGCCCCCGACTTCACCACGATGGCCGCCACCGCCAGCGCTACCTGCAACTTGTAGGGACGCAGATAGGTCAGCAGCCGGCGCATCAACCGGCTGTCGTATGCCTTTCCCAGGACTTCTTCTTCGTGGGTACCAGAAGCCATCGCGTAGCTACAGACTACCGTATAGACGCGCCGAGCGGCTACGCGGATGAAAAACTCGCGGCAGCTCTAACCCGCTGGCATTACCGCCGGTTCGGCAGTACCATGGTGGCAGTTGTTCTCCCGGGTGACGCCAAGGGAGGCGTTCCTCCGATGGCTGCTGCCGAGCCACAAGCCGCGCCCGGCTCGCAGGACCTGACGGGTGTGAGTGTAGGCCGGTTCGCCGTCCGCGCTTTGCTGGGCGCAGGCGGTATGGGCGAAGTCTACCGCGCCGACGACACCCGCCTGAAGCGCCCTGTCGCCCTGAAACGTGTCTCCCGCAAGCTGGGGGCGGACCTACGCGCCCGCCAGCGCATCCTCAAGGAAGCCGAGCGCGCCTCCGCCCTCAATTCCCCGCATATCGCCGCCGTGTACGACGTCCTGGAGGAGAACGGCGAAGTCTTCCTGGTGATGGAGTACGTCGAGGGCGCCAGCCTGCGCCAGCGGTTGCGGACCTCCGGGCGATTCTCGACATCCGGGTTCCTGGACCTGGCGCTGCAATGCGCGGAGGCCCTGGTGGCAGCCCAGAAGAAAGGCATCGTCCACCGCGACCTTAAGCCGGAGAACATCCTCGTCACGCCGGGCGGACAAGCGAAGATCCTGGATTTCGGGCTGGCAAAGCACTTGCCGACGCCGGGCGAAGAGGAAGCCACGATCAGCCAGGAAAGCCTGGAGTGGCGGCGGGCGGGCACGCCCGGCTACATGGCGCCGGAGGTCCTGCTGGGGGGCGAGGCCGATCATCGCTCCGACATCTTCGCCCTGGGCGTAGTGTTCTATGAAATGCTGGCTGGACGCCATCCCTTCGGTGCGGAGCAGCGGGTGGCGACCGCCGGGCGCACCTTGCAGGTCACCCCGGCGTCCATACGCGAACTGGCGCCCGGAGTTTCGGCCGAGCTCGAAGGGATCATCGCCAAGATGCTGGCCCTGTCCCCGGAAGAGCGCTATGCCAGTGCTCCCGACCTGCTGGCGGACCTGCGCGCGCTCGCGCGGGGGGGCCGGCGTCCCTTCCTGGGTTCCAAAGCTCCCCGCCCTTGGGCGAGGCGGGCGGGCCGCAGCATCGCACTGGTCATTCTGGTGATGCTCGCACTTGGCATCACCCCGATAGTCCGCCAGCACTGGAAGCGCTGGTTTGTGGGAGCCGATCTGCCGGAGAAGAAGAACTTGGCGGTGCTGCCGTTCGTAGTCGTGGGCGAGGACGCTGGTGCGCGCGCCTTTGCCCAGGGGCTGGCGGAGACGCTTACCGGCAAGCTGGCACAATTGACTGACAACTATCCCTTGCAGGTCGTCCCGCCGAGCGAGGTCCGGTCGCAGAAGGTGGACTCGGTGGAGCAGGCGCGCGTAGGCTTGGGCGCCAACCTTGTGCTGGAGGGAAGCCTGCAACGATCCGGCTCGCAGGTGCGCGTCACCTATCACCTGGTGGACTCCCGCAACCGGCAGCAGTTGCGCGCCGATACCGTCACCGCGCCCGCCGTGGATCCTTTTGCCGTCGAGGACCGGGTGGTGCAAAGTGTGCTGCGCTCCCTGGACCTGGAACTGGGTTCCAAGGACCGTCGAGCCTTGGAAGCTCGCGGCACCACTAAGCCCGCTGCCTATGATTACTACTTGCGCGGACGTGGCTATCTCATGGAGTACCAGAAGCCGGAGAACGTGGACAGCGCCATTGAAGTATTCAAGCGGGCGCTGGAACGCGATCCCAATTACACGCTGGCTTACGCCGGCCTGGGCGAGAGTTACTGGCACAAGTACGAAGCGACCCATGCCGCCGAATGGATGACGCGCGCGCTCGAAGCATGCCAGAAGGCGGCGCCCCTGGGAGAAGGCGCGATCTGCCTGGGCCACGTTTACAACGGGACCGGTAAGTACGACCAGGCTGTGAGCGGGTTCCAGCGCGCGCTGCAAATCGATCCCACCTCGGACGACGCCTACCGCGGCTTGGGATTTGCCTATGAGCACCTGGGCAAGACGGCGGAGGCAGAGCAGACTTACCGGCATGCCATCGCCGTGCGCCCGCAATACTGGGCCGGCTACAACTGGCTAGGGATGTTCCTTTTCCGGCAGGGACGCTTTGACGAGGCTGCCCGGATGTTTCAACAGGTGACTGCATTGGCACCTGACAATTTGCGCGGGTATCAGAATCTAGGCGGCGCCTACACTGCGTTGGGGCGTTTCGGCGAGGCTATTCCAGAGCTGGAGCGTTCGGTGGCATTGCGCCCCTCGGCTTCCGGCTACTCCAACTTGGGAACGGTGTACTTCTACCTGCGGCGCTTTTCCGACGCCGCGCGAATCTATGAAAAAGCGGTGAAGGTCGACAACCGCGAGTGCGTCCTGTGGGGGAATTTAGCCGAAGCTTACTACTGGACGCCTGGCGAACGTGACAAGTCCACCGACGCGTACCGCAAGGCGGTGTGGTTGGGCGAGGAGCAACTGAAGGTGAACCCGCGCGACACTTCGGCGCTGGGGCAAGTGGCGGTCGCCAGTGCCATGCTCGGCGAGCGCGAGGCGGCGGAGCAATACCTGAATCGCGCGCTGGCGCTGGCTCCCAGCGACCCCGACCTGCAGCTCAAGGCGGCCGTCATTGATACCCGTCTCGGCCATCGCGATCGCGCCATCGACTGGCTGGGGAGAGCGCTTGCCACCGGTCTCTCCCCCGAATTGATACGCACGAATCCTATTTTTGACGAACTGGCAAGATCGCCACGCCTGCAGAAATTGTTGCGCGACAAGCAGGCTCGTAGCTGACCGATCGCAGATTGATCCGGGCTCAAAATTCAACACGTGAGAGGAGAAAGACTATGGCTACCATGCCGAAACAAAGTTTTGTCACGGTTCCGATCACGGTATCTGATGAACCCCCAGGAGGTTCTGCACATCCGGAGCCGGCCATTCTAACGAAAAAAAATGGCGACCAGGCGGAGTTCTCAACCTCCTTGAATCATGATGTCCAGGTGGTTTTTACACCACCGAAAGGCAGCCCATTCTTAAATCCAGGTCCGTTTTTGGTCAGGCCGGGACAGCCCCCCATTTCGTCGGGGCCATTGAGGCCGGACGCGAGTGGCAAGTACCCCTACGACGTCCGGTCCGCGAAGAGCATGGGCCCAGGCGCTGACCCGACGATCATTGTGAACTGAGAAACGTCGGTCGCGACGTCTAGATACGGCGGAGCAGCAGGGCGGAGTTCTTCGATCCGAAGGCGATGCAGTTGCACAGCGCGTGCTCGATGGCAAGTTTGCGCCCGGCATCGGGCACGTAGTCCAGGTCGCACTCCGGGTCGAAGTGATCGAGATTGATGGTAGGCGGGATCTGGCCGTAGTGCATGGCCGTAAGTGTCGCGGCGACGCCGGCGGCACCACAGGCGCCCTGGGGATGACCGATTTGTGATTTCAGAGCAGAGGTAGCTGTGCGGCTGGCGCGGCCGTCAAACACCAGCTTCAGCGCGCGTGTCTCGATGCGGTCATTCAGCACGGTGGAAGTGCCGTGCAGGTTGACGTACTGCACATCTGCCGGCCCGAGGCCTGCCTCTTCGATGGCCAATCCCATGGCCCGTGCCGGCTCCTCGCCGCATTCCTCCAGGCGCACGCGGTGGTAGGCCTCGCAGGTCGAGCCGTAGCCGGCGAGCTCGGCGTAGATGTGGGCGCCGCGGCCGCGGGCATGCTCGTAGTCCTCGAGCACGAACATCCAAGCGCCTTCCCCCAGCACAAAGCCGTCGCGGTCGGCGGAGAACGGACGCGAGGCCCGCTCCGGCTGCTGGTTCCAGCGCGCGGTGAGGATGCGCATCAGGCTGAAACCCTTCATGATGCCGAAGGCGATGGGCGCGTCAGCTCCGCCGGCCAGGAATGCCGGCAGCACGCCGGCCTGAATGTTGCGCATGGCGTAGCCGAGGGCATCGGTGGACGAGGTGCAGCCGGTGGTCACCACGTGGCTGAGCCCGCGGAAGCCGAAGCGCATGCTGATTTCGCTCGACAGCGTACCCATGGTCCCGCTGGGGATGGAGAACACGCTGATTTCCTTCGGGTGCCCCGTGTACCACAGCCGGAATTGTTCCTCGCTGAAGTCCTGGGCGCCGCCCCCAGTGCCGAGCATCACGCCGATGCGGCGCTTGTCTCCCTGCGACATCCGGGCGGGATCGAGGCCGGCATCCTGGAGCGCTTCGTGCGACGCGGCGATGGCCAGCGGCACCACGCGGGAGACGTGCTTGCGCTCGTGCCGGTCCACCCAGGCGAGCTCGTCGAAGTCGTCCACTTGGCCGGCGATCTGCACGGGAAGGGAGCTGGCGTCGAAGCGCGTGATGCGCGAGACCCCGCTCTTGCCCGCCAGGACCGCGCGGCAAAAGGTGTCCTTGCCGATGCCGTTCGGGCTCACCACGCCCATTCCGGTGATGACCACGCGTCGCATAAATGTACAAACACTCAGTAAACTGTTAGACGCAGGGATGCAAGAAAAGGGCACCCAGTGTAACTGAAATCCGCAGAGCACGCGAAGGACGGCGGACCGTTTTCAGGAATACCTCGGCGTATCCGGCGTCTCGGCGGTGAAGACTAAATGGCCGTCGGCATCTACATCTCGATCCCGTTCTGCCGCTCGAAGTGCAGCTATTGCAACTTCGCTTCCGGCGTGTTCGCGCGCGAGATGGTCGCGGGCTACGTGGAGCGGGTGTGCGCCGATATCCGACGCGTGCAACCGACCGCTTCCGCGATGGGCGGCATGATTGAGCGCAAGGCCAACTCCATTTACCTCGGAGGCGGCACTCCCACCACCTTGACGCCCGAGCAGCTTGAGCGGATCTTCGCCGCTCTCCGCCAGGAATTCGAGCTCAATTCCGCCGCGGAGATCACGGTGGAGTGCGCTCCCGGATCGCTCGCGCCCGCGATGCTGGAGGCGCTGCTGCGCGCCGGCGTAAACCGCGTCAGCCTGGGCGTACAGTCGTTCGTTGACGCTGAGGCCGCGGCGGTCGGCCGCCTGCACACGCGGGCCGCGGTGCTCAGCGACATGGCGCGGCTGCGCGCGGCCGGGATCACCAACATCAACATCGACCTGATCGCGGGCCTGCCGCACCAGACGGCGGCGAGCTGGCACACCTCGCTCGCGGAGACCATCGCCGCCGGCGTGCCGCACGTGAGCGTTTATATGCTGGAGGTGGACGAGGACTCGCGCCTGGGGCGGGAGCTGATCGCCGGCGGCACGCGCTACCACGCCCACTTCGTCCCCGACGAAGATTCCACCGCCGACTTCTACCTGGAGGCCTGCGCCCGGCTGAGTGGCGCCGGCATCGCGCAATACGAGATCTCCAACTTCGCACGCCCGGGGAGGGAATCGAAACACAACCTCAAGTACTGGACCCGCCAGCCGTACGTCGGCTTTGGCTTGGACGCACACTCCATGCTCGAAGGCCCCGGCGGCGCATTCCGCTTCTCCACACCGGATTCGCTGGAGGAGTTCATGGCCGGTGCGCCCCTGAGCCGGACTCCGGTGTCGTCCCGTGAAGCCCTGGAAGAAACGTTCTTTCTTGGACTGCGTCTCACGCGCGGCGTGGATCTGAAGGCAGTCAGCGCGCGCCTCGGCGTAGATGCCAAAGGCGTATTTGGCGAGACCCTCCGCGACCTGGAGTCATCCGGGATGCTGGAGCGCGAAGGCGATGCCGTTCGACTCACGCCCGCCGGCCGCCTGCTCTCCAACGAAGTGTTCGAGCGCTTCGTTGCTCTCCCGTCAACCCCCTAGGTTGTCATCCTTCGCGCGGCGAAGCCGAGCGGAGGATCTGACGAGAATGCTGGCGCCATCAATATGGGTTGCGCTGGCGGAATCGTCAGATTCTCCCGCCTCACTCCGTTCGGCGGAAGAATGACAGTCCTTGCAAAATTCATTAGACTCTTGGTTTCGCTGGGATGTGGCGAAGCGACTATGAAGACCAGTTCTGCCCCGCAGGGGCTTGCAGAAGCCCCGGACAAGACTGCGCCGGTGGTGGACCTGCGCAGTGATACGGTCACGCGGCCCACGCCGGAGATGCGTCGCGCCATGGCCGAAGCCGAGGTTGGTGACGACGTCTACAGCGAAGATCCGACCATCAACCGCCTGGAGCAGCGGGCGGCGGAGATCTTCGGGCGCGAAGCCGCCATCTTCGTTCCCAGCGGTACCATGGGCAACCAGATCGCCATCAAGCTGCACACCCACCACGGCCAGGAGATCATCTGCGATGAGCGCGGTCACATCTACAACTACGAGATGGCCATGCTGTCGGCTTTCTCCGGCTGCGTGCCGCGGCTGATCCACGGCGAGGACGGCATCCTCACCTGGGCCGAAGTGAAGAAGCGCATCGCACCCAAGATCTATTACCGCGCGCCGACCGGGCTGGTCGCGCTCGAGAACACGCACAACATGGCGGGCGGCACGATGTATCCGCCGGAAGTCGCCGACGAGATCTGCGATGGTGCGCACGACGCCGGATTGCCCGTCCACCTGGATGGCGCGCGCATCTTCAACGCCGCGGTGGCGCTGGGGAAGCCGGTGGCCGAGATCACGCGCAAGTTCGACTCGGTGATGTTCTGCCTGTCGAAGGGCCTGGGCGCGCCGGTGGGATCGCTGCTGGTGGCGAGCCGCGAGTTCATTGACCGGGCCCGCGCCTGCCGCAAGATGCTCGGCGGAGGCATGCGCCAGGCGGGAATCCTGGCCGCCGCCGGGCTGATCGCACTGGAGAAGATGCCGGCACGCCTCGGGGAAGATCACGCTAACGCGCGCTTCCTCGCCGAGGCGCTGGCGCGCGTGCCCGGCATCAAGCTCGACCCCAGCCGCGTCCCGACCAACATCGTGGTGTTCGACATCAGCGGCACCGGCATGACCACGGCGGAGCTGTCGCGCCGCCTCGCGGAACGCAATATCCTGATGAACGGCATCAATCCTGAGCTTATGCGCCTGGTCACCCACATGGACGTGGACCGCGCCGCCTGCACCCGAGCGCTCGAGGCTATCCACGAGATTTGCAGTTCCAGATAAACGCCCGTTCTAATCGGAGGATTCACACTCAGAATGTCCATTCACCTGGAATACTCAACCACGGCCATGTGCCGTCCCGAGCACATCTGGAAGAAATTCGAAGTTCTCGATCAGTGGGCATGGTGGAACAAAGTGATTTCCCGCGCCCGCTGGATCGAGGGCCAGCCCTGGCAAAAGGGCAGCCGCTTCGAGATGGAACTCGCCCGTCCCAAGCCCATGAAGTTCAAGCCGCTGATCATCGAATCCGCGCCGCCCAACAAGGTGGCCTGGATAGGCAAAGGCAGCGGCGTCACCGGCGAGCACTGGTTCAGCTTCGAGCTCCAGCCCGACGGCACCACCCTGATGAAGACTTGGGAGGACTTCTCCGGCCTGACCACGCTGTTCTTCGGCAACGGCACCCGGCAAGGGATTATGAAGATGTACCAAGAGTGGTTCGAGGCGCTGAAGTTCGAGGCCGAGCGCATCGCGCGCGAAGAGCGCGCCCGCTCGTAGGATTACTACGGGCATAATTTCCCCGTCCGGTGCGGGTGCGCGCTCGCTGCAATCTGCTAGACTCCGCGCCAGTGTGGGGTGTTGAGGCTTTGCCCGGAGGACTCTCGTGGGACTCTATTCGCATTACGACAGCGCGCACACGCACCCGGTGAACCGTGCGCTGCACATGATCGCCATACCCGTAGGCTTCTCCTCGCTGGTCTGGTTCTGGTTACACCACTGGATTATCGGGGTGGTCGTCATTCCGGCAGCGTTCGCGCTGGCCTGGCTGGGACACCTGATCGAGGGCAACAAGCCGGCGTTCCTCACCAATCCCGCGCACGTGTTCGTGGCGCCGGTGTGGATGGCCCGCCGCATCTTCGGGCGTGGCGGAAAGAACCAAGGTAAGGCCGCCTAGTCCTAGGTTTCTCAGCCGTCCATGTCCGGCCGTGTCGTTCCTCGCCGGGTTCCATCCTTGCCTGCCGCTTCCGGCATCTCCCTCTTTGTGCTATAAAAATATCTTTGAGACCCATAATAATTTGTTTGCCATGATGGGCTGACTCTGTCAGTCGCGGCACCAGGAGCCGGTTGTGGATTACCAATTCTCCGAGGAACAGCAGCAGTTGCGCCGCAGCGTGCGCGAATTCGCCGAGCGCGAGATCCTGCCCCACGTCATGGAGTGGGACGAGGTTTCGCATTTCCCCCTGGAGACGGTCAAGGAACTGGGCCGCCTGGGACTGATGGGGGTGATCTTCCCGCCGGAGTACGGGGGCGCCGGGCTGGGCTATGTGGAGTACGCGCTGGCCATCGAGGAGCTGTCGCGGGTGGACGGTTCCGTCGGCCTCATCGTGGCCGCCCACAATTCGCTGTGCACAAACCACATCTTCGTGGCCGGCAGCGAAGAGCAGCGGCGCAAGTACGTTCCCAAGCTGGCGACGGCCGAGTTCATCGGCGCCTGGGGGCTCACCGAGCCCGGCTCCGGCTCCGACGCCGGCAGCGCCCGCATGACCGCCGTCCGCAAGAAGGACTGCTGGGTGCTCAACGGCACCAAAACGTTCTGCACCAACGGACACTACGCCGACGTGGTGGTGGTGATCGCCGTTACTGACCGCGCGGCCCACACTCACGGTCTCTCCGCCTTCGTAGTGGAGAAGGGCACTCCCGGCTTCAAGCTGGGCAAGAAGGAGAACAAGCTGGGCATGCGCGCCAGCGACACCGCCGAGCTGATCTTCGAGGATTGCGTTATTCCCTGCTGCAATCTGTTGGGCAAGGAAGGTAGTGGGTTTATCGATGCCATGCGCATCCTCGACGGCGGCCGCATCTCCATCGCTGCGCTGTCGCTCGGCATCGCCCAGGGCGCCTTCGAGGCGGCGCTGAAGTACTCCAAGCAACGGCAGCAGTTCGGCAAGCCCATCAGCGAATTTCAGGCTATCCAGTGGAAGCTGGCCGATATGGCCACCGAGATCGACGCCGCCCGGCTGCTCACCCTGCGCGCCGCTTCCCTGAAAGACCAGGGCTCGAAGTCCACGCTCGAATCCTCGATGGCCAAGCTCTATGCCAGCGAAGTGGCGGTGAAAGCGGCCAACGAGTCGGTGCAGATCCATGGCGGCTACGGCTTCATCAAGGACTACCCGGCGGAGAAGTTCTACCGCGACGTCAAGCTGTGCACCATCGGCGAGGGCACCAGCGAGATCCAGCGCCTGGTGATCGCCCGCCAGTTGCTGAAGGACGGCTACCCCGTGTAGAGACGTAGCTGGTTGCGTCTCCGACCGAGACATCGCAAGCTACGTCTCTACAGAGCTGTGGCGGCCTTCGGTTTATACTGCTTCTTTTGGACAGCGAAGGGAGCCGTGTCCCTGAGCACCGACCTGCAATCACTGATTGAGCGTGTGCGCGCGGGCGAGCCGCGTGCCTTGGCGCGGGTGATCACCGCCGTGGAGGACCGCGTCCCCGAGGCCACCCCCCTGCTGCGCGAGCTGTTTCCCTACACCGGAAAAGCGCGGGTCATTGGGCTGACCGGCGCGCCCGGTTCTGGCAAGAGCACGCTGGTGGACCAGCTCGCGCGCGCCTATCGCCACGAGCAGCGCACGGTGGGCATTGTTGCGGTAGATCCCACCAGCCCCTACACCGGAGGAGCCATTCTCGGTGACCGCATCCGCATGCTCGGCCACCACGGCGATTCCGGCATCTACATTCGCTCCATGGCGACGCGCGGCTACCTCGGCGGTCTCGCGGCTACGACGGCCGATGTTGCCACCGTGCTCGACGCCGCCGGCAAGGACATCATTCTGGTCGAGACCGTCGGCGTCGGGCAGGACGAAGTGGATATCGTTCGCCTCGCCGACGTCACCATCGTCATCCTCGTTCCCGGCATGGGCGACGACGTGCAAACCATCAAGGCCGGCATCATGGAGATTGCCGACATCTTCGTCATCAACAAGAGCGACCGCGAGGGCGCCGAGCGCGTGGAGCGCGAGATTCGCGCCATGCAGAGCCTGGCCCTGCGCTCCGACAAGTGGACGCCAACCATTGTGAAGACCGTAGCAGTGGACGGCGTAGGTGTGCCGGAACTGGTGGACGCCATCGGCGAGTACGAAGAGTTCCTCCAGAAACAGGACCTGGTGCTCAAGAAGAAGACCGAAAGCTGGCGCCAGCGCCTGGTGGAGATGCTGCGCGAATCGCTGCTGGAGCGCGTCTTGCGCGAGCAGATGGGCGACGGCGCCGTCGCCCGCTACGCCGCCGAGGTGGCGGAGCGCCGCCGCGATCCCTACGCCCTGGTGGAGGAGATCGTCAATAAGGTTGGAAAGTAGGATCAGCCCATGTTCAGCATCGATCATCTCGGCATCGCGGTGAAGTCGCTGGCGCAGTCCAAGAAGTTCTACCAGCAGCTCGGACTGCGCGTGCTGCCGGAGGAAGAAGTCGCGCAGGAGAAAGTGCGGCTCGCCATGGTGCCGGTGGGCGAAAGCCGGATCGAGCTGTTGGAGCCAACCGCCGACGATTCCCCCATCGCCCGCTTCCTGGCCAAACGCGGCGAGGGCTTGCACCACGTCTGCCTGCACGTTGACGATCTGGCCGCAACGGTGGAACGGCTGAAGCGCGACGGCGTGCGCCTGATCAATGAGCAGATCCAGGTCGGTGCGGGAGGCCATCTCTACGTCTTTGTTCATCCTTCGAGCGCCGGCGGCGTGCTGCTGGAACTTTGCGAAGATCAGCCGAAAGGCGCATAACACGTGCACGGACGGGTTTTGTAGGCAATCATTGACCTGAGTACGGCACGGCTGAAGCCGCGCCCTCCCACAAAGCATGCTCATCCTCGCCATCGACACTTCCTGGAAGCACGGCAGCCTGGCGCTGGCGCGAGGCGATGCCCGGAGCTTCGAGCTGCTGGAGACGGCGTCGCTGACCGGAGGTGCGTTCTCCGCCGAGCTGGTGCCGCAGATCGCTGCCGCGCTAGCACGGCGCAACCTGTGCAAGCAGGAGATCGACGGATTTGCCGCCGTCTCCGGTCCGGGCTCGTTCACCGGACTGCGGGTCGGGCTGGCCGCTGTCAAGGGCCTGGTGGAGGTTCTCGGGAAGCCGATTGCCACTGTTTCCGTGCTGGAAGCGCTGGCCATTGCATCCGCCGTGAATGGCCGCGTCTTCGCCGCGCTCGATGCTCAGCGCGGGGAAGTGTTCCTGGGCCAGTACACCGTCGATGTGGAGACGTTGCTTGCAAGGTCTCTTGAACAGGAGTCGCTGTTAGGGCGCGAAGCCTTGCTGGCGGCGCTGCCGGCGCGCGCTACCGTGGTCACGCCCGATGCATCGATCGCCGACTTGGCCCTGCCCGCCGGGACCACTCTCCGCCGGATCGAGCGGCCGGGCGCCGAGGCGACCGCCCGCATCGGTCTCCGGAAGATTTTGGCCGGGCAGACTGTCTCAGCCGACGCCCTCGACGCCAACTATGTGCGGCGTTCCGATGCCGAAATCTTCTCCAAACCCGGCTTTTAGCTCTTGGCTGTTTGCTGGCCTGTAGAGACGCAGCATGCTGCGTCTCTACACAACTTGAAACGTGAAACTTGAAACGTGAAACTGGTTCTCGCGTCCGCCCGGCCACTCCCGCCGACCTTCCCGCCCTGCTGGCGCTCGACCGAGGCGCCCCCACGGCGGCGCGCTGGAGCGAAGCCGATTACCGCCGGCTCTTCGCTGAAGCTGGACGCGTGGCGCTGGTGATCGAGGACGGCTCCGTTCAAGGTTTCATCGTCGGCCGAGACCTTGGACCGGAGTGGGAAATCGAGAACATCGTCATCGCCAGTGCGGCCCAGGGCCGTGGTCTGGGCACGCGACTGGTCCAGGAATTGCTCAAGCTCGCCCAAACACAAGGCGCACAGGCAGTTTTCCTCGAAGTGCGCGAGTCCAACCGCGCCGCCCGCGCCCTCTATGCCACATTGGGATTCGTCGAAAGCGGCCGCCGCAAGTCCTATTACAGGAATCCCGATGAGGATGCCCTTGTGTACAAAAAATCGTTGCCGCGGGCGCTCGGGAAAGCTGTTGAAGGAGCCGGAGGGGTGTGATAGCGTGGGCATGTTCAAGCCGGGTAGGAGGTCCACTGAATGTCCACTCAGGTCCGTGACCACCTCATGGCCAATCATGAGGAGTTTCGCCGGTTAGTCGTAGAACACACCCAATACTCACAACGACTTGAATCCCTGAATCAGAAGCGGTTCCTCTCGGAGGACGAAAAGCTGGAGGAAGTCCGTCTGAAGAAGCTGAAACTGCGGCTCAAAGATCAGATGGAGATGATCGAGCGGCAGTTCCGGCAGGCCCACCAGGTCGCTTAATCAGGCTCGCCACGTTCACGGCCTCTGCCGTCAGAGGGAACCCCTGTACCTCGGACCCTAGCATTCCTGCCGTTTCTTGCCAACCCCGATATAATCAAGCTATCTCCCCATGGTTCGCGATGGTTTCTATTACGCGCTGGGACTGTGTGTGGTGGCCGCGGTGGTGGGATGGCTGGCCGGGCCGGCCTATGCCGTCGTGCCACTGGTTCTGGCGGCATTCTTTCTGTGGTTCTTCCGTGACCCTGAGCGCGTGATCCCGGCCGAGGGTGGCGCGGTGGTGTCACCGGCGGACGGTAAGGTGACCGACGTTTCGACCTTAGAACTCGACGGCCGGCCGCGCACCCGCATCAGCATCTTCCTCAGCGTCTTCGACGTGCATGTGAACCGCTCGCCGGTTGCGGGGGTGATCACCAACCTCGAGTACCGGTGCGGGCGGTTCCGCAACGCCCTGAGCACGGCCTCCGCCGTGGAAAACGAGCAGAACATCGTTACCGTCGAGGGCGACGGCCACACGGTGGTGTTCAAGCAGATCGCCGGGGTGCTGGCGCGCCGCATCGTTTTTGCCAAGAAGCTGGGAGATCGGGTGGAGCGCGGCGAGCGCGTGGGGCTGATCAAGTTCGGCTCGCGGACCGATCTCCTGCTCGATCCGGCGGCCCATGTTCATGTGGCTGTCGGCGACCGGGTGCGCGGAGGTTCCAGCGTGCTGGCGCACCTGCCGCCGGTCGAGACCGCTGGTGTTGCCGCCGCCGGCGGGCAGCGCGAAGAGGGAGCGCGATGAGCGACGCCCAACTGCAGCTTCCGGTCGAACCCCAGTTCCGGCGCCGCCGCCTGCGCAAGCGCATCTATCTGCTGCCCTCGATATTCACCATGGCCAATATCCTGCTGGGATACGTCGCCATCGCGCAGACGCTGCAGGGCACGGCTACCGAGTTCTGGCACTTCGACAACGCCGCCAAGGCCATCGGCTGGGCCATCCTGCTGGACATGCTGGACGGCCGTCTGGCGCGGCTGACGCAGACGACCAGCGATTTCGGCCGCGAACTGGACTCCCTCGCCGACGTGATCAGCTTCGGAGTCGCGCCCGCGCTGCTGGCCTGGATCTGGGGTTTTCGCATGCTGCCCGTCGGCGCTTACGCCGACCTGCGCTTCAATCTCGTCCGCCTGGGTTTCGTCGCCAGCTTCGTTTTCCTGATTACCGGGGCGGCGCGCCTGGCGCGCTTCAACATTCAGGTCAACCCGCAGCCCTCCAATCCCGGCCGCCCGGGGAAGAGGTACTTCGTGGGGATGCCGATCCCGGCGGGCGCCGGCGTCATCGCTGCGGTCGTCCACTTCTCCAAGGGCGACCCGCTGTTTACCTGGTGGCTCTCCGTGATCTGGTTGTTGCTGTTGCTGGCCGCCGGTTTCCTGATGGTCAGCACCTGGCGCTTCTACAGCTTCAAAGATATCGACCTGCGCTCGCGCCATCCCTTCACCGTCATCGTGCTGGTGGGAGTGCTGATCGCGGCCATCGCGCTTTTCTCGCGGTACGCGCTGTTCGCGATCGCGCTCACCTACATGCTTTCCGGGGTGCTGGTGCGGCTGTTTTACATCCTGCGCCCCCGGCGCAGCACGCATCCCACTTCTCCCGCCTCCTACAAGGAAGCCTCGGAGGCGCGATGACCGACAGGCGCCCTCCCGCGACCCAGGAGCACGCGCCCGCCGCTCGCGAGGTGTACCGCGTCGCCATCGTCGGCGCCGCCACGCTGAAGGGTAAGGAGCTCAAAGAGGTCCTCGAAGACCGCAATTTTCCCGCGCTGGACATCAAGCTGCTCGATGATGAGGAATCCCTCGGGCAGTTGGACTCCGTCGCCGACGAGGCCACCTTCATCCAGAGCGTGCTGCCCGAGAACCTGCAGGGCGCGGACATTGTGTTTTTCGCCTCCGACGAGAACTTCACGCGCAAGAATTGGAATCTGGCGAAGAAGGCCGGCGCGCTCGCGGTCGATCTCTCGTATGCGCTCGAAGGCGAGCCGGGGGGCGCGGTGCGGGCTCCGTGGATCGAGCGCGAGCTCGAACTGGCGGAAGGCGTGCGTCCGCCCCCGCAGCTTGATTCCACACTGGCGGTGGTGGCGCATCCCGCGGCCGTGGTTCTGGCGCTGTTACTGTTGCGCGTACAAAAAGCAGGAACGCTGCGCAACGTAGTCTGCACCGCCTTCGAACCGGCCTCGGAGCACGGACGGTGCGGCTTGGACGAGCTCCACGGCCAGACTGTCAACCTGCTCTCCTTCCAGCAGATCACGAAGGAAGTGTTTGACGCCCAGGTGGCTTTCAACATGCTCGCGCGCTACGGCGAGAAGTCCACGCCGGCGCTGGAGAGCGTGGAGCGGCGCATCCTTGCGCACCTGGAGAAGATCACCGAGGGCCGCGCCATATTGCCCGCACTGGCGCTGGCGCAGGCGCCCATCTTTCACGGCCACGTCTTCTCGCTCTATCTGGAGTTCGAGCAGGCGATTGCGGCCGGCGACCTCACCCGCGCCTTGGAGGGCGATCACGTGAACGTCACCCGGCTGGCCGAGGATTCTCCCTCCAACGTCAGCGCCGCAGGGCAGGATGAAGTGCTGGTGGAGATTCGCCGCGATGCCCGCCACGAGCGTGGCTTCTGGGTGTGGGCCACTGCCGACAATCTCAGGATCGCCGCCCTGACCGCCGTCGATTGCGCCGCGGCCCTGGCCCGCATGCGCTCCAAAGGAAGCGTCCAGTGAGAAGACTGGCGGCCGCGCTTGCGGTGCTGGCGCTGGGCGTTTGTGGCTGCGGCTACAAGACCGGCGGCCACGCGGCCACCTTGCCGACGAACGTCCACACCGTCGCCATCCCCGGGTTCATCAACCAAAGCAAGACCTACCGCGTCGAGCAGGTGCTGACCGCGGCTGTGGTGCGCGAGTTTGTCAGCCGGACGCACTACCGCATTCTCAACCAGGAGAGCGCCGATGCCGACGCGACCTTGCGCGGCACCGTGGTTTCCACGCAGCTCACGCCCGTCGCCTACGACTCCGTCAGCGGGCGCGCCGCCTCGGCCATCATCGTCGTGAACATGAAGATTTCGCTGGTGGACCGGCACGGGAAGGTGCTGTTCCAGAATCCCAGCTACAGCTTCCACGAGCAGTACCAAATCTCGCGCGAGATCACCAGCTTCTTCGAGGAGGAATCTCCCGCCGTCGATCGCCTGTCGCAGGACTTCGCGCGCACGTTGGTATCCAATATTCTTGAGGCGTTCTGATGGAACATTGGCCACAGAGATACAGAGACACAGAGGAAAAATCGCTCTTGGCTGTTAGCTTTCGGCTCTTGGCTAGAAACGTTCCGACGTCTTCAAAGCCAAAAGCCAAGAGCCAAGAGCCAAAAGCGTTTTTCGCGTGTGTCTCTGTGTCTCCGTGGTGGATTGTGGCCAACGACCGACGACCGACGACCAACGACCGACCGGAGGTCGCCTGATGGCGCGCGGCTTTGCCCCGGCGGAGCGCTTCGTCTCTGAGGTCAAGGCACGCAAGCTGCGGCCCGCCTACGTGTTCGTCGGCGATGAGGTGTTCTTTCGCGACCGCTGCCGTGACGCGCTGCTGGAGCACCTGGTCCCGCCCGGACTGCGGGAGTTCAGCTTCTATGATCTGGACCTCGCGACCACGGACCTGGTGGACATCCTCGACCGCGCCCGCACCCCCTCGCTGATGGCGCCCTTTCAGGTGTTCTTCATCCGCAGCGTGAGGACGCTCTACGGACGCGGCTCGCACCGCGAGGCATTCGCGGCCATCGAGGCCTACGTCAAGGACCCTAACCCCGCCGCCGTGCTGATCTTTATTGCCGACCACATCTCCATCCCGGCTGATGTCCGCAAGATGGAGCTCAACGACCGCGATCGCTACGACCGCATCCGCGAGACGCTGGGCGAGTATTGCGGCATGGTCGAGCTGGCGCGCGTGGATGAAGGCGAAGGCATGCGCTGGGTGGCGGATACTGCCAGCGCGCGCGGGGTGAAGGTCGACCCCGACGCCGCGCGGGAACTGGTGGACGCACTCGGCGCCGACCTGATGCTGATTTCCAGCGAACTGGAAAAATTGCTCCTCTACACGGGCGAAAAGAAGCGGATCACGCTGGCCGATGTCGAGACCCTGGTGCTGGCGGCCAAGCAGCGCTCGCTCTACGAACTCACCGACGCCATCTCCGCCAAAGACCGTCCACGCGCCCTGGGCGTGCTGGAGGCCATTCTGTCCACGGGCGAAGGCGAAGACGCCGCCATCGGACAGCTCTACATGCTGGCGCGCACCTTCCGGCAGATGCTGGTGATTCTGGAGAAGAACGTGCGCGACCCG
>JAHFUA010000019.1:0-13606 GCA_023265315.1 Acidobacteriota bacterium | reverse complement strand
TCTGGCAGGCGCTGTGGCAGGGCTTCCGAGTGCCCCCGTTCGCGGCCGAGGACATCATCCGCCAGGCCCGCCGCTACAACTCGCGACGCGAGCTCACGCAGGCCATCCGCCGTATCGCTCGCGCCGATCTGGAGCTGCGCTCCAACCCGCCCAGCAAGCGCCTGGTGCTGGAGCGGCTGGTGCTCGACCTCTGCGCCGAACCCAAGCCGGCTACGCCTGAGTGGCAACAGTATTTACCGGTCTAACAGCTTCTGGCCACTAGCTTCCAGAAGCTATCTCATGAATGCTTTTCGGGAGGGCACGGCTTCAGCCGTGCCGCCCTGGACCACGAAAAACGCGGGCTTTAGCCCCTGAGGGATCTGAGGGTTTACGTCGTTGGTTCATTATGAGATGGCTTCTAGCTTCTGGCTAGGAGCTAGCAGCTAGGAGCTTGGTCGGAAGAATGACGGCTTCCGGGTGGGACGGGGTGATGACGCTATTTGAGCGCGCTGAGGCGGGCGCTGAGACGCGACTTGTGGCGGGCGGCGGCGTTGGCGTGCAACACGCCCTTCTGAATGGCTTTGTCGATGGCCGAGACCGTCTGCCGGAACATCTGCTGCGCGGCCGGCTTGTCGCCCTTGGCCAGGGCCTCGCGGAAGTGCCGCAGAGCGGTGCGGATACGGGAGCGGTTGATGCGATTGCGCACCGTGCGCTTGGCGGTCTGCCGGGCGCGCTTGAGCGCGGAAAAGTGATTCGCCATATCTTGAGTGTCCTCTAAGAGAAATCGTCCGCCGAGGTCAAAAATTCATTTTACGCAAGCTGCGCGAGGGGGTCAAACGGCCGTCCGGCTACCCGGCTGAAACCACGGACCTTATCCCGCGTAGCTTCTTCCGCCTCTAAAGCATCTAATACCCGTGGAGCGGATTCCTTGAGCCTTATTGACTCCTGCTCACCCCAGGGGTACCCTACCTGTAATGGTAGTTGTCTCCACGCTGTGGCTACCGCCCAGGCCGTCCTTTTCCAACAAAACCCCATTTCAGGTGCGCGCAGGCGGTCCAGGAGGTTAGCTTTCACGCTTAGATGAAGAAGAACGTCGAGACCACGCCCAACATCGAAACGCTCTTCGGCCCCCGCGACGAGAACCTGCACCTCATCGAAGATGGCCTGAACGTCACCATTGACCTGAAAGCTGATTGCGTGGTCATCGAAGGCGCGGCTGCGGACGTGGCGCGCGCCGAGCAGGTGTTCACGGATTACCGCCACCTGATTCGTACCGGCTGCACGTTTTCCAACGGCGACCTGGGTTCGATGTTGCGGCTCGTAGCCAGCGACCCGACGGTATCGCTGCGCACGCTGGCGGAAGCCGGCCGGGCGCGCTCCTTCGGCAAGCGCCCCATCACCCCCAAGAGCATGAACCAGCGCCGCTACATGGAAGCCATCGAGCACAACGACATGGTTTTTGGCATCGGGCCGGCGGGCACGGGGAAGACCTACTTGGCGGTAGCGATGGCGGTCTCGGCGCTGCTCGCCAAGAAAGTGAACCGCATCATTCTGGCCCGCCCCGCGGTCGAGGCTGGCGAGCGCCTTGGATTTCTGCCCGGGACGCTACAGGAGAAGATCGATCCCTACCTGCGGCCGCTGTATGACGCGCTCTACGACATGATGGACCCGGAGAAGGTGGACCGCTATCTGGAGAAGAACATTATCGAGATTGCGCCCATCGCCTTCATGCGCGGGCGCACGCTGAACGATTCCTTTATCATTCTCGATGAAGCGCAGAACACCACCTCGGAGCAGATGAAGATGTTCGTCACCCGCCTGGGGTTCAACTCCAAGGCGGTGATTACCGGCGACATCACCCAGATCGACCTGCCCGGGGGGGCGCGGCGCAGCGGCCTGCTGGAGGCGATCGACATCCTGAAGAACACCGAGGGCGTGGTCTTCACCTACTTCGACGAGACCGACGTGGTGCGGCACCAGCTGGTGCAGCGCATCATCCGGGCCTACGACGAGTTCAAGACGCGCGAGAGCCAAACCCCGCTCGTCATGCAGAACGGCGAGGCGAGGACCAACGGCAGGAAAGATGTTGCCAGGCATGAAGCAAAGGAAGAGGCGGCCGGTCGGGATTAAGAACTTGCGAGCTTCGCGGGGAGGGCTGCATCATGGGCCCTCCCGTTCGTTTTGGGGTTAGATTTGGTGATTGTCCACAGTAAGGTGCGGGGCGTGAGCGCGAGAGCGCTCGGGCAGTTTGCCGCCCGGGCACAGCGCGCGGCCGGCGTCCGCGGGGAGGTGGACGTGTTGATCACGTCCAGCGCTGAGCTTCGTCGCCTGAACCGCCGTTTCCGCGGCATGGACACGGCGACCGACGTGCTTTCCTTCCCCTCGGCCGACGGCACCGCCGGCGATATCGCCATCGCGGCCGAGGTCGGAGCGCGCAATGCCCGCCGCCTGGGACACCGCGCGGCCGACGAGATGAAGATCCTGATCCTGCACGGGCTGCTGCACCTGGCCGGCTACGACCACGAAACCGATGCTGGAGAGATGGCGCGGAAAGAAGTGCGCTTGCGGCGGGCGCTCGGGCTTCCCGCGGCGCTGATCGAGCGCACCGCTGAAGCAGGCCGCCAAAATGGAACCCGCCGCAACGCCGGCAAGAGACGGCGATCATGAGCGCCGCCTCCATCATCGCCCTGGTCGTGCTGCTCAGCATTCTGACTCTGGTCTCCTACGTGGACAGTCTCTACGCCGAGATGGGCAAGTTCCTCTCCCGCGAATTCCAGGAGAACATCGAAGTCTATGAGGAGGAGATCGAGCCGCGGCTGAAGGTCGGCCGCAGTCGGGTATCGCTCTCCATGGCCGTGCTGGTGCCCATCACCATGGCCGGCATCGCGCTGGTGATCGGGGTAGTAACCTTCATGGACCGCGCCTGGACGGCGTCGGAGATCGCGCAGGCGGCGGTCTCGATCGTGCTCATCGTGATCGTCTTCAACCGCCTGCTGCCGTTCGTGTTCTTCACCCGCACCCAAGGCGCGTGGCTGCGGCATTTTGTATGGCCGCTTCGCATCCTGGTTTACCTCACCTTGCCGGTGACACTGGTGCTGGGGTTCTGCCTTTCCGTCGCGGCGCTTACCGAGGAGCGCCCGCCGGAGCAGCCCGAGCATCCCTCTGAAGCCGTGGACGCGCTCATCGAAGCGGGGCGGGAGGAGGGCATTCTCGAGGAGAGCGACCGCGAGCTGATCCAGTCGGTGGTCGAGTTCGGCGACAAGACCGTGCGCGAGGTGATGACGCCGCGGCCGGAGATCGTGGCCGTGCCCATCGACGCAACGGTCGAGCAGTTCACCGAGCTGCTGCGCACCAAGCCCTACTCGCGCGTCCCGGTGTACGAGGGCTTGATCGACCACATCAAGGGGATCGTCTTCGCGCACGACGTGCTCCAGATCCCGGACGTCGAGGCGCGCAACCACACGGTCGGCGAGCTGATGAAGCCGGTGGACTTCGTCCCCGAGAGCAAGCGGGTGAGCGCGCTGATGCGCGAAATGCAGAGAGAAAATCAGCACATGGCCATCGTCATCGACGAGTACGGCGGCACCGCGGGCGTGGTTACCATCGAAGACCTGGTGGAGGAGATCGTCGGCGAGATTCGCGATGAGCACGAGGCCAAGGCCGACATCGTGCGCGAGAACGAGAATTCCTATGTCGTCCCCGGCAACATGGATGTGGACCGCCTGGATGAGCTGTTCCACATAAGGCCGAACGGCCACGAAGCCGCCACCGTCGCCGGATTGGTGAGCGAGATTCTGGGTCGCATCCCCGAGCAGGGCGAGGTGGTCGAGGAGAACGGCCTGCGCTTCGAAGTGCTGGAATCCACCAACCGGCGCGTCGAACGGCTCAGGATCAGCGCCATTCACAAAGCAGCGAGTAGGGAGTAGGGAGTAGGGAGTGCCGAGTACCGAGGGCGGCGCTACCCACTTGAAACTTGAAACCTGAAACTGGAAACTTCTTCCCATGGCCTTTCGCTCGGGATTCGTGTCCATCATCGGACGGCCCAACGCCGGCAAGTCCACGCTGCTGAACAAGCTGGTGGGCGAGAAGGTGGCCATCGTCACACCGAAGCCGCAGACCACGCGCAACCGCATCCTGGGCATCGTGAACGTTCCCGCGCGCAAAGGCCGGCCCGCGGGGCAGATTGTGCTCATCGACACCCCCGGCGTGCACAAGCCCGACAGCTCGCTCAACAAGAAGATGATGCGCGAGGTGCACGCGGCGCTGGAGGGCCGCGACGCCATCCTGCTCATCGTGGACGCCACTCAAAAATTCGGCCCTGGCGACCGCTTTACCCTTGACCTGGTCAAGAGGGTGGGCGGCCCGGTGTTCCTGCTGCTGAACAAGATTGACCGTCTGGAGAAAGCGCGCCTGCTGCCCATCATCGCCGAGTACAGCCAGCTCCACGACTTCTGCGAGATCATCCCCATCTCTGCCCTGACCAGTGACGGCCTGGAACTGCTTCTGGATCGCGTCATGGCCGTGCTACCCGAAGGTCCGCGCTATTTCCCCAAGGACCAGATCACGGACCAGCCCGAGCGCTTCCTGGCGGCGGAAATCGTGCGCGAGAAGGTGTTGCTCGAAACCGCGCAGGAGGTGCCGTACGCCAGCACGGTGGTGGTCGAACGCTGGGAAGAATCGCCGCGGCTGACCTCGGTCGCGGCCGTCGTCTACTGCGAGCGCGAGGGGCAGAAAGGGATCATCATCGGCCGTCGCGGCGAGATGCTGAAGAAGATCGGCACCGCCGCCCGGCATGAGATCGAGCGCATCCTGGGGACAAGGGTGTTCCTGGAGCTGTTCGTCAAGGTGCGGCCGGGCTGGCGCGAGTCCAGGGAATTCGTCGAGGAACTGGACTGGCGCAAGCAAGTGTAAGGTCCCTCGCTCCACCGCCCAGCGAACCAAAGGCAGGTTCGCCGGGGACCGCGTTTGCGCTCGGGATTTCGGCTGCGGGCTCCCGTTCGCCCTTCGCTTCGCCCAGGCCGCTCACGCCCGCAAAGCGCCTCAAGATCTGGCGGAAAACCAGCGGGAGTGACGGCGGTCACAGTCGAGCGGCGGCTTGGTTCCCTAGAATGCCTCCGCTGGGGTCCATTCGTTTCGAGTGGCCCGGTAGATGTGTACGCTGGCTCTAGTAGCTACGGAGGTCGAGTGAAGAACGTCCATCGATTGATCATTGCCCTCGTGGGCATGGCATTTCTGCTGGCCGGCTTCAGCGCAATGTTCGCCGCCGAAAAGAAGGCGCCGGAGGTTGTCGTGCTGAAGGGGTCGCCTTTGGGAGGAGTCAAGTTCAACCACAAGGCGCACGCCGACGACCAGAAGATCAAGTGCGACACCTGCCACCACGCGTCGAAGCCGGAGAAGCCGCTGACTTCGCCGCAGCAGGCCTGCACCGATTGCCATACCAAGACCGCTACTCCACCCATGAAGACCAAGCTGCAGGCGGCCTTCCATAACCCGACCGCACAAGCCGGGCTGTGCATCGATTGCCACAAGGCGGAAAACGCCAAGGGCAAGAAGGCGCCGGTGAAGTGCGCGGATTGTCACAAGAAAGAGAACGTCTAGTCGGGCCCAGATCGCGCGCCGGAAACCCTCGCGAGAAAGAGGCTCCGGCGCGGTTTTTTTTAGGAAGCAGGAAGCAGGAGGCAGGAGGCGGGAGGCAGGAGGAAGGAAGCAGGAAGCATGAGGACGCTTCGCGCGTCTAGCTCTGAGTTGAATTGATTAAGCCGCTCAGAATCCTCCCAAGCTCATCGCAAGCCTTCAGGAATCTTTTCGTAGCCATATAGATGTCACGTGCCAAGGTTCGGGCCTTTTGCCACGCGATCAGATTTACGAAAAGTTTCGGTCACAAGGCTGTCTCCTGCTTCCTGCCTCCTGCTTTCCTATTCCTTCACTGCTATGCCCAGTGCCTTCATCTTGCGGTAGAGGTGAGAGCGTTCCAGGCCCAGAATCTCGGCGGTACGGCTGATGTTGCCGTGATTTTCGTCCAGCTTCTTGAGGATGTAATCGCGCTCATAGGCGGCGCGGGCCTGGTGCAAGGTGGAGAACTCGCCGACGGACCGGCGGCCGCCGTCGCGGTATACGAGCGGGGGAAGGTGCTTGCGCTCCAGCCGGGTGACCGCAGGGTTCATGATCACCATGCGCTCGATCACGTTGCGCAACTCCCGCACGTTACCCGGCCAGGCGTAGCGTATTAGCGTCGCGATGGCATCGTCGCTTAGTTCCTTGGCACGGCGGCTGTAGGCGGCCGAGAACTCCTTCAGAAAGTGGCGCGCCAGCACCGGGAGATCTTCGTGTCGCTCGCGCAACGGTGGCACGTGGAAGGGAATGACGTTCAGCCGGTAGAACAGATCTTCACGGAAGTTGCCCTTCGAGATCTCTTCGTCCAGGTCTTTGTTGGTGGCGGCGATCACGCGCGCGTCCACAGTCACTGGCTCGTCGCCGCCCACGGGCGTGAAGCGCTGCTCGTCCAGCGTGCGCAGCACCTTGGACTGCGTCTTCAGGCTCATGTCACCGACTTCGTCGAGAAACAGCGTGCCGCTGTCCGCTTTCTGGAACTTGCCGACCTTATCGTGCTCAGCGCCGGCGAAGGAGCCTTTGCGATGTCCGAAGAGTTCGCTCTCGATCAGGTCTTCGGGAATGGCGGCGCAATTGACCTCGACAAACATCTCGTCCTTGCGCAGACTCTGGGCATGGATGGCCCGGGCCACCAGTTCCTTGCCGGTGCCGGACTCGCCATAGATGAGCACGCGGCCGTTGGTGGGCGCCATGAGCGCGATCTGCTGGCGCAGCGCTTTCATCGGGATGCTGTCGCCGACGATGACTCCCTTGGCCTGCAATTGCTTCTTGAGGTCGCGATTCTCGCCCCGCAGCCGGTGCGCTTCGATCGCATTCTTGAGCAGGATGAGCGTCTTTTCGAGTGACAGCGGTTTTTCCAGGAAGTCGAAAGCGCCGAGCTTGGTGGCCCGCACCGCGGTCTCGATGGTGCCATGGCCGGAGATCATGATGACCTCGGGTCCGTCGTCAGCCTGTTTGATCTTCTCCAGCGCCTCCAGACCATCCATGCCGGGCAGCCAGATGTCGAGCAAAACCACATCGAAGCTGTGCTTCTCGAGGGCCTCCAGGCAGGCTTCGCCGCTCCCGACGGCGGCCGTCTTGTAGCCCTCGTCCTCCAGCACTCCCTTCAGCGACTGGCGGATGCCGGGTTCATCGTCCACGATGAGGATGTTATGCATGCTGGGCGGGTTTCATGACGACGGGAGGGCATGGCTTTAGCCGTGCCGTAACCCGCTCACTCCGATTTTGGGCTTCAGCCCTGAGGTTTGCTCGCCAGCGTTTTACCAAGCATCGCGTCAAAACCTCAGCGGCTCAAGCCAGAGCCATTTTGGGGCAGTTTCGGCACGATTGAAGTCGTGCCCTCCCGAGACCGATCGAAATATTATGAACCCATGCTAGCGGCCGCCTCTCCCGTGGCCACCGGCAACTCCACTATAAACCGGGCGCCGACAGGAGAGTTCTCCTCCACGCGGATGGAGCCGTGATGGTCCTCAACGATGCGGCTTACGATGGCCAAGCCCAGCCCGGTGCCGCGGCCCTTGGTGGAGAAATAGGGAAGGAACAGCTTCTCCTTGAGCTCCGGCGTGACGCCGTGCCCGCTGTCGGCGATCACCACCTCCACCGAGTCGCGCCCGTCGGCGAGGGCGGTCGAGATCTGCACTTCCTTCACCATCGCATCCCGCATGGCCTCGGCGGCGTTGTCTACCAGGTTGGCCAGGGCGCGCTTCATGGATTCGGGATCGGCCATCACCGGCGGCAGGTCGGAAGCCAGCAGGGTGGTGATCTGGATGCCGTCCAGGCGGCCGTTGAACATGGCCAGCGCGTCCTGCACGATGGCATTGATGTTGGCAGGCTGCGGCCGCGAGGCGGGGAAGCGGGCCAGGGTAGAGAACTCATCCACCAGCGTGCGCACCGTCTCCACCGCGCCGGCGATGGTCTGGGCGCAGCCGCTGATCACCGCCAGCGACGCTGCATCCGGCTGCTCGCCTCGCTCCAGGTGGCGGCGGATGCGCTCCGCCGAGAGCGCGATGGGCGTGAGCGGGTTCTTGATCTCATGGGCCACGCGCCGCGCCACTTCCCGCCACGCCGCTTGCTTCTGCGCGTGCAATAGATCCGAGAGGTCCTCGAACACCACCACGTAACCCTGGCGTTCTCCGCGGTGCTGCAGCGAGGCGGCAGTCACCGCCAGCGTGAGCACCGTGCCTTTCACCGTGACCTCCATCTGGCTGGTAGTGGTACGCATGCGGTCGGCCTTGCGCAGCAGGTGAAGCAGGTCTCCCACCACCTCAGCATGGAAAATGTCGCGCAAGGAGGCGCCGGGAATCGGCGCATGATGGTCGTCGGCGCGGCCGAAGATGCGGGAGAAGGCATCATTGCTGTGGGTCGCGCGGCGGTTGGCATCGAGGGAAAGCACGCCGGTGGGGATGCTCTCCAGGATAGTCTCCATGTGCCGGCGCCGTTGTTCCAGCGCCACGTTGGCCTCGGCCAGTTCGCGACTGGAGGCCTCAAGTTGGCGGCGGCTGGCTTCCAGCTCCGTCGCCATGCGATTGAAGGACGCCACCAGTTGTCCCAATTCGTCGCGCGCCACCATATCCAGCCGGTAGTCGAGCCGGCCGCGAGAGACTTCCTGCATGGCCTCGGCCAGCGCCGCCACCGGGCGGGTCACCTGCTTGGAGAGGAACAGCGCGAACCAGGTGGCGGCGAACAGCACCAGCACCGTCAGCAGCAGCAGCAGACCCATATAGGTGCGGCGCACCAGCTTGCGCTGCCGCGCGAGCTCGAAGTACATGCGCTGGTTGGCGTCCATCTGGCGCAGGGTGGCGGAGAACTGCGGCGGCAGGGGCATGGCCACCACAATGCGGCCGTTGTCGCCGATGCGCGCGCTCCCCAGCATGTACTCGCGTCCATCCAGCATCACCTGCTCCGGGTGTGCTGGGTCCAATTGCGCGAGCGGCGGCAGTTGCGGCCGCAGGAAGACCCAGGCTTGGGGCGCGTGGAAGCTGGCCACAGCAGCGTTGTCCACCAGCGCCAGCGCGAATCCGCCCTGCAAGGTGCCTTCGCGCCGGCGAAATTCCGTGATCACGCTGGAGAAGTTCCCGATGGCGAAGGCATGCTGCGTTTCCGGAATTGCCGCGATGGATGCGGCTTCGGCGCGCGCGTTCTCGGCGGCGTAGGCCGAGAGCTGGCGCGCGATCTCGCCCGAGTCCTCACGCAGCTCCTCCACCGGACGCGAGAACCACTTGTCGATGGAGCGGTTCATCAGCCCGTAAGCGAAGAGGAACAGGAAAATCACCGGCGTGAGTGACAAGGCCAGCGCCCCCACCACCATGCGCGTACGGAACTTCGATCCCAGCTTGCCGGTGCGCCGCTCGGTGTAGAGCTTCGCCAGGTTGCGCACCAGCACGAAGGTCAGCGCGATCAGCAGCAGGAAAATCAGGGTTGAGAGCGCGACGAAGATCAGCGCCTGTTGCGAGGTGGTGGGCCGCAGCGTCAGGTTGAAAGCCTGCTGCGAAAACACCAGCGCGAACAGCAGGAAGATGGCGATGCCCAGGATCAGGATCAGCGTGCGGCGATGCCGACCTCCGGCTTCCTCTCGCTTTTTGGGATCAGGAGACACGCCCGACCGAGAGCACTCCGCGCACTGCTAACACCTCTCTAGTGTGAAAGTCTTCCCGGAGTGCGAAGGGCCATTATAAACGGCGGGGAAGAGCGCAGTCGTCGGCAGGTGTGCTGATTTTCTGCCGCTCTCTCGCCTTGATTAAAACGCCTCAACCTTCGGGCCTCGGCGTCTCGGCGGTTTGATTTTTATCCGCGGCCATTCGCGTGAATCCGCGGTAGAGAACTTTCTACCCTAGGTCGTCGGAACCATCCTGGTAAACCCAAGCCCTTGTAGGGGCGGGAATTTCAACGTCTAGGAATCGGCCCCCCCACCTTCGGCTGCAGGCTGACGCTCTTCCCTACCAAGACCCTAAAAATTCCTATTGACAGGACATAACTTAGGTGTAGGATGTGGGACAAAGTGGTTGAAAGTGGCGACATGAGATTGTCGGTGGAGCGCGGTGACTGGGAGTGGGATGAATAACCGACCCCCAAGAAACGACGCCAACGAACCCGCAATCAGCCCGCTTTTGACCGTTTTGACCTCCCTTGCAGTCCATAGAAGTTTAGGGAGCCAGGGAGGGGTTGGGAAGTATGTTTCGCGGCAACCATCCAGCCCGCGTGGACGAAAAGGGACGCCTGAAGGTCCCGGCGGAATTCAAGCGCGTGGTGGACGAGAAGTACTCAGGCGCTCAGTACTACATCACCAGCCTGGATGGCAAACGCGCGCAGATTTATCCGTTCGAGGAATGGCAGCGCATCGAGGAGAAGCTGGCGCGCCTCTCGACCTTCAACCCAACCAAGAAAAAGTTTTTGGACCGCACCAACTATTACGGCCAGGTGGTGGAGATGGACAACCAGGCGCGGCTGCTGGTGCCCTCGCTGCTGCGGGAAGCGGCACAACTGAAGGGCGAAGTGGCCGTGGTGGGGATGCTGACCTATCTGGAAGTCCGCAACCTGGAGGCGTACCGCAAGGAGATCGAAGAGAACGCATTCACGGCTGAGGATGAGGCGACTCTCGACGGGTTGGGCATTTAGCGGTGGACGAGCAGTTTGGGGAGTCAGACGCCCCCAAGCGGGGCGGGCGTGGTGGCAAGAAAGAAGTTGGCCACGCTCCGGTTCTTTTACAAGAAGCGATCGACTTTTTAGCCATCCGGCGCGGTGGAACCTGTATCGACGCGACCCTCGGCTGGGCCGGGCACAGTTACGAAATCGCAAGACGCCTCGGCGCACCGGGTCGTTTGATTGGCTTCGATAAGGATCCCGCGGCGCTGGAGATCGCGCGCCGGCATCTGGAGCGGCCGCCCGCGGAACTCGCGGGCGACTGGCCACAGATCGAGCTGGTGAACGAGAGCTTTCGAGAGATCGGCAAGCGCGTCGCCCCGCAATCGGCCGACGGCCTGCTCGCCGACCTGGGGCTCAGTTCGTTACAGCTTGAAGATGCCGCGCGGGGATTCAGTTTCCAGGCGGAAGGACCGCTCGATATGCGCATGGACCCGCGCAGCGAGCGTACCGCCGATCAAGTGGTAAATCGCCTCGACGAGAAAACACTCGCCGATGTGATTTACGAATTCGGTGAGGAAAGGAGGTCGCGGAGAATCGCCAGAGCCATTGTCCGGTCGCGGCCGATACGAACGACCACGCATCTTGCTGAGGTCATATCGGCCGCGAGCCGGTCAATGAAATCTGAGCGTATCCATCCGGCGACCCGCACTTTCCAGGCGATCCGAATCTTCGTAAACCGCGAACTGGAAGACCTGGAGGCGCTGCTGGCGAGCGCGCCCCAGGTGCTGAAGCCGGGTGGGAGGCTGGTGATCATCAGCTTCCACTCGCTGGAGGACCGGAGAGTGAAGGACGCTCTTCGCGAAGGCGAGCGCCGTGGCCTTTACCGGGTGTTGACGAAAAAACCGGTGACCGCGAGCGCCGCCGAGGTCGGTCGCAATGCGAGATCCCGCAGCGCCAAGTTGCGCGCGGCGGAAAGAGTTTAAGCCGGCATGGCCGGCGCCAAGTTTCGGGACGGCGGTTGCCTCCAAACAACGGGCAAAACGCGGTTCCACAGACCAATCCTTCCTTAGGAGCGGCGCTGTCCCGAAAAACTTTTCCGGGGCTGGGTAGGCCACACGGAGGTGGACGATGTACACGGGAACGATGATTGAAGACCTGATCGCGACGGTCGAGCGCGCCGAGTGCTTGCACCCCAGCGCGCCAAAGGCGGGCGCGCCGGGGACCCCGCGCTGGGCCACAGCGGAACCGGCGGAGATCCTGCGGGATAAGGATCTGGACCTGCCGGTGGCTTATCTGCTTGAGCAGTCCTACGGCGAACAACTGGTGGAAGTGGCATAGGAGCATCATCCATGGGCACCCTGGCAGCACCTGCAGCGGCGGTACGGCGACAGTCACGCGGCGTTACCCCGGAGATTTACTTCGCGAAGCGCATCGACAACTCGCGCCTGGTGAAGGTGAGCGATCCCAAGCACAACCGCGAGATGGCCATGTTCTTCGGCGCCACCCTGCTGCTGTTCGTGCTGGTGATGGTGTATGCCTGGCAGCACTTCAGCGCCATCGAGTGCGGCTACCGCGTCGAGCAGTTACGCGCCCAGCGCGACGGCCTGGTGGAGATGAACCGGGCGCTGCGGCTGGAGGAAGCGTCGTTGCGCGACCCGCAACGCATCGACCTGCTGGCGCGCCGGATGGGGCTGGCAGCTCCCCAGGCGGGACAGGTGGTCCGTCTCGATGATGGCGGCGACAGTTTCGATCCGGGGGCTCCGGTGATGGCGCGCGTCTCCGACGCCGTTCGCAACCTGGCCGTGGTTTCGCCGCAGTAATTGCTTGAGGGTGCCCTACCGTTCGCGACGCGAGGGGTGGGGATTCTCCCGTCTGAGTAACCGGATGGCTGCCTTCACTCGCCTGCGCGCATTCCTTGCAAGACCATCTGCACGTTTCAGCAAGACACATTGGGACAGCACGCAGCGTCTCTACGCCCTGAGCGGGATTCTTGTCCTGTGGATCGCCGCTATCGGGCTGCGGTTGGTTGACCTCGAAGTGCTGCGCTACGGCGACTTCGCCCAACGCGCCCAGCGCCAGCAGCAGCGCACCATCGAGGTCTCGCCGCGGCGGGGCATCATCTACGACCGCCATGGCCGCGAGCTGGCAATGTCCGTGATGGTGGAGTCCATCTTTGCCGTGCCGGCGGAAGTTCCCGACCAGGCCGGCACGGCCGCGCTGTTGGGTCGCATCCTGAACACCGATTCGCGCGAGATTCTGGCGCGCATGAAGGTTTCGCGCGCCTTCTGCTGGGTGGCGCGCAAAGTGGACGCCGACCTGGCAGCACGCATCCGGGCGCTGAACCTGAAGGGCATTTACTTCCAGAAGGAGCCCAAGCGCTTTTACCCGAAGCGCGAATTGGCGGCGCAGGTCCTGGGCTACGTGGGCATGGACGACGAGGGCCTGGGCGGCATCGAGCGCGAGTACGACGAGCACCTGCGCGGCATGCCCGGCAAGATGCTTATCAGCCTGGACGCGCGCCGGCGCTGGTTCGGGCGGGTGGAGCGCCAGCCCGATCCCGGCCAGAACGTGGTCCTCACCCTCGACCAGAACATCCAGTACATCGCCGAGCGCGAGTTGCAGACCGCCATGGAACAGACCAAGGCGGTGGCGGGCACCATCATCGTCAGCAATCCGCACACCGGCGAGGTGCTGGCCCTGGCCAATCGTCCAACCTTCAATCCCAACACCTTTAATCGAGTTCCGACGGCGTTCCTGAAGAACCACGCGGTGAGCGACGTCTACGAGCCCGGCTCGACCTTCAAGATGGTGACCGTCGCCGCCGCGCTGGAAGAGAAACTGACCAAGCCCGACGAGCTGATCGACTGCCAGATGGGCGCCATCGTGGTTGGGGGCATGCGCATCCGCGACCACGAGAAGTTCGGCGTCATCCCCG
>JAHFUA010000018.1 GCA_023265315.1 Acidobacteriota bacterium | reverse complement strand
GCCAGGCACGCTAATCCCTCTCCGCCGCCAGGGGGAGATTCCCAGCGGAAGCTAATCGCGAATCTCAATTTGAGTCAAGGGAATAGGGGAACATGTGCCGAGGTGACAACGAGGTAGGGGAAAGGAAATGGGCGGTCTCCAGTTGAAATCAGTCCCACTCGCGGGCTAGGGGGTGATAGCAATGAAGGTGGGCGTGCCGCCGGTGGAGATGGTCAGCGGGGTCGTACCATCGTTCTGCTTCACCGTGGTGTCGCTGGAGGTCTGGATGATGGAGACGTCGCCGGACCCCGAGTTGGCGGTGTATACGCGGGTGGAGCCGGGATCGGAGGCAATGAAAACCGGTGTGGTCCCAACCGCGATGCTCTTGGTGAAGGTGTTGGTGGTGGTGTTCAACACGCACACGCTGTTGGTCGCGTCATCGGCCACGTAGACCCGCGTGCCGTCCGCCAGCGCGGTGACGGAGACGGGGTGCTGGGCATTGCAGGGCGCTCCAGCCAGGGAACGTATCGTAACGGTTGGTGCGGTACCGGTGGCGTTCTCGATGATGGATAGGCTGTTGTCCCCCGGGCTGGTGACATAGGCCCGGTTCTGGCTCGCCTGGTACACAATGTAGTTCGGCCCGGCACCGACGGAGAGGGTATTGATCACGGTATCGGTCGTCGGACCAATGGTCGTGTCGATCACGGACACGGTGCTACTCCCCCGGTTGAGCACGAACACGCGGCTGCCATCGCGGCTCACCGCTCCCCATACCGGGGAGGCACCCACAGCTATCGGGTTCCCCACGACTTGGTTGAGGGCAGGGAAAATGACGCTGACGGTGCCGTCGTCCTTATTCAGACAGTAGAGCTTGGTGCCGTCCGGGGTCACGACCAGCGCCACCGGGTTGTTGCCGACCGGGATATGGCTCACGCTGGGGGGGATGCTGGCGAGCGAGATATTGGCCACCATGGGCGGCACCAGGCCGGGCTCGGCCACGAACACCTTACCCTGAGCAACGGTGACGAAAACCGGGCTGGCCGACGGGTCGTTGGGCGATGACGGGGTCGGACCGGGCAGGCTGATGATGTTGTTGGGCGGATCTTGCTGACTACCCACAACCGCCAGACTGAAGGCATTGACGTTATGGTCATCTCGATTGACGACCAGGTCCGTCCCCGAAATGGAGGCCGCGTGGACCGGGTTCCTGCCAACGGTGAAGGTGCCGACGTTGGTGTCACCGGAAACGTCGATGACGACAGCGGTGCCCAGGCTGGAACCATTGGAACTCACTACCAGGGCATGGGCCGTGCGTTGCGGATCGCCTCCCGGTTGCGGCACTGGGGTGGCCACCGGGCGGAATACGTCCCCGCACCCGCTGCAGAACAGCCCAAGACTGAAGACGGCTGCCAGCACGGCAGCCCTAGCGCCGGACTTCCCCTCAAGGCTCATCCCTGCTCCCACAGACCGGGTTCTCAAACGAAGATGTTCATTCTAATGGGAACGCGAGATCGGCGCAAAAGTTGAGGCGCTTAGCGGGCGCAAGCGACCCTGAGCGCAGCAAAGGGGAGCGGGAGCCTGCTGCCGAAATCCCGAGCGAAGCCGAGGGGAAATCCCGAGCGAAGCGAGGGATCTCCATCATGAGGCGCTCAGCGGGAGCCCGCTCTCACGCCACGCCCTGCTTCTTGCGCGGGGATTTGCGCGGAGTGGCAGAAACCTCGGAGGCGCGCTGGGCTTCCTCCACGCGCTGCGCCGGTTTCTTGGGGATCTGTGCCAAACTCTCTTTCAGGGCGGCCATCAGGTCCACCACGGGGGCAAGCTTACGCGGTTTCTCCACCGCTGCGACCTCCTTGCCTTCCAGGCGCGCCTGGATGAGCTTCCTCACATTCTCTTCGAAGGTGTCGTGATACTTCTTGGGATCGAAGTCGGCGGCGAGCGCCTCGACGAGCTGGTGGGCAACCTTGACCTCGGCGTCTTTCAGTTCGATACCGCCGGTCTTGCCGAACTGATCCACCTGGCGAACCTCGTCTTCGTAATACATGGTGTGCAGCATAAGCCCGTTGTTCATGGGGCGAAGGAAAACGGTGTACTCACGGTTGTGCATGGACAGCTTGGCGATGGCGACATATTCGCTCTCTTCCAGCGCCCGCGTGAGCAGCGCATAGGGCCGCTGGCCCGCCTCTTCCGGCACCAGGTAGTAGGAAGACTCGAAGTACACGGGGTCGATCTGCGATGACTTAACGAACTCCAGGATCTCCATGGCCTTGGTGGTCTTGGGTTCGATCTTCTTGATGTCCTGAGGCTCGATGACCACGTATTCGCCCTTCTCGTACTCGTAGCCCTTGACGATCTCGTCACGGGCCACCACGCGCTCGTCCTGCGGGCAATAGAGTTGCTGCTTGATGCGGACGTGGTCGTCGCGGTGGAGCATGTGGAACTGCACGTGGCTGCTGCGCGCCGCCGAAAACAGCCGTACCGGCATGGAGATGAGCCCGAAGGTCAGGTATCCCGACCAGACTGATGCCGCCATAAACCCTCCCCCACAATCGCCAGGAGCCTGGTGACGCCGGACAAGCGCGCGCCGCCTCTGGTAGGATGCGCTCGGCCAGAGTCCCTGCTGCCTTACGCCCCCCTGGCAACCCGATGTTATGCACAGAAGCCGCGCACCAATCCGCTGCGCTTGGAAAAAACTAGCAGGATGGTTGGACTGCCGCACGGGCTGGGCGGCGGCTATGGTCATCATACCGTGGCCGGTGCTGGGAGCGCAGTTACATTCGCTGGTACCCCCGCGGCGGGTTCTGTGGGCCCTGGGGTTCACCGTGGTTTTCGCCGTCTCGGCGCGGCTGCTGCGGGCAGTGACCGTCTCGGGGACCTTCGCCGGGGGCGTTCTCGCCTTCCTGCTGTTCGTCGCGGGAGGGCCGGGGGCCTTTGCCGCGCTGATCGCGGTCTTCCTGCTGACCTGGGTCACCACCCGCCTGGGGCACCGGCGGAAGCGGCAACTGGGCACCGCCGAGGAGCACAGTGGCCGGTCGGCCTCGCAGATCGTCGCCAACCTCGGGATCGCGACCGCCGCGGCTTTGGTGGGAGTGGCCACCCGGCATCCGGCAGCCTGGCTGGTGGCATGCTCTGCAGCGCTCGTTGAAGCCGCCGCCGACACCACTTCCAGCGAAGTGGGCCAGGCGGTCAGCGACTCCGCTTATCTGATCACCGATTTCCGCCCGGTTCCCGTGGGCACAGATGGCGGCATCAGCGCCGCCGGCACGCTGGCCGGAATCGCCGCGGCGGTGGCGGTAGCGGCCGTGTGCGGAGCGACCCGCATGATCGCCTGGCAGTGGTGGCTGCCGGTGGCCGCCGCGGGGGTGCTGGGAATGTTCGTGGACAGCTTTCTGGGCGCCTCGCTCGAGCGCCGGCGCTTGCTCAACAATGACGCCGTGAACTTGCTGAGCACGATCGCCGCGGCGTTGTTTGCGCTGTTCCTGTACTGGTCGAGGCAGGGGGAGTTTCCGCTGCCGTGAAGCAGTTTGTCGCCGTCAGCTCTTGGTCGAAGACGTAGCAAAGCTGGTCTCTGCGATACTTTGCGGAGCACGGCAACGGCCCACCGAGGTGCAGTATCTGAAGTAAGTAGCTGCTCGTCTCCAGTCCATGGCAAGGTCATTTACAATCGAGAAGCGTTGCCGCGAAATCAGCAGAACTTCTTGTACGGGATCTAGTCCTCAGCCATTATGAAGTTCAAGACCTTCACCATCGCCTGCGCCTGTGCGCTGACGCTGTTCCTGTTCGCGCAGCGCCGCACCCCGCCGGCGCCGCAGCAACTGTTCGCCGGAGTTGTGGACCTGACGCACTCGATCAGCGAAAAAGCCCCCAACTGGGAAGGCACAGCGGAATCACCCTACAAGGTCAAGCCGCTCGCCAGCTTTGAGAAAGACGGATACTTCACACGTTACATCTCGCTGCCCGAGCACTTTGCGACGCATATCGACGCGCCAGCGCACTTCGCCCAAGGTGTGTGGACGGTGGACCAGATCCCGCCACAGCGGCTGGTGGCGCCGCTGGTGGTGATCGATGTGCGCGGCAAAGCCGCCAACAATCCCGACTACCAGGTGTCGCTCGATGACCTGGCGGTTTGGGAGCACGACAACGGGCAGGTTCCTCCGGGCGCCGTGGTGATGGCGCGCACCGGCTGGTCCGCGCGCTGGAATTCGATGAAGGAGTACCGCAACGCCGATGATAAGGGTGCGATGCACTTCCCCGGATTCGCGCTTGACACCGTGAAATTCCTCGTCCAGGCGCGGAAGATCGCTGGGCTGGGGATCGATACCCTCAGCGTGGATTACGGGCCTTCGAAGGACTACCCGATCCATCACTTCACCGCAAAGAACAACGTTTACCACCTGGAGAACGTCGCCAACCTGGATCAGGCGCCGGAAGCCGGAGGCATCGTGGTGGTAGCGCCGGCCAAGCTGGAAGGCGGCTCGGGAGGGCCGGTCAGGATCTTTGTCTTGCTCAAGCTAGGGACAGTGAATTGAGTCATTGGGCCATTGAGTCATTGATTCAGTGGTTTTCAATGGCTGAATGGCCCAATGACTCAATCCTCCACAAACCGTAGCTCACCACCTCGCGCAGGATGAGCACGGTCTCGTGCCATTTCGAGGGTGGACGGGTTTGCGGCCGCGGGGCTCCGTACACGGTGAAGCCCTGCCGTTCCAGCATCTTCTTGATGCGAAAGATGTGGTAGCCGTCGCTCACCGCGATGCAGGTGTGCATGCGGTTGGCGTTCATGATGGCGGCCACGCGCTCCACCGACTCGTCAGTATTGTCGGCCTGGGTCTCGGCGATGATGTCCTGCTCGGGGATGCCGCGGCCCATCAGGTAAACCCGCCCTACACCGCCTTCACTGAACCGCGGGTCGCCTCCATAGCCGCCGGTGGTGATCACAATGGGCGCCAGCCCGCGCTGGAACAAGTTATAGGCGTGGTCGAGCCGGGCACGCAGCACCGGCGAGGGATGGCCGGAATACTCGGCCGCCCCGAACACGACGATGCAGTCGGCGTGGCGGGCTTCGTCGCGCCAGGACTGGCGCTCGATCCGGATGAAGGTCGCGGCTGCGAAGGCAAGCGAGAACAGCACCGCCGCCGCCACCATGGTACCCAGCCATTGACGTCGTTTACTCACAGCAGGGGCGGTTGACGGTTGCGGGGCCTCAAGCCTGGGCAAGGAAGTCGGAGATCTCCTGCGCGGGGATGGCGCCCTCGCGCTGCACCCGCCAGCCCGACGGGTCAGTAAGGTCCACGATGGTGGAAGCCACGCTGCGCGGGGAAGGTCCGCCATCAACGATCACCGGGATGAAGTCCCCCAGTTGCTGGCGCACGCCGTCGGCGGTAGTGCACTCGGAGGCGCCGCTGACGTTGGCGGACGTCGCGGTCAGGGGCACGCCGGCGGCGCGCACCACCGCCACCGGGATCTTGCACGCGGGCACGCGCAGCGCCACGTTGCCGGTGTTGGCCGTCACCTTCAGCGGCAGCCGCGAAGCGGCGCGCACGATCAGGGTCAGCGGCCCCGGCCAGTACTTGCGCGCCAGCTTATAGAACTCCTCGGGCAGCGGCCGCGTGAGGTCTTCCGCCTGGTCCACGCTCTCGATCATCAGCGAGAGTGGCTTGTGCCGGGAGCGCGACTTGACGTCGTAGATCTTCTCCACCGCGCGCAGGTTGAAGGGATCGGCGGCCAGGCCGTAGAACGTGTCCGTGGGCATGCCCAGCACGCTCCCTGACCGGATCTGCTCCGCCACATAGGCGATCAGCGAACTTTCCGGCGCCTCGCTGTTGATCCTGACAATTTCCGCGGCCACACGCGCTTCCTTCGCTACCCGATTACTGCGCATAGATCGTACCTGCTCGAACGGGCGAAACCTAGCACATCGTATCGTACGCTGCAAGGATAGCAAACTGGCAGGCGTATGATGTTGCCGCTCCCATGAGTAAAAACATCCGGCAGCGGCTGCGGCGGGTGGCCAGCCGTCAGAATGCGCTGGTGAAGGAACTCCGGCGCGCCTTCTCCCATGGCGAAACCACCGCCGACGGCGCTTGCGCCCTCGAGAGCGTGCGGCTGGTGGAAGAAGCCATCCGCAGCGGGCTGCGCTTCCGGGCGGTGTTCTTCCGGCAGTCGTCGCTGGCGGTGGCCGACCGCCTGCTGCCGCAGATCGCCGCCCAGGTGGAGACGGTGGTAATGCCGAACGAGATTTTCGACAGCGCGGTGGCCACGGAAACGCCGCAGGGAGTGGCCGCGCTGGCCAAGGTGAGGAGTTTTACCCTGGATGACGCGCTGCGTCCCTACCAGCCGCTGGTGGTGGTGCTGAGCGGCATCCAGGACCCGGGAAACCTGGGTACGATCCTGCGCTCTGCCGAAGCCTTTGGCGCCAGCGGCGTGCTCCTGGGCGAGGGCACCGTCAGCCAGTTCAACTCCAAGGCGGTGCGGGCGTCGGCGGGATCGGTGTTCCGCGTGCCAGTGGTCGCTGTCAAGCTGGAGGAAGCGATCCCGCGCTTGCGCCAAGCCGGGCTGCGGCTGGTGGCTACCTCATCGCATGGCGGCACACCCGCGGACCAGGCCAACCTGGCAAGCCCGCTGGCCTTCTTCATCGGACGCGAGGGCTCGGGGCTGCCGCGGGAATTGATGTCGCAAATGGATGAAACCGTGGTGGTGCCCCATCCCGGGCCGGTAGAGTCCTTAAATGCAGCCGTGGCAGCATCGCTATTGCTGTACGAGGCGGCCAGGCAGAGGAGGTCGGGAATTTGATCATCGGGTGATCGGCTCATCGGGTGATCGCGTTGGAATCAAGCGGCGGCGGGACGCCGCCGCGACAGCCGGCGAGACGCCGGCGTCACTGATTGCCGATTGCTTCAATGTCTCTCTTCCAGCCCATCCCGTCCGGCGATGATTCCGGCGACCGCTCGCGGCCGCTGGCGGACCGCATGCGTCCGCGCACGCTCGATGAATTCCTCGGCCAGGAGCACATCCTGGGACCGGGCAAGCCGTTGCGCTTGCAGATCGAGCGCGACGATCCCGGCTCGCTGATCTTCTGGGGGCCGCCCGGGGTGGGCAAGACCACGCTGGCCAAGATCATCGCGGGCATGACCCGCGCCGACTTCATCCAGTTCTCCGCTGTGCTCAGCGGCATCAAGGAGATCAAACAAGTCATGGCGGATGCCGAAAGAGCGCGCCAGTACGGCACCCGCACCATCCTGTTCGTGGACGAAGTTCACCGCTTCAACAAGGCACAGCAGGACGCCTTCCTCCCCTACGTCGAGAAGGGCTCGATCCGGCTGATCGGCGCCACTACCGAGAATCCCTCGTTCGAGATCATCTCGGCGCTGCTGTCGCGCTGTCGCGTGTACGTCCTGAACCCGCTGACGGAGGGGCAGATCATCGCGTTGCTGAAGCGCGCGCTGGCTGACCCCGAGCGCGGCCTGGGCGGGATGAACCTGCGCGCCAGCGACGAGGTGCTGGCCAAGATCGCCGCCTATGCGAGCGGCGACGCCCGCTCCGCCTACAACGTGCTGGAAGTCGCCGCCGGGACCGCCGGCCCGAATGGCGAGCTCACCGAGCAGATCGCCCAGGACGCCTTGCAGAAACGCATTCTGCTCTATGACAAAGCCGGCGAGCAGCACTACAACCTGATCTCCGCGCTGCACAAGTCGGTGCGCAACAGCGATCCCGACGCCTCGCTCTACTGGCTGGCGCGCATGATCGAAGCCGGCGAAGATCCTCTCTACCTGGCGCGGCGGCTGGTGCGCATGGCGGTCGAGGACGTCGGCCTGGCCGACCCCAACGCGCTCTCGCTGGCGGTGGCGGCGCGCGATGCCGTGGATTTTATCGGCATGCCGGAAGGCAATCTCGCGCTGGCCGAAGCCGCCGTCTACCTCGCGCTCGCGCCCAAATCTAACGCGCTCTACACCGCCTACGGCGCGGTGCAGCAGGACGTGGAGCGCACGGTCGCCGAGCCCGTTCCCCTTCAACTGCGCAACCCTGTCACCGGCATGATGAAGGGACTGGGCTACGGCGCCGGCTACCAGTACGCCCACGACCTCGACGAGAAGGTCGCGGACATGCAGTGCCTTCCCGACAACCTGAAGAACCGGCGCTATTACTTCCCCACGAACGAAGGCATCGAGAGGCGCATCCGCGAGCGCATGGAAGAGATCCGCAAGCGGCGGGCGAGCGTTGCTGAGAAGGCTTCTCCGCCTCCCAAAAAAGAATCCTGACGGTTTGCGGGACATCCACTGAGGAGTGCTCGCAAGGCTTTCTGGAGCACAGGAAGCAAGTCATGGCTACCAGTCCCCAGCCCAAGGCCGAAGCCTCGGAGTTCGTATCGCGTGCCCGTCTTTTGGACGAAGTGAGCCGCATCCAGCAAGCCGCGCAGAAAATCACTTCCACGCTCGACCTCGACCTGCTGATTGACCGGGTGGTGAATGAGGTCGCGCGCGGCTTCGGCTGTGTCGAGACTTCGATCTTCCTGCGCGACTTCGAAGCCAATGAGATGGTGCTGGCCGGGGTCCAGGGTTGCACCCTGCACGGCAAGGGGGCGCGAGTGAAGATCGGCAAGCAGGGTATGGTGGGTTGGGTGGCGGCTACGGGCGAAACTCGCTACGCTCCGGACGTCCGCAAAGACCCCTTTTACATCGAGTGCGAGCCGGGCACCCTCTGCGAACTCGACATCCCCCTCAAGGTGCGGGGGCAGGTGATCGGCGTTTTCAGCGCCACTTGGACCGAACTGGACGCCTTCCCACTCGAGCAACGGCAGCTTTTGGAGGTGCTGGCGGGACACATCGCCGTTGCCATCGAGAATGCGCGGCTGTTCCAGCGGGAACGCCTGGAGCGCCAACGGATGCTGAGCGACGCCCAGGAAGCCCGCCAGATCCAGGAGGCGCTATTCCCCAAATCCTCGCCCTTCGTCCCCGGCTTCGCCATCCAGGGGCTGTGCGCACCCGCGGGCGCCGTCAGCGGCGACTGGTACGACTTCATTCCGCTCGCAGACGGGCGCTGGGGGCTGGTGCTGGCTGACGTTTCCGGCAAAGGCATGGCGGCGGCGCTACTGATGTCGGCCACCCGCAGGCTGGTGCGCTCGCTGGCGGAAACCGTCCTGCATCAACGTCATCTGGCGCGGCCAAATCGCAGACCCAGCCGGCGTGATCGCTCCGGCCGTCAGTTGTCGCTAGGCCTTCCTGGCGAAGATGCCGGAGTCAAGCAACTATCGTTAACACACCTTCAAAGTCAACGTGAGCTTGGTGTCGGAGCTGCCAGTCCCGGCGAGCTGCTGGCGCGCGTCAATTGGAGCATCATGGACGAGCTGCCCGCGGGCAAGTTTGTCACCATGATCTACGCAGTGCTCGATCCGGCGCGGCGCACCCTGACCTTTGCCAACGCCGGGCACCCATGGCCGCTGCTGGTGGACCATGCCGGCGCTCGCTCGATCCCTACGCGTGAGGGAATCCCGCTGGGATTGAGTCCGGGCAGGTACAGTGAGGAGACAGTGGCCCTCCCACCCGGAGCGCGGCTGCTCTTCTACAGCGACGGCATCACCGAAGCCAGTGACGGCCGCGAAGATTACGGCACCGACCGCCTGATCTCTCATCTTTCGCGGCCTGGCAGCTGCGCCGAAACCTTGCTCGATGACGTGCGCGCCTTCTGCCGCGGCGCCTTCGCCGACGACGCGACGGTGATCCTGGTCCGCGCGTAGCGATCAGTACGCAACGCTAGCGGTGCCGCGCCCGGTGCTCTTTCAGAATGCAGCGGTCCATCACCACGAAGATGCCGGCCTGGCGGGCCTTCTCGGCGGCCTGTTCGTGGATGACCTCTTCCTGCATCCACACCGCGGGCACCTCGAGAGCGATCGCCTGGTCCACTACCTCGGGGACGAACTCCGGGCGGCGGAAGATGTTTACCACGTCGATCTTCTCCGGCACGTCTTTTAGCGAAGGGTACGCCTTCTCGCCCAGCACGCTCTGGAGGTTGGGATTCACGGGAATGATGCGATAGCCCTGCTCCTGCATGTAGAGAGCGACGCCGTGGCTGGGCCGTAACGGCTTGTTGGAAAGCCCCACCACGGCGATGGTTTTCGCCTTCCTCAGCAGGTCACCGATGGGATCAGCAGCGCTGGCAGGCAAACAGGCACTCCGCTACTTCGACAGGTCATTCTATGGGACAAGTCACCGGCACGGCCAGCATCCTAGCGCGTTCCGGCGGCCGTTTTCTTCTGGTTGTAAAGCTTGTTGGCCAGCTTGCGGATGGTGTCGTTGACGTTCTTGTTCGCAGAGAGCGCCTTCAGGTCGTGCACCAGCAAATGCCCGAGCAGCGGCAAGGCAATATCCAGTGGGGTGCGCGGATTGTTCACCAGTGCCTTCACCACGGCGTACACCTTCATGAATTTGCGCTTCAGGGTGATGGTGCGCAACACCACCTCGTGCACGTTGCGCATGGAGGCGAAGATCTCGACCTCATTCTCCATCAGCTTGGGCGATTCCAGCACGGCCAAGGCCACCACCCTGGCGCCGTCACGAATGAGGATGAAGCGCTCGTCGCGGCTTCCCTTCATCGCCAACTGAACCCGCTGGCCGACGGTGAGCTTGGCGATCCGGTGCAGGGTCGAAACGCGCCGCTGGAGGTTGGGATCGTCCGCCGCCTGCGCTGCCTTGGCCTGGAGCGCGGGCATGACTTCGAGCGTGGCGACAGCGCCGTCTGCAGTGGGCGAAAGGTCGAAGTCTTCAATGCCCAGACCGAGAATATCGCAGGTGCGCGTGACTAGAGCGAAGGGTTTTCCCTCCTCGGCCACGATCTCGGCCGCGTGCGCCACCTCGTAGGGCACGGTTTCATCCCCCGCGATGGGCTTCCCCTGTTCGCCGAGGCGCGCCAGCATCTCGCACACGCGCTGGGACTCCCGTTCTTCCAGGCGCTGGTTGCCAGCGAGGGCGTGCAGCACGTTGGCCGTCGTCTGCACGCGGGAGCTGGCGAGCATGAGGGGAATGATCTCTCGCCAGGCGCTGCGCGCGATGTCCACCAGCCGGGACTCGGGTACGGAGGAGTTCTCGAGCAGCGCTGGAAGCAAGCGCGGGCGCAGGTGCTCGGGCTGGCTGAAGTACTCGAGCACGGCCGGGGGAGCATGGGGATCGGAAGCTGCCGCCAGCGATGAAGTCTCGTCCCAGCCCGCCAGAGTCATCCCCGATTGCTGAGCGAAGACGGGGTTTTGGGTGAGTTGAACCAGGATCTCAATCATCTCCGCCGGGGGCAGCGCCAGCGCGCCCCGGGCGGCCGCGCGCAGGATGTCGGGCGGCACCGCCGACTGGCGGATCAGCTCGATCATGCGCGGCATCCGAGCCTCCTCAGCGTTGCACGCCTGCGGCAGTCAGGGTCACCGTGGCCATCTGGTTTTCTTCTCCCAGAGACGGCAACGGCTGGCCGTTGAAGGAGACTTTTACGCCCGCCGCATTGCCGGTCTTGATAGTCACCTGTTTGGCGGCCCGCACGCGCTTCTCTGCCGGCGGGACCAGCACACCTTCACTCAGCAGCGTGCCGTCGGCCACGATCTGCACCCAGGCATCCTGGGTGGCGCGGATCTGTACCACGAAGGTGCGCGGCGGCGCCTGCGGGGATGGAGCCGCGGCCGACTCCGAGGTGATGGGGGAAGCTGTTGCCGGACCGCCCACGGCAACGGCTACGGGTCTGGCTTTGGCCATCGGTCTTTGGGCAGCAGCAGGAGGGGGCAGAGGAGCCGTGGCCAGAAGGTCAGGCGTGCTCTTAGGCGTAACGCTGGGCGGCGCCGGCGGGGGTGCCGGCTTGGAGTTCAGGCGGGCAGTCAAGGCTTGGGAAACCCTGGAGAACGCCAGTGGCCCCAGCTTCCAGGCCGCCGCAACCAGGGTTGCCAGCAGCAGCCCGACCAGGGCAAACGCGCGCCAGTTGGGATGTCCCTCGGCGCGTTGTCCCAGGGCCACAGCGCGCGGCTGGGGCGGGTCGGGCAAGGGCTGATCCGGTTCGCCTCCGGAAGCTGCGATGAAGTCGGCGACCGCCTCGTCTTCGTCGATGCCGAGATAGCTGGCGTAGGCGCGGACAAACCCTTTGTTGAAGATGCCGCCGGGAAGCTTGTCGAATTCTTCCTCTTCCAGGGCGCGCAGGCAACGGCTGCTGATCTTGGTGGACTCGGAGATCTCCTCCAGCGTGATGCCGCGCATCTCGCGCTGGCGCTGCATGCGTTCGCCGAAGGAACCCATAGCTGCGGCCATGATAGGGAGGGGCGGTGGAACGTGTCAACGGCGAGTAGTGCTAAGTCCTCTGGTGACAATTATTTCGGACATGGCCCGATGGTTACTGAAGTGTGGACGGCATGGGACATTTTTGTGCCGGCTCTCAGAACCTGAAGCTATAATGCGCCCACCGGGGTTTCGCTGTGACCGTCCACGTTTCCATAACCGAGGCCACTGCTGACGGCAAACGGCAAGTACAGGAACTGAACATCTTCCATGATGTCGCCAAGGCCCTCACCTCCTCGCTGAACCTGGACTCCATCCTGCAGACCATCATGGACAAGATGGCGGAATACTTTCGTCCCGACACCTGGTCCCTGCTCATGGTGGACGAGAGCAAGCAGGAGCTGTATTTCGCCATCGCCGTGGGCGAGGCCGCGGAGACGCTGAAGAACCTGCGCTTGAAGGTGGGCGAGGGGATCGCGGGATGGGTGGCCAAACACGGCGAGTCCCTGATCGTGCCCGACGTTTACAACGACCCGCGCTTCGCCAAGCGGGTGGATGAAATGACCAAATGGCAGACGCGGTCGATCATCTGCGTGCCGCTGCGCTCGCGCCACCGCGTGCTGGGCGTGATCCAGTTGATCAACTGCGCCATGGAGACGTTTGGCGATAACGAATTGTTCTTTCTGGGCGCCCTGTGCGATTACGCCGCCATCGCCATCGATAACGCCCGCGCCGTAGAGAAGATCCAGGAACTCACCATCACCGACGATGTCACCGGCCTCTTCAACGCCCGGCACCTCTACAAGACGCTGGAAGCCGAGGTCTATCGCTCGGCGCGCTTCGGCTACGAGTTCAGCGTGCTGTTCATCGACCTCGACCACTTCAAGCGCGTCAACGATACCCACGGCCACCTGGTGGGCAGCAAGCTGCTGGCCGAGGTCGGCTTCCATCTCAAGCACCACCTCCGGCTGATCGATTACGCCTTCCGCTATGGGGGAGACGAGTTCGTGATCCTGCTGCCGCAGACCAACAAGGACTCCGCCATGGTGGTCGCCCGCCGCATCCTGGATGTCTTTCGCCACACCGCCTTTCTGGAGAGCGACGCCCTGGGGTTGAGCGTGCGCGCTTCCATCGGCGTAGCCACCTACCCGGAAGACGCCAAGAGCACCCACGAGATCATCCGCCAGGCCGACGAGATGATGTACATGGTGAAGAACTCCACCCGCGACAACATCGCCGTCGCCCAGCAGGGGATGGTGCGGTAAGTCATTGGGCCAGCTCAATGACTCAATTGATTGCTGAGCCCTACTTCTGTCTTGTCCCCAGCACCGGCGATTCATCCGTGCCGGTCTTCGAGGGCGGGGGCTGGACGGGCTTCCAGGCGCCGGGATTGGCCGGGGCCGACGGGTCCACGCCGAAATCCCACACGTAAAGATTGATCTGCTTTTCGCCCAACATCTCGGCCAGGGCATACTCGCCGGGCTCAAGGTCTTTGGCGGGACTCACCCGCACCCAGTCGCCGGAGAATGGCTCGGCAACCGTCTCGATGAAGCTCTCTTGCTGCGAGACCTTGCCGGTCAGGGCGATCTTCAGGTTGCCGACCACGCGCGAGTCTTTCTTGCGCTGCAAACGCAGCAGGCGGAAACGGTGGGCGGCATCGGGAGGGGTGGAGCCGGTCGAGGAATCGAAGTCGGTATCGACGTCCACATAGATCACGGGCCGGGTCTCATGCGATTGCACGCGGGCGCGGGCGCCGGCGAGCTCGATGCTCTGCTTCATCGAGGCCAGCGGGTTGATGGCCGCGCGCAGCACGTTCTTGCCCATGTCTTTTTTCACTTCTCCGCCGCTCTGCGCCAGTTCGACCAGTTGCGGCTGACGTTGGAACCTGTCCAGCAGGAAGACACCGCCTTGTGAAGGCAGCTTGATGCCGGGAGCGACCAGCGGTGTCCGGGCATCTTCCGCCCTGCGCGCCTCCTCCAGTTCGGCGGAAACTTCCTTGGTTTCCTGGGAAATGTGGTGGCTGGCGCTCTCCTTCTCCCATTTCTCGGTGGCGGGCCAGTCCACCAGGTTGGAAGGGACCTCCTCCCACTCGTAGCGCTCAGCACTGTAATAGCGCACTCGGTCGCCCTTAACCTCCCACTTGGTGGCCGGCTGATAGCTGCCGTCCTTGAGGATAAGCCGCTTGGTGAGCTGCGGGTTCTGGGCCCAAGCTGCCGAAATGGCGACAGAAAGGGCAATCAGCAGAGCTGCCGCGCTCCAGAGAAACCTGTGCATACACTCCATCTTAACCCGCTGCATTGGCTTGCACGCCTGTTGAGGTTAGATGCCACAGTTCCGGCTGGCGGCCCAGCCGGGCCTTCTGCTCAGGGCTGGCCCCGGCCCCGGTTTTCAGGCATAATTGCTTGTGCACCCCTCCGGAACGTACAAACTACTAGAAAAACTCAGGGCGAGGATGAGATGTCGGCAAAGTACATCTTTGTGACCGGCGGTGTCGTGTCTTCTTTGGGTAAAGGTCTGGCTGCAGCCTCGGTCGGCTGCCTGCTGGAGAGCCGCGGCTTGAAGGTCAACCTGATGAAGATGGATCCCTACCTCAACGTCGATCCCGGAACCATGTCGCCGTTCCAGCACGGCGAGGTCTTCGTGACCGACGACGGCGCTGAGACCGACCTCGATCTTGGCCACTACGAGCGCTTCACCCACGCCCGCCTCAGCCGCGATAACAACTGGACCACCGGCCGCATCTACGAGCAGATCATCACCAAGGAACGGCGCGGCGACTATCTCGGCAAGACCGTCCAGGTCATCCCGCACGTCACCAACGAAATCAAGGCGGCGATGAAAAAGGTGGCCCAGGACGTGGACGTGGTGCTGGTCGAGATCGGCGGCACGGTGGGCGATATCGAGTCGCTGCCCTTCCTCGAGGCCATCCGCCAGATGCGCCAGGACCTGGGGCGCGAGAACACCTTGTTCATGCACGTGACGCTGGTGCCCTTCATCGCCGCCGCCAGCGAGCTAAAGACCAAGCCCACGCAGCACTCGGTGAAGGAACTGCTCTCCATCGGAATCCAGCCCGACATCCTGCTCTGCCGCACCGACCGCTTCCTCTCCAAGGACATCAAGTCCAAGATCGCGCTTTTCTGTAACGTCGAGGAAGAGGCCGTGATCACGGCCAAGGACGTGGCTTCCATCTATGAGGTGCCGTTGCTGTTCGCCAAGGAAGGCGTGGACGCGCTCATTTTGAAATACCTGCACCTTGAGGCCCGCGAGGCTGACCTGGCGCCGTGGGAAGACCTGGTGCGCCGCGTCTATAACCCCAAGGACGAGGTCTCGATCGCCATCGTCGGCAAGTACGTCGAGTACGAAGACTCGTACAAATCGCTCAAGGAAGCGCTGGTGCACGGTGCGCTCGCCTTCAACCTGAAGCCTAACCTGGTGTGGGTGGAGGCCGAGGGTCTGGAGGGCAAGGAGAAGAATGACCGCAGCTACGAATCCCAGCTCGAGGAATTCGACGGCATCCTGGTGCCCGGCGGCTTCGGCAAGCGCGGCATCAGCGGGATGCTGAACGGCATCCGCTACGCGCGGGAGAAGAAGGTGCCGTATTTCGGTATCTGCCTGGGGATGCAGACCGCCTGCATCGAGTTCGCGCGCAACGTGTGCGGGCTGGAGGGAGCGGATTCGAGCGAGTTCGATCCGGCAACGCCGCACCGCGTCATCTACAAGCTGCGCGAACTGCGTGGCATCGACGAACTGGGCGGCACCATGCGCCTGGGCGCCTGGACCTGCAAGCTCACCCCCGGCTCGTTCGCCGCCAAGGCTTATGGAACGCTGGAGATCAGCGAACGTCATCGCCATCGCTACGAGTTCAACCGCGAATACGAGGCGGTGCTCACCGGCGGCGGCCTGAGCATCACCGGCGCCACCCCCGACGGAACGTACGTCGAGATTGTCGAAATCCCCGACCATCCCTATTTCCTGGGGTGCCAGTTCCATCCTGAGTTCAAATCGAAGCCGCTGGAGCCGCACCCGCTATTCCAAGCCTTCATGGGCGCGTCATACCAGAACCGGCTACGGCGGCGCGAGCAGAAGGCAACGGCAGAACTCGAGATGTTCCTCAGACCGGAGAAGGTCGGAAAGCGGTAAGATTTCACCGCCGAGTGCGCCGAGAAATGAATTATGTTCTCGGCGTCCTCTGCGTCTCGGCGGTGAAAGGTTTTGGCAACTTCCTTCCAAGTCGGCAACGTCGAGATTGGCGGTGGCTCGCTGTTCCTTATCGCCGGGCCGTGCGTCATCGAGAGCGAAGAGCACGCGCTGAAGATGGCGGAGTCCATCGCCGGTGTCTGCCGTGCGCTGCGCCTGCCCTTCATCTTCAAGGCGTCCTATGACAAGGCAAACCGCACGTCTATCAAGAGCTATCGTGGGCCGGGCGTGGCCGCAGGCCTGCGAATCCTGCACAAGATCGCCGCGCGGGTGAAGATCCCGGTGCTGACCGACGTGCACGAAGCCGCGGACGTGCCGCGCGTAGCCGAGGCCGTGGACGTGCTGCAGATTCCCGCGTTCCTCTGCCGGCAGACTGACCTGATCGTGGCCGCGGCCCGCACCGGGCGCGCGGTGAACATCAAGAAGGGACAGTTCGTCTCGCCGTGGGACATGCGGCACGCCGTCGAAAAGGCGCGCAAGGCGGGAACTCAGCGGGTGTTCCTCACCGAGCGCGGCAGCTCTTTCGGCTACAACAATCTGGTGGTGGATATGCGCTCGCTGCCGGTGATGCGCGAGTTCGCGCCCGTGGTCTTCGACGCCACCCACTCGGTGCAACTGCCTTCGGCGGGGGCGGGCGGCGAGGCCGTCTCCGGCGGCCAGCCGCAGTTCATTCCCGTGCTGGCGCGGGCCGCGGTGGCCGCGGGCGTGGACGGCATCTTCCTCGAAGTCCACGACAATCCCGCGCAAGCCAAGTCCGACGGCCCCAATGCGCTGGAATTGTCGAAGCTGCGGGGCGTGCTGGAAGAACTGCTGGCGGTACGGAAAGCGGTCACTTTCCGGGATTCGTAAAACGGCTCTTGGCAATCGGCTCTTAGCTTTTGGCCAGGAGCCAAAAGCACTCCAGCCAAAACAATCACCTCTTGGCCTTCGGCGGCTGTCGAGGTTTTTGTTACCATCTCTCCTTCCCGTGCGACACATTGGCGAGAACGTAGTGCGCATCGAGGCCGCAGCGCTCAAGGCACTGGCCGACCGCCTGGCCGGTCCCATGGCCAAGGCGTTCGAGCAAGCCGTAGAGATGCTCTACGGCTGCGCGGGACGCGCGGTCGTCACCGGCCTGGGCAAGAGCGGGCTGGTGGCGCGCAAGGTGGCGGCCACGCTCAGCTCGACCGGCACGCCAGCGCTGTTCCTACATCCGGCGGAGGCGGTCCACGGCGACCTCGGCATGCTGGTCCGCGGCGACGTGGTCCTGGCGCTTTCTTACAGTGGTGAGACGGAAGAGATCGTCGCCCTGCTGCCGACGATCAAGCGCCTGGGGCTCGGCCTGATCGCCATGACGGGGGATGCGATTTGCTCGGATTTCCCTCAGGGGCTAAAGCCCGGATCTCTTGCGTCGCCACCCGGCACGGCTAAAGCCGTGCCCTCCCCCAAGGTGTCCACGCTGGCGCAGGCGGCCGATGTGGCGCTCGATTGCTCGGTGGCGCAGGAAGCCTGCTCGCTGGGCCTCGCGCCCACCGCCTCCACCACCACCATGCTAGCGCTCGGCGACGCGCTGGCGCTGGCACTGGCGGAAAAGCGCGGCTTCAAGGAAGAAGATTTTGCGGACCTGCATCCCGGGGGCAAGCTGGGCAAGAGGCTGGCGCGGGTGGGGTCGCTGATGCACTCCGGCGACGCGGTGCCCCGGGTCGCTCCCACCACGCGCCTGCAGGACGTGATCTACGAGATGTCGCGCAAAGGGCTGGGCGTCACTACCGTGGTCGAGGGCGAAAAGCTGGTGGGCGTGATTTCCGACGGCGACCTGCGCCGACTGCTCGAGCGCCGCGGCAAAGACATCCTTGACCTGACCGCCGCCGAGTGCATGACGCGCAACCCCAAAGTCATCCACCGCGACCAGTTCGCCGTCACCGCGCTGAACACCATGGAGCAGAAGAAAATCACTTCCTTGCCGGTCGTGGACGGAAGCGGGCGGCTAGAAGGCATCGTGCACCTGCACGATTTGTGGGGGACGCAGATGGTGTGAGTGGCAAGTAATAGGTGGAGAGTGGTAAGTGGATCCCAGCCAAGACGCCGGAACTCCCTTCCTTTACAATAAAAATTCCTCTGAGGTGAAAGTCGCGAGCATGCACCGCTGGTCACAACTGTTTATTCCTACGCTGCGCGAGGCGCCGGCCGATGCCGAGGTTGCCAGCCACAAGTACCTGGTGCGCGCCGGATACGTTCGCCAACTGGCCGCCGGGCTGTACTCGTTCCTGTTCCTGGGGCAGCGGGCGAAGCTGAAGATCACGCAAATCGTCCGCGAGGAGATGGACAAGATCGGGCAGGAGTTCTACCTGCCGGCGCTCAATCCGCGCGAGCTATGGGAATCGAGCGGCCGCTGGACGGCGATGGGCGAGAACATGTTTCGCCTGAAGGATCGCGGCGGGCGCGACCTGTGCCTGGGCATGACCCACGAAGAAGGCATGACCGAGATCGCGCGCAAGGAGCTGCGCAGCTACAAGGAGTTGCCGCAGATCTGGTACCAGATCCAGGAGAAGTTCCGCGACGAGCCGCGTCCGAAGTCCGGCCTGCTGCGGGTGCGGCAGTTCACCATGAAGGACTCGTACTCGTTCGACCTCGACGCCGCCGGCCTCGACGTGTCTTACCGCAAGCACGATAACGCCTACCGCCGCATCTTCGACCGCTGCGGCTTGAAGTACGTGGTGGTGGAGGCACATTCGGGGGCAATGGGTGGCTCGCAGTCGCACGAGTTCATGGTGATGACGGACGCGGGCGAGGACTTCGTCGCGAGCTGTCCGAAGTGTGGTTACGCCGCGAACCTGGAGAAGGCCACGTCGCGCGTGGAGCCGGTCGAGGACCTTGCGCCGACTGGAACCGGCAAGCCTGAACTGGTGCACACCCCAGGGCTGAAGACGGTAGAAGAAGTTGCGAAGTATCTCGGCGTCTCGCCCCAGCAGAAGATGAAGACCATGGCCTACATGGCCGTGGAAGAGGATGGCAAGACCGGTGAAAGCCGCAATCGGCCGGTCATCGCCTTCGTGCGCGGCGACCACCAGTTGAACGAGGCCAAGCTGTCGTCGGCGGTCGAGGGGCGCGTGTTCCGCCCGATGCACCCCGAAGAGATCCAGGAGATTTTTGGCTCCCCGGCCGGTTTCCTGGGACCGATCAGCATCCCTCCGGGCAAGAACAAGTACGGGCCGCCCATCGTGCTGGTGGACACCGCGCTCCAGGGGCGCACCAACCTGGTCTCGGGCGCGAACAAGGAGGACTATCACCTGCGTAATATCACGCCTGGACGGGATTTTCCGGTAGAACAGTGGATAGACCTGCGCACCGTTAGAGAGGGCGAAGGCTGTCCCAACTGCGGCGCGCCGCTGGTGGTGGGCAAGGCGGTGGAGATCGGGCACATCTTCAAGCTGGGCTACAAGTACTCCCAGGCCATGGGGCTGCGCGTGCTGGACAAGGACGGCAAGGAGGTCACGCCCATCATGGGCAGCTACGGCATCGGCGTGGAACGCATCCTGACCGCCGCCATCGAGCAAAACCATGATGAGGAGGGTTTCTGGCTGCCGCCGCAGATCGCACCCTTCGAGATCGTGGTGACGCCGACCAACTTCGCGGATGCGAACATCAAGCATGCGGCCATCGATGTCACTCAGAAGCTGGAAGCCGCCGGTTACGACGTGCTGCTGGACGACCGCGATGAGCGTCCAGGAGTCAAGTTCAAGGACGCTGACCTGGTGGGCATGCCCTTCCGTGTCACTGTTGGCAGGAAGGTTTCCGAAGGCAAAGTCGAGGTGGTGGAGCGCTCGACACGCAAAATCGAGGATGCTACCATCAGCAGCATAGAAACCCATTTTGGCAAGGCGTTCCGGCCGGCTTCCTGAGCGAAGCGCGCCCGCCGGTCGGGACCGGATGGGGAATGAATAGGCTCAAGGCGCTGTTCGGGGTTGTGCTGGTGGTGGCGGCGTTTTACACCGCCTGGATGCTGTTGCCGCCCTACTTTAACAATTACCAGTTCCAGGACGACATCCAGAACGAAGCCCTCATCAATTCGTACAGCAACAAGAGCGAGCAGGACATCCGCAACACTCTGGCGAAGAAGGCGGCAGAATACGGCATCCCGTTGAAAGCGGAGCAGATCAACGTGTTGCGCAACGGGGCGGAACTTTCCATCTGGGCCGATTACAGCGTGCACGTTGACCTGCCGGGCTTCCCGCTGGACTTGAAGTTCCACCCCGCGACCAAGAACAAGCGCATCTGAGAGCCGGTTTGTGCCCTTCCCACCGCCGGATGCACGCACAGCCAACATCGGCGGCCGGCGGGCTCTGGTCGAGGCAAGCAATTTTGGTGGGTAATGAGCACGGGGCCGGTGGATGGCATCCAACTTGGTGGCAGATAAGGGAAGCAGGCCCACGACCGTCTTGATCGAAGTCACGCGTTTCATCGATCCATCGTGGCGATAAAACTCAAGATTCCGAGATTCATTGTGGCGGCCAGGGGCGCCAGCGGCCGGTTGTCGAACCCGGTGGCGAAGGTGGCGCTCGCGGCCGTGTTGCTGGTGGTGTGCGCCGCCATCGGCGTCTTCGCCTACTACTACATCAAGTACCAGCGGATTGTGGAGCGGCGGATGCGGGGGCCCATCTTCGCCAACGCCGCCAAGATCTACGCCCTTCCCCAGCTCGTGCGCACCGGCGACAAGCTGACGGTGCACGAGGTCGCCGCCCAGCTCCGGCGGGCCGGCTACACCGAAGGCGGGGATTCGCCGCTGGGCACGTTCAAGCTGGTCAAGTCGGGGATCGAGATCCGGCCCGGGCCGGTCTCCTACCACAGCGCCGAAGGGGCGGTGATCCGCGTCAGCGACGGGCGGGTGGAAAAGATCGTCAGCGCCGAGGACAAGAAGGACGAACTGAAGGCCTACGAACTGGAACCGCAGCTGGTCACCGCGCTCTCCGACAGCGAGCAGCGGGCCAAGCGGCGGCTGGTCGGCTTCAACGAGATTCCCAAGCTCATGGTGGACGCGGTGCTGGCTATCGAGGACCGTCGCTTCTTCCAGCACGCCGGGGTCAATTACTACCGGCTCATGGAAGCGGCGCTGGTGGACCTGCGCAGCGGGCGCCACGAGCAGGGCGGTTCCACGCTGACCATGCAGATCGCGCGTGGCTTCTTCCTCAGCCCGCAGAAGACCATCAAGCGCAAGCTGGCGGAGATGCTCATCGCGGTGGAGCTGGAGCAGCGCTTTTCCAAGCCGCAACTGTTCGAGATGTATGCCAACTCGGTGTACATGGGACAGCGCGGCTCGTTCACCATCCAGGGCTTTGGCGAGGCCTCCCAGGCTTACTTCGGCAAGGACATCAAGAACCTGACCCTGCCCGAAGCCGCGCTGCTGGCGGGGATGATCCAGCGGCCGAATTATCTCTCGCCCTACAAGTACCCCGAGCGCGCGCAGGAGCGCCGCAATCTGGTGCTCGACTCCATGGTGGAGACGGGTGCGATCACCCGCGAGCAGGCAGACAAGGCCAAGGCGACTGCGCTCAAGCTCGCCCCGCCTAACGTGGAGGCCAGCGACGCTCCCTACTTCGTGGACTTAGTGAAGGACATCCTCGCGCCCAAGTTCCCCGAACGCGAGATGAACGAGCACGGCTACCGCATCTACACCACGCTCGATCCCAACCTGCAGGAAGCCGCGGCGGTAGCGGTGCAGATGGGCGTTAAGCTGATCGACGCCAAAGTGGAGAAGCTGCGCACCAAGCGGCAGAAGGTGGGGACGGGCAAAGCGGCCAAGTGGGAGACCACAGTGCAGCCGGGGCCGATGGCGCAAGTGGCGCTGGTCGCGATGGATCCACACAGCGGAAACGTGCTCGCTCTGGTAGGCGGGCGCAATTACGGGTTCAGCCAGTTGGACCACGCGGTAGCGCAGCGGCCGACGGGATCCGTCTTCAAGCCCTTCGTGTACGCCGCGGCCATCAACACCGGACTCGATGGGACCCCGGTGCTGACGCCGGCCTCGGTGGTGGATGACGCACCCACCACCTTCGCCTATGGCGACCAGATCTACGAACCGCGCAACTACAAGGAGGAGTACCACGGTCCGGTGAGCGCGACCTATGCGCTCTCGCACTCGCTCAACAACGCAACCGTCAAGGTTGCAGAAATGACGGGCTACGACAAAGTGGCGGCGCTGGCGCGCACGGCCGGCATCAAGTCGGTGCAGGCTACGCCGGCCATCGCGCTGGGCGCTTACGACGCCAAGCCGCTGGACGTAGCCGGCGCCTACACCATCTTCGCCAATGGCGGAGTCAGGGTGTCGCCCTTGCTGGTCATTTCTGTGCGCGATGCCAAGGGCGAGGTGATCCAGGACTTCGCCGCGGACAAACAGCAGGTGCTTGATCCGCGCATCGCCTACATCATGACCAGCATGATGGAGACAGTGCTCAACTCGGGCACCGCCGCCGGCGTGCGCGCCCGCGGCTTCACGGCCCCGGCTGCCGGCAAGACCGGCACCTCGCATGACGGCTGGTTCGCCGGCTACACCTCCAATCTGCTGTGCATCGTGTGGGTCGGCTTCGACGATTACAGCGACCTGCGGCTGAGCGGAGCCGATACCGCGGCGCCCATCTGGGCGGAGTTCATGAAAAAGGCCGTCACCTTCCCCGAGTACCGGGATGTGAAGCCGTTCACGCAGCCTGCGGGGGTGGTGGACGTGAAACTGGACAAGGTGACGAACCGGCTGGCCACTCCCACCTGTCCCGACGACTACATCGCCGCCTTTCTGGCGGGCACTGAGCCCACCGATACCTGCGATCATGCCGTCGCGACCCAGCAACAGGGCTTCTTCTCGCGCATCCTGGGCCTGGGACCGAAACCTTCTCCGCCCCCTGCGGTGTCTAATACAGGGCAGTTGCCGCCGGGCCAAAACCCGGGGCAGCAGCACACCTCGGCGCAGCCCCAGCCGGCTCCGAAAAAGAAGAAGGGCTTCTTCGGCAAGATCGTGGGGGTATTCAAGGGAGACGGCAGCAACAAGAACGCTGCCGATCCCGAAAGCGATCAGAATCAGCCACGCCGATAACCGGGTCCTTGGACAGCGCCGGGAGCAGCCGCCCGGCCTGGAGGTGCTTATGCCTCACCTGCTATGGGTCATGTGCCTGGCCGCCACCAGCTTGTCTTCCCTCCGCCCCAGCGCGCCAACACCGGGCGCACTGGGGACCCCGGTTTCCCTGGCGCAAGCCCCCATCCCCAACCAGAGGCAGCCCGAGCCGCAGTCCGTCCCGGCAAACGGCGACTCCGCGGCGGTGACCGTGGAGGCGCCCCGCCAGCCTCTGCCTCCGCCCGCCGATGCCTCGGCGCGCGATCTCGAGAAAGCCGGCGACGAACTGCGCTCGCAGAAGGCCTACAACGACGCCATCGAATACTATCTCGCGGCCATCAAGAAAGCCGACTCGGCCGAGCTGCACAACAAGATGGGCATCGCCTACCTGCAGTTGCTCCAGCTCAAAGTCGCGGAGAAGGAGTTCAACCGCGCCATCAAGATGAACCGCGACTATGCCGAGGCCCTCAATAATCTGGGCGTCGCGTTCTACATGAGGAAGAAGTACGGCAAAGCCATCAAGGAGTATGAGAAGGCGCTGAAGCTGAGCGAGATCTCCGCCTCGTTCCACAGCAACCTGGGCATGGCATTGTTTGAGAAGAAAGAGTTCGACAAAGCGAGCAGCGAGTTCATGCGCGCCCTGGAGCTGGACCCGCAGATCTTCGAGCGGCAGGCGCAGGGAGGAATCGCGGCGCGCATGGCCTCTCCCGAAGACCGCGCCCGCTACGCCTACACCCTGGCCAGGATCTACGCCCGGCAGGGCATCTACGACCGCAGCCTGGAATACTTGAAGAAGGCTGTCGAGGAGGGCTACGCCCATATCAACGACGTGTACAAGGACGAGGTCTTCGCCGGCCTGAGGAAAGACCCGCGCTTCGCGGCGGTGATGACGAAGACCGAGCCGCTGCCGAACTAGCAGTGCTGACTGCTACCTCGGCGCATCTCCCCGCTCAAGGTAAGCCTTCACCGCCGAATCCCAGCTTCTCTGCGCCCGCAAAATGTACTCGACGGCGTCGCGGACAGCGCCATCCCCACCGGCATGCGGCGTCACCCAGTGGGCCTCCTGCTTGACCTCGTCGCGGGCATTGGCCACGGCGACAGCGAAGCCGCAGCGGCGCATGATGGGCAGGTCGATGACGTCATCCCCGATGTAGGCCACTTCGGCGGCGGTGATCTGCTCCTTCTCCAGAATTTCCTCGAAGATGCTGACCTTCACCATCACACCCTGATAGGCGTAATCGAGCTTCAGATCGCGGGCGCGCATGGCGACGGTTTCCGAGCTGCGCCTGGTGATCAGCCCGGTCTTCAGGCCGCCGAGCCGCGCCAGCGAAATGGCGGTGCCGTCGTGGGCGTGGAAGCCCTTGGCCTCGATCATGCGGGGTGCCCCACCCTTGGCCGCTTCTGCCAAGCCTGGGTCGGTGATGGACTGCTGGGCGCCGGCGGGCGCGGGAAAGATCCACAGCTTGCCGTCGGTCATTACACCGTCCACGTCGAACAGCAGTAGCTTGATCTTCTTGGCGCGCGTCTTCGACATGGGCGGGATTGTAGCAGGCCGCTCTTAGCTGTTGGCTCTTGGCCTTTGGCTTGATTATCTCGGCGCACTCGGCGTCTGGGCGGTAAGAGCTAAAAGTTGCCTGGGACAAATTCTTCGATCACCAGCTTGGAGACCGCGCGGCATTTGGCGCACAGTAGCAGAGTCTCGTCGGGTCCGGAGCTGAGGACGGCCATGCGCAGGCTGCCGCAATCGGCGCAACCGGTCGTGGGATCGCTCGAATCCGGCTCTTCCGCCGAGATCGCCGTCTGGTGGTCGAACTGGCCGGTCTTCACGGTGTTCAGCTCAAAGGTGCTGCGGCAATCGGCACAGACGTGGTTGAAGCAGCACTTGGGCTCGCAGGAGTACACAATTTCCTTGCCGCCGCACTTGGGGCAGGCGATCATGTCCTTCAGAGTCACGAACAGATTGTACGGCGGCGATGACGGAGCAGACAGCCGGAGATGGTCAACGCCGAGTTCGCGCTCACGGCCATGGCCTTCAACCTGGCCCGGATGTGGCGGCGGCGCCGCCGCTAGCTGGCGTAAACCGCCAGCAAGGGCTCGGCAGCGGCCGGGCCGACTAAGGCAACCCCAACGGAAGCGCCCCCAGACCTTGTCCGGTCGCCGTTCTCACACAGGCTCTGAAGGCGTGGGCTTCCACCCGCCCGGACTGCTTCCGATTGCCACCTGCCCTCGCACGGCTTAGAATCGCTCTGCCACTGACCTCCCACAGTCCCGAGGAGCTTTGAAAGGCGTCATTGCCATTTATCCCGGCTCGTTTGACCCGCCCACCAACGGGCACCTCGACCTGATCGAGCGAGGCAGCAACATTTTCGCTAAGCTCATCGTGGCGGTGCTGCGCAACCCGGAGAAGGATTCACCTCTGTTCACCGTGGAAGAGCGCAAGCAAATGCTGACGGCGCTGACCCGGCCGTGGAAGAACGTGGTCATCGATTCCTTCGAAGGCCTGCTGGTGGACTACGCGCGGCGGCTGGGGGCGCATGCTCTGCTGCGCGGCATCCGCGCCATCAGCGACTACGAATACGAACTGCAGATGGCGTTGATGAACCGCAAGCTGGAGCCGCAACTGGAAACGGTTTTCATGCTGCCCGCAGAAAAGTACTCCTACCTCAGCTCGCGGCTCATCAAAGACGTGTTCCAGCTTGGCGGTTCCGTGCGCGGGCTGGTTCCGCCCCTGGTCGAACAGAAACTGCACCGCAAGGTGAACGGAGGCCGGCCCGGACTGGTCAGGAAAACGGGGGAGTCGTTATGAGCACAGTCGCAGAAGCCAGGAAGACGCTGACCGACCGCATCCAGCGCATCGAGGTCTCGGCCACCATGGCGGTGGTGAACGAGGCGGAGAAGCTGCGCGCCGCCGGCGTCGACGTGGTGGATTTCGGCGCCGGCGAGCCCCACTTCGCGACGCCCCAGCACATCAAGGACGCCGCCATTCTCGCCATTCAGCAGAATTTCACCAAGTACACCTCGGTGGCGGGCACCGCCGAGCTGCGCGACTCGATCGTCCACCGCCACAACGTGGACTTCGACTCCGACTACAAGCGCGAGGAGGCCATCGCCTCCACCGGCGGCAAGCACGCCCTGTTCAATGCCATCCAGGTGCTGGTGGACCACGGCGACGAGGTCATCCTGCCGGTGCCCTACTGGGTGTCGTTCAAGGACATGATCCGCTACTCGGGCGGCGAGCCGGTGCTGGTTGCCGCCGACGAAGCCCGCGATTTTGCGCTCACCGCCGGGATGATCGAGCGCGCCATCACGCCGCGCACCAAGCTCATCATCCTGAACTCGCCCGCCAATCCCTCGGGTGCGGTGATGAGCCCCGAGGACATGACGGCCATCGTGCGCCTGGCCCACCAGCGCGGTATCTACGTGATCTCCGACGAGTGCTACGTCTACCTGAACTTCACCGGCAAGCGTTTCTCGGCGGGCTCGCTGCGTGACGCCAAGGAGCACCTCCTCATCGTGGGCTCGCTTTCCAAGACCTACGCCATGACCGGCTGGCGCCTGGGATACACCATGGCGCCGGCGCCCATCGTGTCCGCGATGAGCAAGCTGCAGAGCCAGCAGACCTCGAACCCAACTTCGATTGTGCAGAAGGCGGCGGTGGCCGCGCTCAGCGGTCCGCAGGAATGCGTGGACCAGATGCTGGCCGAGTACATAGCCTTGCGCGACCACGTGCTGGAAGGATTGCGGACCATCCCCGGCTTGCGCTGCGTCAAGCCCCAGGGCGCCTTCTATGTGTATCCCAACATCTCGAGCTTCCTCGGGCGCAATGGGCTGAGCTCAGCAGCCGATATCGCGGGACGGCTCTTGCGGGAGGCACACGTAGTGGTGGTGCCCGGAGAAGGCTTCGGGACCCGCGAGCACATCCGCATCTCCTATGCCACCTCGCGCAAGGAGCTGGACCGCGGCGTGGAGCGGATACGGCGGTTCTTCGCCAGCCTGTAGGGCAACAAACCCAGGCGCTGTCATTCTTCCGCGCGCAAAGCGAGCGGGAGAATCTGGCGTCAGAGCATGCGCGACCCACGTCGGCGGCGGACACTTTACCTTCAGATCCTCCGCTCGCATTCGCTCGCGAAGGATGACATACTCGGGCTGGAGGCTGGCCCCGGTTGTTGATGCCCTCACTGTATCCACTCCTCTTGCGGCCGGAGTTCGCCGAGCGTCCCTGGGGCGCGCGCGACCTCTCGCCGATCTACCCTGGGCCTCGCTGCGAGAAGCCGGTGGGGGAGGTTTGGCTGACCGGCGACGAGAATCGCGTCGTCAACGGCCCCCTCGCAGGCCGGACGCTGGGCCAGCTTTGCCGCGAATACGGACGCGCTCTGGTGGGTGAGTCGGCGCGCGAGACCGAACGTTTTCCGCTGCTGATCAAGTTTCTCTTCCCGCGCGCGAAGCTCTCGGTCCAGGTGCATCCTGACGACGAGGCAGCCCGCAGCGTGGGCCAGCTCTGTGGCAAGACTGAGTGCTGGTACGTGCTGGCGGCAGAGCCGGGAGCGCAGGTAGCGCTGGGGCTGAAGCCGGGCGTCACGCGCGAGCAGTTGGCGCGGGCGATCGAGGAAGTCCGCGCCGAGGAATTGCTGAACTGGGTGGAGATCCACGCCGGCGAAATGATCTACGTGGATGCCGGCACGGTGCACACCATCGGGCCGGGCTCGATCCTGGTCGAAACGCAACAGAACTCGGACACCACCTACCGGCTGTATGATTACGGCCGGCCGCGCCAGATCCACGTCGAGCAGGGCCTGGAGGCCGCCAAGGAGCGCACACGCGCGGGGAAGGTCAAGCGGAACGACAGAGCGACTACGCTGGTGGCATCGCCGAGCTTCCTGGTCGAGAAGTTTGGCCTTTGCCAGAGGCGCCGCTTCGAAGCTGCGCATTCGCCGCAGATTTTCCTGGCGCTCGACGGGGCCGGCGCAGCCGAATCGCCAGGCGGTGCTGCGGTGAGCTTCGCGCCAGGGGACGCGCTGGTGGTTCCGGCCGCGGTTGGGCAAGTGGGCATTCGCCCGCATCAGGACTTGGAGATGCTGCGGATGACATTGCCCTCAGAGCCTATGCTGGAACCCGAGACCATTCTGGGCTAATGGTAAGTCCGAGTGAACCGGCTTCACGAGTTTCGGACGACATTGGGTGGAGCAGGGCTTTAGCCCTGCATAATGGCGGCTTGAACAAGTGTTTGGCTTTAGCCGCTGAGGTGGTTACTCGGGGCGCACGCTTCGGTGCGATTATCACACCACCTCAGGGGCTAAAGCCCTCAATTCAGGAAGTCCGGGTGAATGCAGGCCTGAAGGCCTGCTCCACCGGGTGACCGACCAGGCGGAGGAGCGGTACCACTAGCAACCTTGAAGCCCAATTTCTATCCCGTGATCCTGGCCGGCGGCCGTGGCACCCGCTTCTGGCCGCGCAGCCGCCGCGCCACCGCCAAACAGGTCCTCGCGCTTGAGGGCAAGAAGACGATGATCCAGCAGACGGTGGCGCGCCTGCTGCCGCTCGCGCCTGCCCGCCGCTTCTGGGTCATCACCAACCCGGACCTGCGCAATGCGATCCGCCGCCAGCTCCCGAAGATCTCCGCGGGCCAGATCATTGCCGAGCCCGTCGCGCGCAACACCGCTCCGGCCGTCGGCCTGGCGGCGTACATCCTGTTGCGCTCCGATCCCACGGCAGTGATCGGGATGTTCCCGGCTGACCACGTGATCGCAGACGAAAAGGCGTTCTGCAAGGCGGTCGAGCACGCGATGCGGATCGCCGCTGCTGGGGGAAACATCGTGGTGATGGGCATCAAGCCCACGCGTCCGGAGACGGGCTACGGCTACATCGAGACCGGCGGGCGCACGCGCGATGGCGTCTATCACGTCATGCGCTTCACCGAGAAGCCGAATGTGGAGAAGGCACAGGAGTTTGTCGAGGCCGGCAATTATTACTGGAACAGCGGCATGTTCATCTGGAGCGCGCGCACCCTGGCCAACGCCCTGCGCGAGCACTTCTCCGAAAGCGCGCCGCGTCTCGAGAAGATCGCCGCCGCCTTCGGCACGCGCAACTTCGACAAGGTCTTCGCGCGCGAGTACGGGAGATGCGAGAACATCAGCGTGGACTATGCCGTGCTCGAGCCGCGCTCGGCCAAGGGCGAGCATCACTCCAATCTGTTCGCGATCCCGGCGGATTTCGGATGGAACGATCTGGGCTCGTGGGCGGCGCTCTACGAACACCACGCGCTGGCGAAGGGCGCGTCGGGTGGCGGCAACGTGATCGAAGGCTTGGGCGGATACGCGCTCGCGGCCGAGGGCAACTACATCTACGCGCCGCGGAAATTCGTGGCCGCAGTCGGCGTCAATAATCTGGTGGTGGTCGAGACGGACGACGCTCTGCTCATCACCACCCGCCAGCGCTCGCAGGATGTGGGCCAGATCGTCAAGCACCTGGACGAGAGGAAGATGAAGAAGCTGCTGTAGGTCGTCGGTCGTCGGCCCTCGGTCGTCGGCCAAGAGCCAAATGCCTCCTGACATCAAATTCGGCACGGACGGCTGGCGTGGGGTTATCGCCGGGGACTTCACCTTCGCGAGCGTGCGCCGCGCCGGCGGAGCCATCGCCTCGTACGTTCTCAAGTACGAAGATCCGAAAAAAGGACTGGTGGTCGCTTACGACACGCGCTTCCTGTCCGGCCGTTTCGCTGAAGCGATCAGCGAAGTGCTGGCGGCAGCCGGCATCCCCATTCGCCTGGCCAACGACTACACGCCGACGCCCGCGCTTTCCTACGCGGTGAAGCACTTCGGCGCCGCCGGCGGGGTGATGATCACCTCCAGCCACAATCCGTGGCAATGGAACGGGGTAAAGTTCAAGGCGAGTTTTGGCGGCTCGGCCACACCGGCCATCATCAGCCGGATCGAAGCGGAACTGGGCGCCATGCCCAACGGTCAGAAGGCGGTTATCGAGCCCACCGACTTCAAGCAGCCTTACGTCGCGGCCATTACCCAATTCGCCGACCTCGACGCCATCGCGCGCGCCGGCTTCAAGTTCGGCATTGACTGCATGTACGGAGCGGGACGCAACGTGCTGGCCGGGATCTTCGCCGCGCGCGGCATCCATTACGTGCAGATCCGCGCCAACGTGGACCCCATGTTCCCCGGCATAAACCCCGAGCCTATTGAGCCCCACGTTGCCGAGATCCAGAAGACGGTGGTGCGCGAGAAATGCCATGCCGGGTTCGTGACCGACGGCGACGCCGACCGCATCGGCGCCGTCGCCGAAGACGGCAGCTTCGTGGACGCGCACAAGTGCTATGCCGTCCTGCTGCGCTGGCTGCTGGAGCGGAAGAAGTGGCCGGGCGTCATCACCCGTGCCTTCAACACCACCCGCATGCTGGACCGCATCGCCGCCAAATACGGGCGCGAGTTGATCGAGCACGGCATCGGCTTCAAGTACGTCTGCGACGTGGTGCTCTCCGGGCGCGAGGTGCTGGTCGGCGGCGAAGAGTCGGGCGGCATCGGCATCCCCCGGCACCTGCCGGAGCGCGACGGCATCCTGAATTCGCTGCTGCTCGCCAACGTCATGGCCGACGAGAAGAAGACCATGGGCGAGCTGGTGGCCGGCCTGCAGCGCGATTTCGGGCCGCACTACTACGGCCGCCGCGACCTGCGCATTCCGGAAGAGCTCAAGCAGGCGGCGCTGCGCCGCGCCGCCGCCGGCCTCGACCGCATTGGCCGCTATAAGGTCGTGCGGACTCAGGATCTGGACGGCATCAAGTTCTTCCTCGATGCGCCCACCGACGGCAACGGCGCCGAAGCCTGGATCCTGATGCGCGCCTCCGGCACCGAGCCGCTGATGCGCCTCTACTCCGAGGCCTCGAGTCCGCAGCTGGTGAACGAGATCCTCGCGGCTTCGGAGGAATTCGTTCTCGCCAGCCAGCCGGTGGTCGCCAGCCGCTAGCAGTCGGCTTCTTTCGGAGGGGCGCGGCTTCAGCTGCGCCGAAAGCCTACTCCCAAAATTGTCATCCCGAGCGATGCGCGAGCTGGGCTTGT
>JAHFUA010000130.1 GCA_023265315.1 Acidobacteriota bacterium | reverse complement strand
GCGGGAAATTGGCATTGACATCTCACAACACAAGTCCAAGGATGTGGCCAGCCTCCTGGGGCAGCCCATCCCTCACGTGGTTACGGTTTGTGACCACGCCAAGGAGCACTGTCCGATCTTTCCCGGCACATGGAAATTCTTGCACTGGAACCTGGAAGACCCTGCCAAGGCTGTCGGAACACGGGAGGACAAGCTGAGGGTGTTTCGTCGCGTGCGCGGCCAAATCATTGCGCACGTCAACCGGGAATTCGTTGAGGGTGGAGCAACCCGAAAGCGAGCCTGAAAGGACGCTCCCGGTGCCTGCTTGACCGCAGCCCCAGCGGTCTGATCGTTACCAGCAATGGAATCCCGAAGTCCTAGTGTTCCTGGTAGTCGAATTCCCGGTTCATCGTGTACACGAGGTGGACGGGCGAGCCGCCGACCTTTTCCTCGAAGGCGGTATCAACGATCTGAATGCGGCCGTGATGCTTCTCCGCCAGCTTCTCGGCTTCTTCCTTGGTGTCAGCGTCACCCCGGAAATCGCGCCATCCTCCAGCGGCGTCGGCGGGATCGAATGCGAATACCAGAAAGCGTTTGAGCGCCATAGATCCCTCGCAATCGTGCAAACCTGTACCTATCAATTCTACCAGAGGGCGCGGCCCCCGGGGCGCAGCGGCATTTGAAGGTCGCGGTGCGCGGCGCCGATGCCGAACGCGTGGCCGCGGAAGCGCAGACCCGCACGCAACGTGCTGCAATCTGGGCAGGTTACCTAGACGTTACCTTAGTTATATTTACAGGTGACAGCCTCCACACCTAGACTCTTGCCCGTAGTTAGGCAGTTCTGGGGGAGGGCTGCCGTGGGCGTCCTGAATGAAAATTCAGGGCGCTTTTAATTTGCAATCAGCACTCCGCAATCAGCATTCAGTCAACACGAAGAATTGCCGCAGGTGTCTAACTCATGGTCGACGGCTGCGGGTTTTTGCTGAGTGCTGACTGCTGATTGCTCTCTTTGCGACTTCCTCCGGCGCTTGCGCATCCAACCAGAGGTGGTACGATATTGTGCGGTTCAGAGCGGCGCGATTCGCACTGATATTTCGGAGGAGAGATGGCAGGAAATGGCATTTTGGAATTGACCGACGAGAGCTTCGATCGCGACGTGCTCAAGTCGGAGCAGCCGGTGATGGTGGATTTCTGGGCCGCATGGTGCGGCCCGTGCAAGGCGCTGGCGCCCATCGTGGAGGAAGTCGCCACCGCCTACAGCGGCAAGATCAAAATCGGCAAGATGGACGTGGACAAGAACGTGGCCACACCGCAGCGCTACGGCGTGCGCGGCATTCCCACCCTGCTGATTTTCAAGGGCGGCAAGGTGCAGGAGCAGCTCGTGGGCTACGTCCCTAAAGAAACGATCCAGAAAGCGCTCGATAAGCACATTTCCGGCTAAGCGCTGCAAAGGCTTCAGTTAAGAGCCCGGTGACGAGCCGGGCTTTTCTTTTTGGTTCCGGATGCTCTCTTTAGTTCAGGGGCGAGGCTTCGCACCGGCTGGGTGCGGGCGAAGGGCTGACCATCGTTGTCGGCTGGCCGAAAGGCTTCGTTGATGAGCCGACAGTGTCGGATCGCCTCGGCTACATTTTGTACGACAAGCGAAACCTCCCGGTCGGGCTGGGCTCAGGCGCGATTGCATCGCGCCCTGACGGGCGAGGGCGGCCGTCCCCTCGTGGGCTACTCTTCGCCTTCCGGTGCCGCGGGTTCCTTGTCCACCACCACCTTGACGGTCGCGTCCACACCTTTGTAAAGCCGAATCGGCACCTTGAACTCGCCGATATGCTTCAGCGGTTCGTGGAGGTGGATCTTGCGGCGGTCGATGACGTAGCCCTTGGCTTCGAGCGCGGCTGCGATGTCGCCCGAGGTCACCGAGCCAAAGAGCTGGTCCTTCTCCCCCGCCTTGCGGGTGAAGCTGAGGCTGACGGCCTCGAGCAGCTTGGCCTGGGCTTCGGCATCGGCTTTGTCCCGGGCAGCGCGGCGCAGCGACGCCTGCTTCATCTGCTCGATCACGGCGCGGTTGCTGCGGGTGGCCTCGATGGCCAGTTTGCGCGGCAGCAGGAAATTGCGCCCGTAACCGTCGGCCACTTTGACCACGTCGCCGCGCGCCCCCAGCGTGGGCACATCTTCTTTGAGGATGACTTCCATATAAGAACTCCGTTTCACGCTCGGCTCTTGGCTCTTGGCCTTGGCTTTTGGCCGGGAGCTAAGAGTTAACGGCTAAGAGCCGCCTTTCAGTATCTCGCCGCGAAGGGCAGCAGGGCGATGTTGCGCGCCTGCTTGATGGCCGCGCTCAGGCGCCGCTGGTGGGGGGTGCAGACCCCGGTCAGCCGGCGGGGGACGATCTTGCCGCGCTCGGCCACGAACTGCTGCAGCAGGCGCACGTCCTTGTAGTTGATGGAGTCGATCTTCTCCACGCAGAACTTGCACACCTTCTTGCGGCGGAAGAATTTGCGCGGCCCGCCTTCACCCCGGCCGCCGGGACGCCCGCCCGGCCCTCCCGGACGCCGGCCTGGTCCTCCCGGGCCTCGTCCGTAGGGACGCGGCCCTGGCGCGGCGGGCGCTCCGGGGGTGGCCGCGGGCGTCGTTGCTGCGGCTTCACCCGTCACTTCTTTTTTCCCTTCGTCAGCCATGATTCTCCTTCTTTACAAGAGCGCGGCCGCACCGCCGCTGCTCGCCGAACCGGTTATGCCGTGGCCGGCGCGGGCTCGCTGCCGCTTGCGGTCTCGGCGGTCTGCGGACGCTGCCGGACTTTCGCGTCGCGGATCTTCTTGATCTTGGCCAGGCGCTTTTGTTCCTCGTCGATGCGCACGGTGATGTACTTGATCACCGGCTCGGTGACGCGCAAGCGCCGCTCCAGTTCCGCCAGCGCGTTGCCCGGGCCCTCGACGGTGAGCAGCACGTACAGCCCATCCTGGAACTTGCGCACTTTGTACGCCAGCCGGCGCTTGCCCATGCGTTCCATGTTCTTCACCGTGACGCCGGCGGTGCTGGCGCCGGACTCGACGGTCGAGATCACGCGGTCAGTTTCCTCTTCCGGCAGGTCCGGCCGGACGATGAACATCACTTCATAAGTACGCTGTTGCTGTGGCATTTTCCTCTCCGCTTTCTTCTGATCGCGCCTGCGCCTTGGGCCGGCGTCACGATCCTTTTTCTTCCGCGGCTTCCGGGCGGCGGTTGAACCGGCTCATGGCCGTGGCCACGCCCTCGCCCAGGATCACCTTTACCGCTTCGGCCGCGGTGTCGAGCTCCTGATCCACCGCGGCGTACTGCGACTTCTTGAACTGCCCGAGCACGTAGCGCGCTCCGTCCTTCACCGGATGGTCGGGCCCGATCCCCAGGCGCATGCGGACGAACTCATCGCTCCCCAGCGCCCCGATGATGGACTCCATCCCGTTGTGCCCGGCGGAGCTGCCGCGCTGCCGGATGCGGACCACGCCCAGCGGCAGGTCCAACTCGTCGTAGATCACGATCAGGTCCTGGGCCGGGTCCACGGCGTGCTCCCGCACCAGCTCCCGCACCGACATGCCGCTCAGGTTCATGTAGGTTTCCGGCTTGGCCAGCAGCACCGCGTGGTCTGCGATCACGGCCTTGCCCGTCAGCGCGCGGCACTGGCGGTTGCTCACCCGCACCCCGTGCTGCTCGGCGATGCGGTCCACCGCCAGGAATCCCATGTTGTGCGGCGTGAACTGGTATTCGATCCCGGGATTGCCCAGACCGACAATCAGTTTCACGCGCGATCCTTCGCTCCAATCACATCGCTCACCACTGTCATCCTGAGCGCGCCGATGTTGCGCGCGAAGGATCTAGAGGATGCTGGCACGACCATCACCGTCGAAGCCAGCCGACGTTCTGGGCGCAACCAACACTGTCAAGATCCTTCGCTTCGCTCAGGATGACAGTCGCATTCTGTTGCGATAGCACCCTCATTTCTTTTCCTTCTTCTCCGGCTTCTCCGCCTTCTCGGGCTTGGCCTCGGCCGCTTCGGCTTCGCCTTCCACGAGCTCCTGCTTGCCCTTCTTGATGACCTCGGGCTCGGCAGGTGCAGCGGCGGCTTCGGCGGCCGCGACCTCCGGTGTGGGCGCCACTTCTTCCTTCACCGAGATGATGTGCGCTACCGTCTGGTTGGGGTCGGTCAGGAACTTGACCTTACTGCTGTGCGGCAGGTCGCTCACCCGCATCAGCTTGCCGAAGACCAGCTCGCTGACATCCGCGTCGATGTGGCTGGGGATGTCTCCTGGCAGGCACTCCAGCTCCACCTCGCGCAGCACCTGCTCCAGGATGCCGCCCTGCTGCTTGACGCCCGCGGCCTCGCCTCTGAGCATGATCGGCACCGAGACCTTCAGGCGCTCGTCCATGGCAATGCGCTTCAGGTCGATGTGCAGCAAGGCTCCCTTGACGGGCTCGTACTGCCAGTCCACGATCATGGCCTTGCTGCGCTCCTCGCCCACCTGCAGGTCGAAAATGGTGTTGTGCCCGGTCTCCGAGGTCAGGATGCGCGCCATCTGCTTGGGGTCTACGGTGATGGCCAGCGTCTGCTTCTTGGCGCCGTAGAGCACAGCCGGGACGCGCCCGCCCCGGCGCACGCGGCGAGTCTCGTTCTTGCCCCGCTCCGTGCGCGGCTGCGCTTCCACCACGTTGGTTCCAGGCGTTGCTGCGGTTGCCATAAGTGCTTCGTTCCTTCCTGCGATCCTTCTTATGTAAACAGCGAGCTGACCGAGGTCTCCTCGTGAATGGACTGGATCGCGCGCGCGATCAGCCCGCCGATGGAGCGAACCACGATCTTGGGCTCGTTCTGCGCCGCTGCCGACAGCGGGATGGTGTTGGTGACGATGACCTGCTCGATCTTCGACTTCGCGATCCGCTCCACCGCCATGCCGGAGAGCACCGGGTGGGTGGCGCAGGCATAGACCCTGCTGGCGCCGGCGTCGAGCAACGCATCGGCAGTCTTGCAGAGGGTGCCGGCGGTGTCGATGATGTCGTCCAGGATCAGGGCGCTGCGCCCGCGCACGTCGCCGATCACGTGCAGCACCTCGGTGACGTCCATCTCCACGCGGCGCTTGTCCACGATGGCCAGCGCCGAGTCCATCTTCTTGGCGAAGAAGCGGGCGCGCTCCACGCCGCCGGCATCGGGCGAGACCACGGTGAGCTGGGGCAGCGCCATCCGGCGCACGTGGTCCACCAGCACCGGCGAAGCGAACAGGTGGTCCACCGGGATGTTGAAGAAGCCCTGGATCTGCGGCGCATGCAGGTCCACGATCAGCGCCCGGTTCGTCCCGGCCGTGGTCAGCAGGTCGGCCACCAGCTTGGACGAGATGGGGGCGCGCGGCTTGTCCTTGCGGTCCTGGCGCGCGTAGCCGTAATAGGGGATCACGGTGGTGATGCGCCGCGCCGAGGCGCGCTTGAGCGCATCGACCATCAGCAGCAGCTCCATGATGTGCTCGTTGACCGGATGGCACGTGGGCTGTACCACGAAGACGTCGCCCCCACGCACGTTCTCCAGCAGTTGCACGTACGTTTCGCCGTCGGAGAAGCGGGTGATGCTACACTGCGCTCGCGGCATGCCCAGGAAGTTGCAGATCTCGTCGGTCAGCGCCAAGTTCGCCGTCCCGGAGAAGATCTTGAACTTCTCGTCCTGCCGCGTCCGCTGCGGCTTGCGCTCAGGCTTGGGCTCCTCCACCTTCTTCTTTTCCGTCGCTACCACCGTCGTCACCATAAACTCCCCCGCCGTGGGATTCATGGAACCGCTCTGGATACCGGGTTTGGCCGTGGATTGCATCAAAACCGCTCTTGGCTCTTAGCTGGGTCTCCTGGGGCGCTGCATTTCGCCCCACGCTTTCCCTAACTGACTACTGACTACCGATTACTGGTTTTCTGGCTGGGCGGCCAGGATTCGAACCTGGACAAAGTGCTCCAAAGGCACTTGACCTGCCATTAGTCGACCGCCCAAAACCCGTTTCTCGTTGCGCGTTTCTCGTTTCTCGCAAGAACCGCTTCTGTCGAGAAACTAGAAACAAGAAACCAGAAACACAACTAGCCGCTCACTCAAAAATCCGCTTCCAGTACTCCCGCCGTGTCAGTGTCTTGGTGGCCACCGCGGGTATGCCCTCTGCGCTCAAGCGCGCCGCCGCCTTCTGGGCCGACGCCCGCGACTTGAACAGCCCATAAACCGTGGAACCGGAACCCGACAAAGACGCATAGGCCGCGCCGGCACATTCCAAGGCACGCTTCACGGCACGCAGCTCAGGATGCTGGGGGAAGACGACACTTTCGAAGTCGTTTTCGATCCCGGCATGGACAAGGTCGAGAAGCAGCGCCTCGGCCCGGTCCCCGCTACCCTTGGCGGGAACACCGGTGGAAGAACCACTCAGCCAAGCGGACACCGCACGGCTGAACCCCTTCAGTGTAACGGAGCCGCGTGTGCCCGTCAATTTACCTGCTCCCTGCCCCCCACCTCCTACTTGCTTCTCCTTTCTCCCTGCTCGCTGGTTTTTGGCGTCCCAATCGGCGAAGGCTTGGGGAGTCGAGACCCCGACCCCGGGGGTGACGATCACGCAGTCCAGCGCCGGCAGGTCTTCGAGGGGATATACCTCCTCGCCGCGTCCGAGGCCCAGCACCGTGCCGCCGACCAGGAACAGCGGCAGGTCGGACCCAACCTCCGCCGCCAGACGCAGGCGATCCTCGGACGGAAGTTGCTTGCCCAGCGCGCGCTCAATGGCCAGCAGCGTGGCAACAGCGTTCGAAGAAGCTCCCCCCAGCCCGCCCTGCACCGGCAGCGCTTTCTCCACCTGGATCACCACCCGGCCGCGCGCCCGGAGCGCCTTCATGGCGCGCGCGGCCATGCGCCAGCAGGTGTTGGACTCGTCGCAAGGAACCCGCCGGTCCGGGGAGCGAATCTCGATGCCGACGCCGCGGGCCACCTCGACCCGCAACCGGTCGTGCAGGGCGATGGTCTGATACACGGTGCGCAGGGCGTGGAAGCCGTCGGCGCGCCGCGCACCGATCTCGAGCCCGAGGTTAATCTTGGCGAACGAGCGCACCCCGACCGTCATAGCTGGGAGATTCTAACCCACAAGAATCATGTGGCGCGGGCTGCCGTATCCTAGCGCCGGCCAGAGGCCAGCGCTACAAGGGGTGCACGCTACCCACTACAGTGTGGCTTTACTGACAGGATGAACAAATCTTTCGCGCTGGCGCGGAAACGCTTGCGGCACTTGGAGCAAAAGACCTCGGGCAGATGTTGCAATGGGGCTTGGAGCAACTGGGCGGAAACCACGCCGCTGGCCGGGCTATGGCAGTCCGGACACTCCGCCACAAAGGCCAGCATCTCGCCTTCTTCCCGCATGCGCCAGGAGAGACGGGTAATCATGGAAAAGCGCCGTCTGAGCGCAGCGCCGGCCCCCTTACGGCCCCACCCCGCCGGTGTGGCAGTCGTTGCAATTGGCGCTGGAGAAGTCCATCTCTCCGCCGGGGTGTTGGAAGGCAGCCGACTGCACCTTGGCCATGGCCGAGCCGCCGTTCTCCTGCCCCAGGATGGTGTGGCAGCTTTCGCAGTCGCGGGCGATGGTCTTGCCTTCCTTGCTGATGTGCTGGCCATCATGGCAGCGGAAGCAACCTTCCGAGTACAGGTGGCCGATGTTGTTGGGATGGGTGCGCCAGTCGAGCTTCATCTCGGGGAAGATGTTGGTGGTGAACACGCGCTGCACCTCGGTGATCGCCCGCTTGATGGCGGGCAGCTTTTTCGCGTATGCGTCCGGGTGCTTGGTCAAGTAGGTGGAATCGAGGTCAGTGGCGATGCCTTCCAGGCCTTCCTGCGAGGTCTTGTACGGCCTGGTCAGAACCTCGACCGCGTACTTTTTGATGTAGGGCAAGGAGACATCGAGGCGCCCAGCGGTGAGCAGGTCGTCCACGGCCTTGTCCGGCGGCTGATAGATGTGGGTGGGACGGTTGTGGCAGTCGATGCAGTCCATGCGCCGCAGGGTGGCCTTCTTGATGTCCTCGGGCTTGAGCGGCGAGTCTTTGGCGAAGTATTCGGTGACACGTCCCTGGTGGTCCTTGATCTTGACGTAGGCGATGGTCTGGCGTTGCTTGTCGGTGGGAATGTACCAGACCGCGTTGTTGATGTTCATGTGCCAGTGGATACCGGTGGTCATGCCGGTGGTGGGACTGCCGCCACCGGTCTTGATCAGCATCTTGATCTGGCGGGGGGTGTTCTTTTCGTCGTAGCCGAAGTGGTTGATGGTCTTCAACTGCGCCCCGTAGAACTTCTCCGGCCAGTGGCACTGTTCGCAGGTCTGCTGCGCCGGGCGCAGGTTCTCCACCGGGCTGGGAATGGGCCGGGGGAAGGTGTTGAAGGTGGCGGCATACACCTGGCGTATGCCGGACATTTTCGAGCGCACGTACCAGCTCGCGCCCGGCCCGACGTGGCACTCCACGCAGCGCACGCGCGCATGCGGCGAAGCCTGGTAGGCGGTGAACTCCGGCTTCATCACGTTGTGGCAGAGCTGGCCGCAGAATTGAGTGGAGTCGGTAAACTCGTAGGCGCGATAGCTGCCCACCGCCGTCAGCAGCACGAACACCACCAGGAAGCTGCCGACGAAGGTGAAGATGGCGCGCTGGCGCGGGATGTTGAGGTCGATCTTGGCAAAAGCGGGGATCTGGTCGGGGGCCAGCTTGCGGCGGCGGGCCCGCTCCCGCAGCATGCCCACCAGCAGCAGCACGATGCCGATCATTAGGAAGAACGGCAGCACCATGTAGGTGAGCACGCCGAAGTAGGGATTCGACCCGCCCGCCAACACGTCCACCAACAACAGGAACAGCAGGTTGGCCAGGCAGAGAGCGATGACGACCAGTCCGATCAGGCTTAAGTAATTGCGGACAAGGCCCGGTACCCTTTGTTGCAGTGGCTCGACCATTACTTGTTTCCCTTCCACTTGGCTTCCACTTCCCGCTGGTGGCGATCGCCGGCAGCCGATCCCTCGCCAGCGCGTTCCTCCATAGCCCGCAGCGCGTCCAGCGGGTGCTCTTCGTGATACAGCTCTTCCGACATCTTGCCATCCCAGAACGCCCAGTTCAGCGGATAGACGTCGGGATCGAAGATGACCTGGTAAAAATGCCAGACCACGATGGCCAGG
>JAHFUA010000129.1 GCA_023265315.1 Acidobacteriota bacterium | reverse complement strand
TCACGCGCCCCTGCATGCGTGCCGGAAGAGTACGACGAGGTGGACGAGGGGGACGCAGGGTCAAAACTCAACGCGCTGTTTCCGCACAACCTGCATGAGGGCGACCGTAAGCTATCCGACAACGAGCTGCTCGTCGAACTCGCTGGGCGCGGCTGCTACCTTTCGTACGGAGCCAAGGCGGGTCGCAAGTCGAACGCCGCGTACATCGCCCACACGCAAGAGGGCGTCATCCCGCATCGGTCAATCAGCTATCACGCCAAGATGAGCTTCTTCATCGCCGGCGTCTCTCGCCGTGTGAGCCACGAGTTGATCCGCAACTATGTCGGAGCCGATCGCGACGAGGAGGGCGCGCCGAGCCAGCAGAGCACGCGCTACGCCGAGAACCCCGGTTTCTACATCACGCCGCCACGGTATCTGGATTCTCCGGTAGCTCGCGCGGTGTTCGAGTCGGCGTGCGACAAGAACTTCCTCGAGTACCGGAGCACCATCCGGACGGAGATCGAAGACTACGCCGCCAAGCACGGTGAGCGTCCCAAGGGCATCGAGTACAAGCGCATCCTGGAAGCCGCCAGCGGCATGCTGATCCACTCCGTGGAGACGTCGTTCATTTGGACGACGAACCCCGGCGCGCTCGCGAAGCTCTTCCTCGAGCGCGACAACGAAGCGGCGGACCTGGAGTTCCAGCGCTTCGCTCGGAAGTGGAAGCGCCTGTGCATGCAGCACTGGCCGAATGTTTTCCCTCAGGTCTGGATGAAAGAGGGCCTGTGAGAGGCATGGCTGTCGCCGGCGCCGTGTGGGTCGCGTTCATGGTGGCCTTGTGGTTTGCTGTCACGTGGTCCGGTAGCGTCGGCTGCGACAACCTGCACGAGGAGACCGGGCTACCCACCAAGTACGCGGTGTCCACCTGCTATGTGAAGATCAACGGGCAGTGGGTTCCAGAGAAGAATTGGCGACCAGAAGGTAGCCGCTGAATGTCCAACTGTTTCACTCACGCCGTCAAAGACGGCTCCATGACCAAGCTCTCCGACTACCTGGCGCAGTTCCTGGGTAGCGAACCGCAAGACAACGACGTCACGTATGAGCTTCGTCGAATCGCCGAGCTGGAAGAGAAACTGACCACGTTGCGTATGTTCACCGAGGAGGCAGCCAATGCCGCGGCGGCAGAGCGCAACGCAGAGGCTCGCGCATCCATCGCCAGCAGGAACGAAACCTACCGAACGGTGCGTCTTAGGTACGATGCGCTTCAACAGAAGCTGCATACGTGGGTGTCGCCGTTGGGCTGCGAACAGGTCTACCGTAGCGCATGCGGTGAGTTGAGCAATGGCAAGGAGTTCGACACCTATCCCGAGACGCCGTTCGTTCCGATCACCGGCAAACAGTGGCTAGAGGATCAGATCGATTGCAAGGAACGCGCCTTGTCCAACTCACTAACGGCGCTTAAGACGGCGCAGAGAAACTACGCCGCCCGCAAACTCTACTACCGGAACCTGAAGGACGAGATCGAGCGCTTGCGCTCCATCGGGGAATGATGGTTCCGCGACTCGAGCCGCCCAGCCCGATCTGCGCCGACGCTGAGTTCGCCAACGGTGGCCTCGAGCGCTTGTGGCTCTCGCGCAAGGTTGCCGATGATGGTCCGGTTGGACTGATCATCGGCTTGAACCCAAGCACTGCCGGCGCCAGCGTCGAGACCAACGATCAAACAATCAAGAAGATGACCGTCTTCACGCGCCAGTGGGGATGGTCAGGCTTCATTATGGCGAACCTCTTCACGTACATCGAGACCAAGAGCGCGAAGCTAAAGAACCTCGCCTACCATAAGGCTGTGGGTGAATACGGGGATCGGGTGCTGGAGCGCGTTATCTATCAGGTGCCGCACATCGTGTGCGCCTGGGGCGCCGCAGTGCCGAAGCAGAAGCGTCACCGAGTGTCGGCGGTGCAGTCGTACCTGCGCGTGCTTGCGCGCCCGGACGCGCAACTGTGGTGTTTCGGTCTGGCCAAGGACGGAAGTCCAGTGCACCCGCTCATGTTGGGGTACGACACGAAGCTGGTTCCGTACGTGCTGCCGGATGCGCCGCGGGTGGCGAGCAGAAGGGACGACGAGTGAGGTACTGCGGCCAATGCAACCGGGACAAGCCCGACGAGCAGTTCCGTGGCAAGACCAAGCCGTGGGTCAAGATGTGCGCGGACTGCCGCATGCGGCGCCCCGGCGGTGGCTACATCCCTATGCCGGCGCGCCACCGCCTACGTGTGGTCGGCGCCGAGCCGCTGGTCATCTGGCGCGACAAGAGCCTCAACGAGAAGCTGGGACCCATCGGCTCCGCCACCGTGAGCGCCGAGACCTGCCCGCCTAGCTGCAAGTTCTACGGTGGCAACGGCTGCTACGCGGAGCAGGGCCACGTGAAGCACCACTGGCAGCGCACCGAGCGCGAGGGGCTGAGTTGGGCCGACTTCCTCTCCCGGGTGCGCCAGCAGCCAGCAGGCGCCGTCTGGCGCTACGCCGTGGCCGGAGACCTACCAGGCGTCGGGGAGAGCGTGGACGTGCCGTTGCTAGCCAGCCTGGTGGCTGCGAACGCCGGTCGGCGCGGGCACTCCTTCACCCACAAGCCTCTCGCCACCCTGGGTGAGCGCCACGCGGTGCGCCAGGCCAACCTGGCAGGCTTCACCATCAACCTCTCCGCGAACGACCCCGCGCACGCCGATGCGCTCGCCGACCTCGGCATCGCTCCGGTGGCCGTCGTGCTGCCGGCGGGCAGCCCCACGCGCCAGCTGCGCTCGCCCGCGGGGCGCCCGATCGCGGTGTGCCCGGCGCAGACCCACAAGGGCATTACCTGCGCCGAGTGCCAGGTCTGCACACGGAGCGAGCGCGTGGGGGTAGTGGGATTCATCGCGCACGGTCAGCGGTACCATGAGGCAAGCCGCGTGGCGCGAAACGAGTGATGGTGCAGGAAAGCGCAAGCGAATGATCCACAAACCGACCGACTACCCGAAGACGTGGGAAGAGTTCCGAGAGCGCTGCCTGGAGCGCATCCGAAAGGTGCGCGAGTCCGGTGACCAAGGGCACTTCGCGAACACCTACGTCGAGGACGTAGAGATGCTGCTCACGGTGATGCATGAGTCGCATCAGGACTACGATGGGAATCCCCTAACGGCGTACGGGTGGATCATGCGGCGCCTGGAGGCGAAACCGGAGACGGAGTGTCGTGGTGTGCCGCCAGGAGAGCAGCCGAAGTGATCGTTGGTAGCTACGTTCTGCACCTTTATTGCGTGGCGAAGCCTGACTGCAAGAACGGGCGGTTCGGAACGCATCAGGCGACATACGAAGACGGATCGATGGACTCGGCGCGCGAGGCACATGCACAGGCGCGCGCTCGCGGGTGGAAACTCAACGTGAAGCGCGGGTGGGCAATGTGCCCCGCTTGCGTTGCCGCTGGCGCGGAAATTACGTACAAGTCGTGAAGCTCACCACGCGCCAATTCGTGAACGCCGTCCGCGCGCTGCTCGACAAGCCGCCGCTCTACGATCGCACCCTGAATCTAGTTCCCAGCGACTCGCGGGGCTACGCACGAGCCGAAGCCCTGCGCCGCGCCGCGGATCCCGATTGCAGGCGCTGCGGCGGCGCTGGTTACTACGACGGCTGGCGCAACGACGACGTGTGCCCGTGCACCCGGATGGCCACGCCCGTGCGCGGGCACGGAGCCCCGGATGCTGTGGGCGCGGTGTTCATGGCGACGCGCCGGCGTTGAGTCACCGGTTGCCGAGCGCCAGCGCCGCTACGAACACCAGTGCAGGAGCACCTGCCCCGACGCCGATGGCTCCCTTGGTGCCCCAGAGTTTGTAGCCACCGAAAACTAGGCCACCCCACACCAGGAAGCTGCCGACCTTGAATCGGGTCATGTGCTCCTGGATTAGCGCCGCGCGCGCATCCAGTTCTTCCTGGGTTCCGATGCGCCACGAGCCCGGCACGCTGGGGTCGTAGATGCGACGCCCCCATTCTTCTTCGGTGACCTGACGACGGGCGCCCAGAACGGGATCCCACAAGGGAACAGCAGGTGCGGCGCCTAGCATAGTTGCAACGTTACAGCGCTCTCGCGATTTCACCAATTGCGCAGAAGCTGACGGAAATTGTTGACGTGCGCCGAATCGCATGCACGATCCACTACCCAGACGCTTTGATCGCCATAGGATTCACATCGGGGCTGGGCTCCATCGCCTGCTCCATCCTGCAGGTCAGCGATCAGAAGTTCTGGATTTGCTCCGTCTGTAGCGCGACCGATGGCGCGGATACCGTGAAGCAGCATGGCCCATTCTGTGACGAATGTGGTCATGAAAAGAACGATTTGGACGGGGAATATGACTCCGAAACGCTCTGGCATGAGGTGCTCTCGGGCCCACGCAAGAAGCGCGGCGTGTCGCACCACCGTCGCTACAACGCGCACCGGCTGATGTTCGAGATCTTCTTCGACCGGTGGCCACCAGCGGTGATCGCACTCGGGCCTCCCGGGAGCCGAAACGAGCCGCTCGAGTGGATCGTGTTCATGCGCACGGCCATTTTCGAGCTGGGTAAAGGCGTTGGGGTGCCGGTGCTCTGCTACGAGGACGACGCGTCGATTGCGCGCGTGCTCGCGCCCGAGGAGCCGCGCACGGGGCTCAAGATCCTGATCCAGCGCCGACTGCCAGATTTTGGCTCGAACAAGCGCCGCACCATCCTCTCGACGGCTTCGGCGATGGCCGGGGCCGTGAAGATCTCTCGTTAAAAAGGAAATTGCCAATGAATTCGTTCACTTGGTGGCTGTTTGGCTACCTGTGTGCCGGCGTCGCCGCGATCCCCACTGCCCTGATCATGTTTCGGCGCTACCGCAATGCCGCCGTTGGCGCCGCGGTCGACACCGCCACCGCGTACCTGCGTGCCCAGATCAACGACATGAGCACCGAACTCGAGTCGGCGCGGGAGGCGCGCGACAGGTACTTCGAGAAGATCCAGGGCATCGGCAGAGAGCGCGACGCCTGGATGGACCTGCAGCGCCGAGAGTCTATCGGTCACGGTCACGCCCAAGACCTGATGATGACTACGATCGACAGCCTGGGTCGCCAGGTGCAGAGCGCGCGCAAATGCTCGTGCGGCGCCGATGTTCCAGGGCGCGCGCCGAGGATCCCAGCGGTGCTGCAGGCGGTGCGCGAGGAGTTCCACGAGAAGTTCGAGGGGCCGGCGCAGCGCAGCGAGCCCGTGCCGGTGCCTGGTCCCAGTAAGCCTTCCTGACTTTCGATTGAATACCTGGGGCGCAGTTTACGTCGCCCCTTGACTTTATCACCAAAAGTCCAGATGGTGAGCGCCTGCATGACGGGCAAGAAGCTGGGCGACCAAGAGCGCCCCAGGTTGGGGAACGACATTTTCCAGCACCCGCACCTGCCTAAGGTCCACCCCGTGGACCCTGCGGACGGAATGCCCAGGCCTGACTCGGCGGTATCGATGACCGACTCCCTGGCTCCCAAGCTGGCCGTCGAGACGATGGTCTGCATGGAAGACGCCAGTACCTACGTCGTCAGGGATGAATGGGGGAAGGTTCTGCTGAGCATAGAACCTGACCGCGTGAAGTCTTACTCGGACGAGCGCGGAGACGTCTGGGTGGCGGCTCTTTCAGAAAACGAGCGTGCGCGGTCCAATCACCCCCATGTCTGGGCAGGTGGCCACGATTTTTGGTACGTAGTCGAGCCCTTCAGGACGCAGTGCGAGCACTACAGGCGCGTGATGCTGGACTTCGAGGGCAGCGACACGGCCAAACACGTGGAGCGCTCCTGCACGGCCCAGAGGACCGAGGGCGGCGAGTACATTTCCCTGGCCGACACGCGCGTGTACGCCTGCGAGCACCGCTCGCCCAGGGACTTCGTGTCGGAACAGCGCTTGCGCCGCTTCGATACCGAGCAGATCAAGCGGACTCAGGAGGCTGAGGCCGAGTACGACGTGGGCGCGGCCCTGGCCGCAATGAAGGAGAATGGAAATGGCTGAAGAACGTAGCGTTCCCGAAATGACGACGATCCTGGACGATGCCAACTCGATGCACGAGCGCCTGGACGCAGGCATCGCAGCTGCTGGGGGAGACCCGGCGCGCGTGGCAACGTTCCTGGCAACGTTCCTGCAAAACGACCTGATGCCGTTGTTGAAGGACCAGGTCGAGTCGACGCTGTACGCCCTGGAGGATCTCCAGGATCTGGCAGATCCGGTCACGATCCCTGGGCGACTAGCCCAGGAGAACGCCGACCTGCTCCTGGCGCTCAAAGCTCAGAACAGCGGCAACCCCGAGATGGTGAGTCGCATCGACGAGGTGCTGGAGCACCTGATCGATGGCGACGGCGAAGAAAACGACGAGGAGGACGAGGGCTGATGTCAGAGGGTGTCGAATCCCAGGGACAGGTGCGGTTTGCGCCAGGGACTTCGGCGCCCACGGCAGATGAGCGGCGCGCGCGTATGCAGGCAGGGCGAGAGGCATGGAACTCTCTGCCCAAGTCCGAGCGCGCTCGTCGGCGCGCCGCGAAGAAGAGCGAGCGTGATGAAAAACAGGCGAAGAAGGACGCGAAAGTCGCTGCCAAAGAAGCGGAACGCGCCGCGAAGGAAGCCGCGCGAGCGGCGCGGCGCGGCGGAGGCGCCAGCGCAGCCGCGCAGCCGCCTCACTCAAGCGGACCAGACACGGTGCGCAGTTCACGCCTGGTCAGCGAACCCCTGCCTCGCGCCACCATTGCGTCGCCACCACCTTCGTCCGCGGCCCCGTTCAGGGATCCGATCGCCATCGGACCTGTGAAAGGCCTGCTGGATCTGGTTGCCACTATGCCTGACCTCGGCGATGGCACCTGCTTCATCCAGGTCACGCGCGTTAAGCCAGTGACTGCCTTCAACGTGCCTTGCGCCGGGGTCCAGGCTGCTATCTGGGAACCGGTAGACGACGCCGAGTTCCAGGCATTCTATGGCGGAGCCGAGTACACCCTGCGCGGCTACAAGCTCAGGGAAAAAGACGGCCGCCCTGTACCAATCACCGAGCCAGTGCAGCACAAGGTGCCTGGTCCTCCCAATCTAGAGTCAGCGGCTGTCCCTGACGAGGAACCACCAATGCAGCGCCATCAGCAACCGAACGGATCGCCATTTGCGCGCCGTGCCCCTGTCCTGACCCCCCAGCAGGCCTCTGCCGAAGCCGAGATTCATGCTCGGGACCTGGAGCACAGGGAAACCATGGACGAGCGCGACGAGCGACGGCGCAGGGAAAAGGAGGAGCGCCAGCGCAACGGTGAGCGCGAGGCGCAGCGTACCACCCTGGATCGCGAGCGACTGCTGCTCGAGGCAAAGGATCGTGAGGCTGACCGACTGCAGGCCGCGCACGAACGCCAGATCGAGGCGGAGCGCGGGCGCGCCTCGGAGTTGGCGGAGATGTTCAAGATGATGGGTCCCAGGGACGACGGCGGCCGCGCCGCCCAGGCCCACGCCACGGAGATGAGACTCCAGGCAGAATCACACCGCGAGGAGACCGCACGCCAGACCGAGCAGCATCGCGCCGAGATTCAGCGCCTGGTCGAGCAGCACGGCGTGGTGCAGCAGCGCCTGGAAGAGCAGAATCGTCAGGACCGTGAGCGCGCCGACAATCTGGTGCGTGAGACGGAGCGCCGATCCAACGAGCAAATCAGGGAGGCCCAGCGCGCCGCCGACGGTCGCGTCTCGGATGCCCAAAACCTGGCCCGCTCGCAGTACGAGGATTTGCGCGCGCGCTCGGAGGAGCGACTGCGCGACAACGAGACCCAGTGGCAGCGCCGATTGGACGACCGAAAAGACTCGCACGACAGGGAGCTTCGCCAGAAAGAGAGCGAAATCAACCTGATGCGCCAAAACCTCGAAGGAAACCAGAAGGTCATCCTGGACGGCAAGGACAACGAGATCAAGCGCTTGCAGCACGAGCTTCGCCTTTCGAAGGACGAAGCCGAAAAGAACAAGGACTGGCGCGGCCGAATGAAGGCCGCCGCTGAAGATGCCGAAGCCCTGGGATACGTGAAGGCCGACGAAGCAGGCGGCGACGAGAGCGAAGGTGACCTGAAGACGATTGCCGTCAAAGCGGGCATGCAGGCCCTGACCCGCCTCCCGGAAATGATCCAGGCAGGCGCCAACGCGATTGCGTCGGTCCGAAACCCCCAGGGGCTACCCGACCGCGGGGGTAGCCGTCCAGGAGCCGTGCGCAGCCAGATGCGCACGGTACCGCGCTCGCACGGGGCTCCGGCGTTCGCGCCGCACCAGCCGCCGCAACTCACCTTCGCTACCGAGGGCGGCTCCGACTACGTGCCGCCGCAGGGATCCGTCGCGCCGCAGCAGGCTCCCCAGCCGGCGCAGTACTTCCAGCCCGACCCGCCGCCGATGACGGCTCCGCAGCAGCCGCTGTTCGACCCAGCGCCGATGGTCTACACCGAGAACCCCGGCCCGGAGTTGCCGGCGCTGCCGCAGCCGGCGGCGCAGCCGACACAGGCGACTCCCCCCGCCGCGCCTGCTGCACCGCAGCAACCTGCCAGCGTCGCGCCGCAAGGGATGGTCCCGGCGCCGCAATCCGTGCCGCCGCCCGCGCCGGCGGGCGCCGTGCCGCCCATGTCCGAGCAGGCGCAGATGATCGCCGGCGTCTTCGTGCCCGAGTTGGCGAAGAACTTCGACGCCCGCGTGTCTCCCGAGCAGGTGGCGCAGAGCATCGTGAGCGAGAACGGCGCGCCGACCATCCGCGTTGCCCTGACCGAGGTGTCGCTGGCGCAGTTGATGGCATTCATCCAGGCAAGCGGCGGATTCCCGAATCTCGCCTCGCGCAACGGGCAGAAGTTCCTGCGCTCGGTCTGGCAGAACACCGAGCGCCTGGTGGCGGAGACGTCGGCTCAATGATCGGCGAGCATCCCGACATCGAAGCGGTGCGCCCGTTTGTCGATGCCATTCGCAAAGCTCTAGCGCGAGTCGATCAGAAGAACATTTCGGGCGCTGCCGGCGCGCTGGTTGGCGCAGGTGTTGGCCTGATGGTTGGACTTGGCGCTTCGGAAGAAGAAATACATGGCCTCGTTGAGGCGATGCTCAGAGGTAAGCACGTGGCGACAGATCAGATCGTCAAGGGCGGCAGCGCCTAGCGCGGTAAAAAGTGAGCCAATACGCTTACAATCACGAGTAGCGCGCCGATGCGCCACGAACGC
>JAHFUA010000017.1 GCA_023265315.1 Acidobacteriota bacterium | reverse complement strand
TGGGGCGCCGTCCCACTCGGCGCTGTAAACGATGGCGCCGCCCGAGGCGAACTTGGCGGAGGTTACATCGCCGCGCCGGAAGGTCAGCCTCTGGAAGGTGGGGGGCTCGGAGCGGAGCAACTGCGGCGCGAAATAGGCTGCCGGCAGCAGCACCAGCACGATCACCGCCAGCGCGCCGATTGCCATCCAGCGTCCGGCGTGACGCCTAGCCGGCTTGGCCGCTGCGCGCGCTTGCACAGGGGCGATGCCGCTGGCGTCCACCTCATCGCGCAACTCCTCGAGCGCGACCTTCACGTCCGCCATGGTCTGCCAGCGGCGCTCGGGATCCTTCTTCAAACAGCGGCCGATGACCCGCTCCAGCTCGGGATGGATGTCGGGGACCGCCTGCGAGACCGGCTGCGGATCCCGGTACAGCACCGCCGAGAGCATCGACAGCTTGGAGGAACCGGAAAACGCCTGGTGGCCGGTGATCATCTCGTACAGCACCGAGCCGAAGGAGAAGATGTCGGAGCGGGCATCGATCTTCCTGCCGTCGGCCTGCTCCGGCGACATGTAGGCGACGGTGCCGAGAACCGTACCTTCCTCGGTGTGCGGCGAGGCTTCCGCGTGCACCGTCTCGGCGTAGGCATCGGTCTCGAGCGGCCCCGTCAGCTTGGCCAAGCCGAAATCCATGATCTTCACCAAGCCCTGCGGCGTGACCATGATGTTGCCCGGCTTCAAGTCACGATGGACGACGCCGGCGGCATGCGCCGCGGCCAGCGCGTCGGCGATCTGGATGGCGTATTTCAAGGCCTCGCGCACCCGCAGCCCTTTGCGCCCGATCAGCTTGTCGAGCGTCTCGCCCGCCACATACTCCATGGCGATGTATTGCACGGGCTGGCCATCCACCTCCTGGGTGTTGATGTCGTAGATGGTGACGATGTTGGGATGGTTCAGCGAGGAGGCGGTCTTGGCTTCCTGCACGAAACGCTTCTGGCGGTCGGGGCTGGCCAGAGCGGTCGCAGGCAGCACTTTGATGGCGGCCGTGCGGTCCAGGCGCGAGTCCACTGCTTTGTACACAACGCCCATTCCGCCGGCCCCGATCTTCGACTCGATGCGATAGGACCAGAGCGTTGTACCGACCATGGAGAGACCTCTTGCCCCTGGGCCTGGATTATTTCACCAGGGTGGAGCAGGCCTGTAGGCCTGCATAGAGGCAGCACCTTAATCTGTGGGCTTCAGCCCCTGAGGTACTTCAACGATCGCAGCAGAGTGTGCACAAACTGAAGTTCCCCCAGCGGCTAAAGCCGAATGCTATTGACGCCGCCACAATGCAGGGCTGAAGCCCTGCTCCACCCTGGGCGATCCCACATATGATCAATTATCCGGGCTGGGGGCCTCATTCTAACGCAAATTTTGCGGATGTCACGGGTGGGCGATCACCATCACCGTCGCTGCCCGGTTGAGCACGCAATCCAGCGCCAGCCGCAGGTTCTGGGGATCCAGCGCGGCAAAGCTCTCGTCGAAAATAAGAACGTCGGAGCCCTGCAACAGGGCCCGGGCAATATAAAGCCGGCTGCGCTCACCGTGGGAGAGCTGCCATCCGCTTTCGCCCACCATCTGCAGCATCCCGGCAGGCATTTTTTCCAGCAGCGGCCCCAGGCCGAGTTCGCGGCAGATGGTCTCCGCCTCCTGATGGTCCTTCTCGCTCAGCCAGCCGTCCCGGCCCATCAGCAGATTGAAAGTTAAGGTGCCCGTCAGCACGTGATTCTCATGGAACTGCGGGGCGGAGGCGACGCGTCGCAGCCAGCCTTGAGCGCCCAGCGTTTGCCGGTCCAGGCCGCGGGCCAGCAGCAGTCCGGATTCCGGCCGCAGCATGCCGGTGAGCAGCGAAGCCAGCGTGGACTTGCCGCCGCCGGAAGGTCCCTCCAGCAGGAGCCGGTCGCCGGCGGAGATGCTCAAGTTGCAGCGCTGGAGCACCGGCTCGGAGTGATTGGGATAACGGAAAACCAGATCGCGGGCCTCGATCACCGCTTCGCGCTCGCCGGCCGACTCCATGGTGGCCAGCGCCGGTGAGCCGGGAATTTCTTCCCGCGCGGCGGCCTCGAACAGTGGCGCGACTTGCTTCCAGGCGATGGCAGCCTCGGTGAGGTTCCACATGCCGGAGGCGAGACGCCGGAAGGCGCGGTACGCGAGCAGCAGGCCGCCTACACTGACTGCCAGCGCCGCCGCCGGACTTCCGGAAACGAACGCCGGCGCGAGCCCCGCTACCCCCACCACCAGCCAGCCACGCGGGACCACCGCCATCAACAGCGCGCCACGGCGGTCCACCGCCCGAGAAACGGTCTGGTAACGCTCCAGCCCCTGGTCTTCAGAGTGGTGCCATTGCTCGCGCGGCTCCTGCGCCAGACGCGTGCGATGTCCCACCATACGCTCGACGAGATCGTGCGTCATGGAGACGCGCGCCTCCGTCCAATGGCGCTCCTCTTGGAAGTAGCGCCAGCCCAGAAAACCAGCCATGACCACCCAGAGCACCAGCAGCAGCGCGTGTCCAACGCCGCCAGCCCCGGCGGCCAGCACCACCGCCGCCAGCACCAACTCGATCACCGACACCAGCGCCAGAAACCCGCCGCTCAGCGCCAGCGACTCCAGCGCTTCCGATTCGATCACCCGTCCCAGCAACTGGCCGGCGCCCTGATGGCGGATTTCGTCCGGCTTCAGGCGAAGCGCGCCGCAGAGCAATCTTTCCTTCAGGATCCCGCCGGCGGTGATCGAGACCAACCCTTGCAGCCAGGTGATGAGGCCGCGAATGGGGACCAGGGTCAGCAGCAGCAGGGCCCAGGCCAGCAGCAAGCCGCGATCAAGCCGTCCTTCGAGCGCCCCCACGCCGACAATGAACCACGCCGCCAGCCAGAGCACGTACTGCACAAGGTGGGCGCCGGCCAGCATGGCCAGGCGCCGCGGAACGCGCGCCAATCGCAGTTGTAGCTGGAAGCTCGAGCCGGGCGGAAGCCTGAGCAGCCAGGCGTGGCCGACGCGCGTGCCGGCAAGACGCTCGCGCACCAGAGCCGCACGCACACGCTCCCGGCGGCGCGCCGGGATAGCGGCGGCCTCCAGCAAATCATCCAACTCGCTCGAGAACGGCGCTTCGGCGTCGGCGCAGAGTTCCGCGCAGATCGCTTCGGTGCCTAGACGATGCACTTGGAGGTCGGGCCCGAGGATGGTTCCGGCGTCCAGCAAAGCCAGCAGGCGGCCGTCCGAGCAGCGCACGATCGCAGGAGCGGCAGACGCGAGCTTGCGTTCGAGATCGGCATAACGGATCTCTTCCGGCTCGGCTTCCAGGCCCAGTGAACTTGCGGCCGATTCGATCCACAGTCCCAGCCGGCGGAAATTATCGGCTAGGTCCGCGGGCGGCGCGGGAAGCTCGACCGACTTCGGGCGCAGACCGCTCCTGCTCGCCAGCGCCTCCAGCGCTTCCCCGATTCTATTTGCCGGCCACGAAATCACGATGACGCTCCATGGGTAAGGAGATGTTGCCGTTGTCCAGGCGCAGGCGCCGCCAGGTCCCTCGCGACCATCCGCTGAGTTGGACGGCGCGCTCGGCGTCGAGCAGGGCGCGATAGCGCGAGACCGGTTGCTCGGCCAGAGCGGCGGGATGGCCGTCTTCCACGATCTTTCCGCCTTCGATCACCAGCACCCGGTCGAAGGCGCGGGTCTCACTCACGTCGTGGGTGATGCAAAGCAGGGTGACGTCGCGCCACAGGCGGCGCACGCGTTGCAACAATTCGCGGCGCTGCTCGCGGTCGAGGCCGCGGAAAGGCTCATCCAGGATCACCAGGCGCGTGCCGGCGCGAAGCAGTGCGCGTCCCAGGCGCACGCGCTGTCCCTCGCCGCCCGAGACCAGTCCGCCGCCCTCGCCCAGGCGAGTCTCGAAGCCTTCGGGCAGCCGCTCCAGCACGCGCCGCAATTCCGCGGCTTCGATCACCTGCATCATGGGACGAGCGTTGCCGTTGCTCGCTCCGTAACGCAGGTTCTCGAAGAACGACCGGTTCCACAGATGCACTGCCGGATCCACCCATGCGGTGGCCTTGCGTATCTCCTCCAAACGTCCGGCGAGGGGCTCGCTGTCCACCAGCACGCTTCCGCTCGCAGGCCGCCACCAGCCGAGCAAAAGCCCGACCAGGCTCGACTTGCCGGCGCCGGAAGGTCCGACGATCGCCACGTGCGAGCCGGCAGGGACTTCAACATTGATGTCCTCAAGGATGGTGTGCCCAGCGGCGCGCACGCTCACGTTCTCCATGCGGATGGCCGCAGCGGCCTCGGGAACTGCAGGCGTGGCGCGTTCGCGCGTGTCGGCCTGGACCGGCTGCTCTTCCAGCGCGCCCAGCGGCTCCAGCAAACGAAGCGTCATATTGCGGTACGCGGGATACTGCCAGGCGACCAGCGCGATGTCCTGACCGAGCACCGGCAGGTTCAGCGCCCAGTAAATGAGCAGCAGCACCGTTCCGGCTTCGCCGCTGCGTCCCAGATGCGCGAACAGCAGCCACGCCGCCAGCAGGAATCCCAGGGCGTACTGCGCCGCTTCTACCCACACCACGACCTGCTGGAGCCCGATGCCGGCTTGCGCCCAATCGAGCAGCAGTTTGCCGTGCTCGCGGCGCACCGCTCGTTGCGCGCCGTGGACGCGGATGGGGACGAGTCCGAGTAGCGCGTCCAGATAGTAACGGCACAGGGCGCCGGTGTGGGTGCGGACGCGGAGATCGCGCTCCATCACCACAGGCTGCACCATCAGAGGCAATGCCAGCGCGACCACGGCCGCGGCCGCCGCCAGCGGAGCGCTGCGCGGATCGAGCCAGGCGATGCCCACCGCAGTCAGCGCCAGCTCGAAGGTGCTGCGCAGGAGCTGGCTTCCAAGATCGGGCAGGCGCCGGATGCGGTGGATCATGTGGCTGCGCTCGGTCATGTCCGACTTCAGCCGGCTCTGGAAGTAGCGGTCACCGAGGCGCGGGATTTTCTCCAGAAAGGCCCGCCGCAGGCGGGTCTCCAGATGCCGCCCCAGGCGCAGCAAGCTGGAGGCGACGGGAAATTCCAGAAACAGCAGCCCGGCCAGAAAGATGATCAGCGCAGCCACGGCGCCCATGCGCTGGCCCGACAGCCCGAGATCGCGGCCCAGGTCGAAAAGGCCGCGGAACAAGACGGCTTCGAGGATGACGGCCGCGCTGGCCGAAAGAAATGCCAGCAGCAGTAAAAACGGGGCGAGGATTCCATCCTGGCGCAGGAGTGTGAGCAATTCGCGGCCTGGCTTGACCGGCTTCTCGTGCAGGGCCGCGGCCAGTTCGGGAGAAAGCTGTGCCACGTCTTCGGCGGTTTTTTCCAGACGTCCGCGCACCCGCACCAGCACGGTGCCGCGCAACAGCAGTTCGCCTTCTCCGCGCGGCTGCACCGACCAGTACTCGACCGGGATCAGTCTGTCGTCTTCGAGGAATCGTTCGAGCAGTCGCCGCGCCTGGCGGCCCCGCTGCACCCCGCCGGATTCGACCATCGAATCCACCAGCCGGATGCCGGCATCGAGTGCCGCCAGCTTGTGCCAGGTGGGATCGGCGACTGCTGCTTTCAACAAGGAGCGCCTGGCAACGCCGATCTGCTGGAGACGATGCCGCATGGCATCGAGCGACGGCTGCGAGCCGGCCCATTCCCGCCATCCTGCGGCCGGGACCGCGGTCTTGCCGACGTAAACGTCCTCGAGAAACCGCTGGCAGGTAACCCAGCGCCGTCCGGTAGCCGGATCCATCAGTTGCAGCAGGGCGCCGTGTCGCCTCCAGACCACGACGAAGTGCGTAATCCCGCTGGGCAAAACCACGACCACGATGGCGGGCAGCGCGACCGCCTCGGGCAGCAGAAGGTGGTCGAGTGGCAGCATGATCTGCTCGGCATCCAGGCCCAGTTGCCGCGCCACCTCCTCCATGGTGTCGATGGAGGTGCCGTCAACGTCGGTCTGGCAGGCCTCGCGCAGGCGCCCGTAGCTGGCACGGATCCCGAAGCCTTCGAGCAGGCTCTTCAGCGCCGCAGGACCGCAGTCCATGGCCGACGCCTGCACGGCCTCCGGCACCAGGAAATGGCGCTTCATCTTCATGTGCGATTACGGGGTCGCAAAAACGCTGCGCGGACGGGTGATCAGTTGGCCGGCGGTCCGCAGCGTCAGCTCCGCCGGCGAAACCCGCTCGACTTCGACTTCAACCGCGCCCGGAAGCCCATGCTGGAGAGGCACGGCAAAAGCCGGGCGGCGGGCGATGCTCAGTTCAACTCGGACCCTGCCGTCGCGGATCTCGCTGGCCACCGTGGAAACCGTGGCTGCAATGCTGCCGTACTCCGCCCAGGGAAATCCTTCCAGGCGCAAGCGCGCAGGCTGTCCCGGCCGGATGCGCCCGAAGGCCGCCGGAGGAGCAAACTCGGCGATGGCGCGCAGCCGTCCCGGCGGCAGGATGGCGCACAGCCGGTCACCTTCGTTGACCACGGCGCCCGGCCGCAGGGTAGCGGCTACTTCGCCCAGACGGCCGGAGACCGGGGCGCGGATCACCCGGCGCTCCACCTCATAACTCAAACGCTCGATACTGGCGCTGACCGTGGCGCGGTCGCCTTCCAGCTTGCGGATCTGGCTCTGGAGGTTCTCGAGTTGAGCCCGGCGGTCGCTTTCGCGGGTGCGCAAGTCGCGCTGGATGCGGTCGGGCTCGAGCTGGAGGCTGTCGGCGGCATGACGCAGCCGCTCCGCCTCCATCTTTCCGATGTCGTAGTCGCGCCGCGGCACCAGGCCTTCGGCCGCCAGCTTCTCCAGACGATGCGCCTCGTGATCGGCGGAGCGGGCCAGCGCGTCGGCTTCGCGGAATTTCGAACCCGCCTGCTCGATGGCGACGCGCGCCGTCTGCTGTTCGCGAGTCCGCGCCTGCTCCAACTGTGCAACTTGCGCCTTGAGCGATTCGATCTCCGATGCCAGCGCCGTCAGTTGTGTGCGTTCTTCCGCGACCTGCAACCGTTCCGCATTGGTATCCAGTTCGACCAGCGCGTCTCCGGCTTGTACCTCTTTGCCGAGCACCAGGTTGCTGGTGACGACCCGCCCCAGGACCGGGGATTGCACCGGATGCGTCTCCTGGTCCACTTCCAGGCGCGCGGTGTCGGTTACCTCATAGCGCACGACCCTGGCCAGGAAGAACCACGCCAGCCAGCCGCCCAGCAGGGCGATCACACACACCAGTGCCAGCAGCGAACCGCGGAAGCTGTCGCTCTCAAGAGCGCGGAGGGTGCGTGAAAATGGCGTCGCCATGGTGCCCCTGGGATGTATGTGTGGACACGAATACTACGAGAGTCTCAATGCTCCCAACAAACTCGCGTGCCGGCTGCCGTTTGTTGTCTGAAGAGTATACCCCAAGGGGGCTGGCCCGAAGCCTCGCAAACCTGCGCCCACGGGCGGTTTGGAGTGACCATCATGGTTCGAGCCATCCCCGCCGGGGGCTGGGCGGGCTTGCCTTCATCTGATACACTGCCCTGCCCGAATCTCACTGCACACAGGGAGCGTGACCTTGGACATCCATCGCATACTCGCCGAGCTTAAAGCCGAACGTGATCGTATCGATCGGGCCATCGCCGCGATCGGAAACATCGGTTCTCCGCGCGCAAGGAGAGGCCGGCCTCCGGGGAAGTCAACCAAAAGGAGGCGCAAGCACAGGCTTACGCCAGAGGGCCGCAAGCGGCTCTCTGAGATGATGAAAAAGAGATGGGCGGAGCGCCGCAAGAAGGCCAAGGCCGTGTAGAGCGCCGCCGGCGTCTTGTTCTGAAAGTGGAACAAACTCGAAATAGATCCCATGCAGACGCCGGGCGGTGCTATATGACCTCACAGTTCGACATGTGAGGTGTGATTTGAGCCGTGGGAGAGTGCTCACCGAACTGAGGGCCCAACGTGCCCGCATCGACCGGGCTATCGCCGCCGTGGAGAGAATCCGCGACAGCCGGGGGGACGTGTCCCACGGCGGAAGGCTGGCAGGCGCAGGAGGCAACGGACGGCCCGCAAGAGGGCAGCTTGGCGCCGCACGAATCCGGCAGAGCCGGAAGCGATAATTCCGTTCGCCCCACACGCCTCCTTGCAGGACGTTGGCGCAAGGCCCACATAACCGGATTTGTCGCCAAACAGACTCCTTTGACCAGTAGCTGGCTGGTGCGCAGAATGCGCGGCGGGAGACGACCAGGAACTCGGTGTGTCCAGGAAAAGGCGTCGGGCCTCAGCATAAGCCGCCATCGCGGATTTTTGACGAAGATCCCCCATCGACCAGAGCGTAATCGTCTCGCCCGCGCTGCTCAGCGCGGCGCCCACTGCGGGTGGCCGGTCAGCAGCCCGTTGACGAAACAGATCTGGTAGGCGAGGACCAGGCCAAAGGCCAGGCTAATCAACCCGGAGGCGATGCTTAGCCGGCGCGAGAAGCCCTGGCGACGGCTTCCCAGGAAGCGGAATGCGGATGCTAGGCTCATGGTGACCAGCATCATCCCGGCGATCGTGCCCACGCCGAAAACCAGCAGGTAGGCGATCGCCCAGCGGGAATCGCGGATGGTGGTCAACACCAGCAGAGCCACCGCCGCTGAGCCAGCCAGCCCGTGCACCCCGCCCACCACCAAAGGGCGGGCTTGCTGGTACAAACTCAGCTTCCCAAGGCGGCGATCGACCTGCGCCAGCGGAGTCTGGTCCGGCGCGTGGGGGTGAACGTCGGGTGCGTGGCCATGGGGATGGCTGTGCACATATTCTCCATGGCTGTGAGCGTGGGAATGGACGATCTGGGATTCGCCGTCAAATGGCCACAGCTTCCCGGGCACGGCGCGGAAAAAACTGGAGACGTTCATCCAGCCCAGCACCATCAGCATCAGTCCCACCGAAAGCTCCATGCTGAGCCCGAGGCGTGGCGGGATGACCAGCCCAAGAAGAATAATGGCGGCGCCCACCACGAAGATGGTCAGCGTGTGCCCGATGCCCCAGAAGATACCGGTCAGCGCCGCCCGCGCCGCCCTGCGCTGGCGGGTGATGATGGTGGTGACCGCAATCACATGATCGGGATCGGTGGCGTGCCGCATCCCGAGGAAGAATCCCACGGCGAGGATGGAAAACAGGCTGATCATGTGCGCCTGGGATATTACCGTGATCGAAATGCCCGCGCCCCAAAATGTGACGATTGAACTTCCAAATGTGACGCGGATACATCCCACGCAGGCTGGCTCGGGCGTAAACTGAAAGGTTTAGTAGGCAGTACGGATCATAGAGGGAGGCCCGCACTTATGAAAAGGCCGATGGTCACAATCGACGGCAACGAAGCCGCAGCGTATTCCGCTTTTCACACCAGCGAGGTGATCGCGATCTATCCGATCACGCCGTCGTCCAACATGGGAGAATTCGCCGACGAGTGGGCCGCCAAAGGCCACACCAACATCTGGGGCGTGGTGCCCACGGTGGTGGAGATGCAAAGCGAAGGCGGGGCCGCCGGAGCGATGCATGGGGCCATCCAGGCGGGTGCGCTGGCCACCACCTTCACGGCGTCGCAAGGCCTGCTGCTGATGATTCCCAACATGTACAAGATCGCGGGCGAGCTCACGCCGGTGGTCATTCACGTGGCCGCCCGCACCCTGGCCACGCACGCGCTCTCCATCTTCGGCGACCACAGCGACGTTATGGGCTGCCGCCAGACCGGCTTCGCCATGCTGGCCTCCAACTCGGTGCAGGAGGCGATGGACCACGCGCTGATCGCGCACGCCGCCACCCTGGAGACGCGCATCCCCTTCCTGCATTTCTTCGACGGCTTCCGCACTTCGCACGAAGTGGACAAGATCGAGGAATTGACGGACGACGACATGCGCGCCATGATCGACGACGAACTGGTCCACGCGCACCGTCTGCGCTCGCTCTCCCCCGACCGTCCGGTGCTGCGCGGCAGCGCCCAGAACCCCGATGTCTTCTTCCAGGCACGCGAGGCCATCAATCCTTACTACCTGGCCTGTCCCGCCATCGTGCAGAAGACGATGGACAAGTTCGCCAAGCTGGTGGGCCGCCGCTACAACCTGTTCGACTACGCCGGCGCGCCCGATGCCGAGCGCGTCATCATCATGATGGGCTCCGGCGCCGAAGCCGCCGAGGAAACCGTGGAATACCTGAAGGCGCGCGGAGAAAAGGTCGGGCTGCTGAAGGTCCGCCTGTATCGGCCGTTCTCGGCGGAGCACTTCCTGGCGGCGCTGCCGGCGAGCGCGAAGTCAGTCGCCGTCCTCGACCGCACCAAGGAGCCCGGCGCCACCGGCGAGCCTCTCTACATGGATGTGATCACCGCGCTCAACGAAGCGCTGGCCACGGGCCAGGGCCCATTGAAGTCCATGCCGCGAGTGATCGGCGGCCGCTACGGGCTCTCTTCAAAGGAATTCAGTCCCCCGATGGTGAAGGCCATTTTCGACGAGCTGAAGCAAGCGCAACCCAAGAACCATTTCACCGTCGGCATCATCGACGACGTCACGCGCACCAGCCTGGATTACGACAGCGAGTTCTCAACCGAGAGCCCTGACACCGTGCGCGCCGTTTTTTACGGCCTGGGGTCGGACGGCACCGTCGGCGCCAACAAGAACTCCATCAAGATCATCGGCGAGGACACCGACTTCTTCGCCCAGGGTTACTTCGTCTATGACTCCAAGAAGGCGGGCGCCATGACGGTGTCGCACCTGCGCTTCGGGCCGCGGCCCATCCGTTCCACTTACCTGATCACGCAGGCGAGTTTCGTCGCCTGCCACCAGTTCTCGTTCGTGGAACGCTTCGACGTGCTCAAGGTGGCGCAGCCGGGGGCCACCTTTCTGCTCAACAGTCCCTACGGGCCGGATGAAGTCTGGGACCACTTGCCGGTCTCGATGCAGCAGGACTTGCTCGACAAGAAGCTGAAACTCTTCGTCATCAACGCCGACCGGGTGGCGGAAGAAGCCGGCATGGGGCGCCGCATCAACACCATCATGCAGACCTGCTTCTTCGCCATCAGCGGCGTGCTGCCGCGCGAGGAGGCCATCGCCGCCATCAAGAAGGCCATCGAGAAGACCTACAAGAAACGCGGCGAAGCGGTGGTGCAGAAAAACTTTGCGGCCGTGGATACCGCCCTGGCGCACCTGCACGAAGTCAAGCTCCCGGCGCAGGCCACCAGCAAGCTGCACCTGGAGCCGCCGGTGCCGGCGGGCGCTCCCGACTTCGTGCAGAAGGTCACAGCGCGCATCATCGCCGGCGAAGGCGACCTGCTGCCGGTGAGCGCGCTGCCCGTGGACGGCACCTTCCCCACCGGCACCGCGCAGTGGGAGAAGCGCAACATCGCCCTCGAGATTCCGGTCTGGGACGAGCCACTGTGCATCCAGTGCGGAAAATGCGTGCTGGTGTGCCCGCACTCGGTGATCCGCGCCAAGATCTACGATCCCGAGCTGCTGGCCACGGCGCCTTCGACATTCAAGTCCGCGAAACCCAAATGGAAGGAGTTCGAGAATCTGCGCTACTCGCTGCAGGTGGCGCCGGAGGACTGCACTGGGTGCACCTTGTGCGTGCAGATATGCCCGGCCAAGAGCAAGACCGAGGTGAAGCACAAGGCCATCAACATGGAGCCGCAGGCCCCGTTGCGCCTCGCTGAGCGCGAGAACTGGGACTTCTTCCTCTCGCTCCCGGAAGCCAATCGCGAGCAACTGAAGCCCGGCCAGGTGAAGGACGTGCAGTTGTTCCAGCCGCTGTTCGAGTTCTCCGGAGCCTGCGCCGGCTGCGGCGAGACGCCTTACATCAAGCTGATGACGCAGCTCTTCGGCGACCACGTGGTGATCGCCAACGCCACCGGCTGCTCGTCGATCTACGGCGGCAATCTCCCCACCACGCCCTATACGGTCAACGCCCAGGGGCGCGGCCCGGTCTGGTCGAATTCGCTCTTCGAGGACAACGCCGAGTTCGGCCTGGGCCTCCGGCTGGCGATGAACAAAAAGGAGGAATACGCGCGCGACCTGGTGCGGCGGCTCCAGGCGCAGATCGGCGGCGAACTGGCGGCGGCCTTGCTGACCACCGACCAGTCCACCCAAGCCGGCATCGAGCAGCAACGCGAGCACGTGCGCCGGCTCCACGACAAGCTGAAGGGGGTCAACAACCTGGAGGCCCGCGATTTGCTTGCCATCGCCGACGCCCTGGTCCGCAAGACCGTCTGGATCGTGGGCGGCGACGGCTGGGCGTACGACATCGGCTATGGGGGCCTCGACCACGTACTCGCCTCCGCCCAGAACGTCAACGTGCTGGTGCTGGACACCGAGGTGTACTCCAACACCGGCGGCCAGCGTTCCAAGGCCACGCCGCGCGGCGCGGTGGCGCGCTTCGCCTTCGGCGGCAAGGAAACCGCCAAGAAGGACCTGGCGCTGATGGCCATCAACTACGGCAACGTCTATGTGGCCCGGGTGGCCATGGGCGGCAGCGACATGCAGACCCTGAAGGCGTTTGAAGAGGCCGAGGCTTATGACGGCCCGTCCCTGATCGTGGCCTTCAGCCACTGTGTGGCGCACGGCTACGACCTGATGTACGGCATGGACCAGCAGAAGCTGGCGGTGCAGGCGGGATACTGGCCGCTGTTCCGCTACAACCCTGAGCTGGTGAAGCAGGGCAAGAATCCGCTGCAGCTCGACTCTCGCCCGCCCAGCGTGCCCTTGTCGAAATACATGCTGAATGAGACCCGGTTCAGCATCCTGAACCATGCCGACGCCGAAGCCGCCAAGAAGCTGCTGCACGAGGCGGAAGAGGACGTGCGCAGCCGCTGGGAGCTTTACGAGAAGCTGGCTTCGCTTCCCGCCGGCGAGGACGTGGCGGCCGCCGCCCTGGCGACGAAAGGAGGCAAGGAATGACTGACCTTTCCACCACCTATCTGGGGCTGCCGTTGAAGAATCCGGTCGTGGTCTCGGCCGGGCCGTTGCAGAGGGAACTCGAGGCCGTGCGGGAGATGGAAGATGCCGGCGCGGCCGCGGTGGTCATGCACTCGCTGTTCGAGGAGCAGATCGACATCGAAAGCGAAGAGCTGAACCGCTGGCTGGAGCAGGGGAGCGAGAGCTTCGCCGAGTCGCTGCACTATCTGCCCGACCTCGAGCACTACAATCACGGGCCCGAAGCCTACCTGGAACACCTGGCGCGGGTGAAGAAGGCGGTACGCATCCCCGTCATCGCCAGCCTGAACGGCAGCTCAATAGGCGGATGGACCCGCTACGCCAAGATGATGGAAGAAGCGGGGGCGGACGCCCTCGAGCTGAACGCCTATTACGTGGCCGCCAATCCCGAGCTGCCGGGCGCGGAAGTGGAGCAGATGTACTGTGACGTGGTGCGCCAGGTGAAGTCGGCGGTGCGCATCCCGCTGGCGGTCAAGCTGGGGCATTTCTTCAGCTCCATTCCGCAGATGATGCGCCGTCTGGATGCGGCCGGCGCTGACGGCCTGGTGCTGTTCAACCGCTTCTACCAGCCGGACCTCGATCTGGAACAGCTCGAGGTGGTGCCCCGCCTGGAGCTGAGCCGTTCCTACGAATTGCTGCTGCGGCTCAACTGGGTGGCCATCGTCTACGGCCACGTGCGCGCCGCCCTGGCCATCACCGGCGGCGTCCACACCGCCGAGGACGTGCTGAAGAGCATGATGGTGGGCGCGCGGGTGGCGATGATGACCTCGGCGCTGCTGGAGAATGGCGTCGGGCACATCCGCCAGGTTTTACATGACCTCAGGCGCTGGATGGAAGAACACGAATACGAATCCATCCGCCAGATGCAGGGCAGCATGGCGCGTAAGTCGGTTTCCGATCCCGCGGCGTTCGAGCGCGCGAACTACATGCGCGTCCTGAGTTCCTACGCCATGAAGAAGGTCGCGCACTGAACGAAAGCCCGATCAGCGATTCTCGATATCGCGATGCACGATGCCCGCGGCATGCGCGGCCGCGAAAAGGGTAGCCGCTGGACGCGCATGCCTTCAGGCCTGCGAAAAGCGGGACCCCCAATCCCACGGGCGCCGATGGTTGCGACAACGGTGTAAGGTCCTAGACGTGTGCCCGGAGGAAGCGACAAAGTTGGCCCATTATACGCAACGTGACCTGGGGGACCACAGTCGCGGCACCCAGCTCGGCGCCGAGGGCGCGGTTATGCAACCAGAACTTGCGGGTCCAGGTAAAGTTTTGTAAACGCCGGGTTTAGCCGGCCGAATCGGGAGTTCCAAGCACTAACATAGTAGGTTGGGGCCGCGCCGTGGTGCAGCCGGAAGTCATGCAATAGAATCCTGGGGCCCAGGGCGGGCTGGAGTCAGCAACCGATCATGCGCAAAGGTCTGTGGATCATTCTGGGCGTCATTGTGCTTGCGGCCGTGATTGGCGGGACGGCGTTCCGCCGCACGCGTGTGGAAGCGGCGCAGAACAAGAAGGCTGATGCCGCCGCCAATCAGCGTCCTATCCCCGTGGTGGGGGCGCCGGTAGTGACCCGCGACATGCCGGTGTATCTGCGCGGCCTGGGCACGGTCACCGCCTTCAATACCGTCACCGTCAAATCGCGGGTGGACGGCGAATTGATGAAGGTGAATTTCAAGGAAGGCCAGGAAGTGCGCGCCGGCGATCTGCTGGCGCAGATCGATCCGCGACCGTTCCAAGTCCAGTTGCACCAGGCGGAGGCGAACCTGGCCCGGGACCAGGCGCAGGTGGTGGACGCCAAGGTCAACCTGGACCGCTTTGCCGCGCTTTACAAGGAAGGGGTGATCGCGAAGCAGCAACTGGATACTCAAAATGCGCTCGTCGGTCAGCTCGAAGGCGCGATTGGCGCCGATAAAGCGCAGATCGAGAACGCCAAGCTGCAGCTCGTGTACAGCCGCATCACCGCGCCCATCGGCGGGCGCGTTGGTTTGCGCATGGTCGACCCCGGCAACATCGTGCATGCCAACGACACCAGCGGCATGCTGGTGATCACGCAGATGCATCCCATCGCAGTGGTGTTCACTCTTCCGGAAGACTATGTGCCCGCGATCCTCAAGCACATGCGCCAAGGCGATTTGCAGGTGGAAGCCTACAGCCGCGATGACAAGACCAAGATCGCCACCGGCAAGCTGCTGACCATGAACAACGAGATCGACCCCACGACGGGAACCAACCGGCTTAAAGCGGTGTTTGATAACCCGGAGCGGCTGCTGTGGCCGAACCAGTTCGTCAACATGCGGCTGCTGCTGGACGTGAAGAAGAATGCCATCACGGTTCCGGTCGCCGCCCTGCAAAACGGCAACCAGGGGACGTTCGTGTTCGTGGTCAAACCGGACAAGACGGTGGAAGTGCGGCCGGTGAAAGTCGGGTTCACGGAAGCCAACACGGCGTCCATCGACCAGGGCCTGGCCGCGGGTGAGCTGGTGGTCACCGACGGCCAGGACAAGCTCCAGCCCGGCAGCCGGGTGGACGTGCAGCCGGGCAATGTTTCCACCCGGCAGGCGTCCGGCGGGGCCTCCCACCCCAGTGCGCCAACACCGGGCGCGCCGGGGACCCCGGCTTCGCCGGCCAGTGGTTCATGAATCCGTCTCGGATATTCATTCTCCGGCCAGTCGCCACCTCGCTGCTGATGGTCGCAGTGCTGCTGGTGGGATTGGTCGCGTACTGGCAACTGCCAGTCTCGGCGTTGCCGCAGGTGGACTATCCCACCATCCAGATCCTGACGTTTTATCCCGGCGCCAGCCCGGAAGTGATGGCCTCCTCGGTCACCACGCCGCTGGAGCGCCAGTTCGGGCAATTGCCCGGCCTGAACCAGATGACCTCGACCAGCTCCAGTGGGAGCTCGGTCGTCGTCCTGCAGTTCAACCTCAACGAGAGCATCGACATCGCCGAGCAGGAGGTGCAGGCGGCGATCAACGCGGCCTCCACCTACCTGCCGCGCGACCTGCCCAACCCACCCATCTACAGCAAGACCAACCCGGCCGACGCGCCCGTTCTCACCCTGGCCGTCAGCTCGGACACCATGCCGCTCTCCAAGGTCGAAGACCTCACCGACACCGTGCTGGCGCAGAAGATCTCGCAGATCTCCGGCGTGGGACTGGTTTCGATCAGCGGCGGCCAGAAGCCGGCGGTACGGGTGCAGGCGAACCCGACGGCGCTGGCTTCCTACGGGCTCGGGCTCGAAGACCTGCGCTCGGTGCTGAACCAGGCCAACGTGGACCAGGCCAAGGGCAGCATCGAAGGCCAGCGGCTTTCCTACACTATCGGCGCCAACGACCAGTTGCTCTCCAGCAGCGGCTACCAGTCGGTCATCGTGGCCTACCGCAACGGCTCGCCGGTGCGCGTGTCGGACGTCGCCCGCGTGATCGACAGCGCGGAGAACATCAAACAAGCGGCGTGGATGAACACCTCCCCGGCGGTCATCGTCAACATCCAGCGCCAGCCGGGTGCCAACACCATCACCGTGGTGGACCGCATCCGCAAGGTGCTGCCGCAGCTCCAGTCGGCGCTGCCCTCGGCGGTGAAGGTCACGGTTCTGGCCGACCGCACCGAGACCATTCGCGCCTCGGTCGCCGACGTGAAATTCGAGCTCATGCTGACCGTCATGCTGGTGGTGATGGTGATCTTCCTGTTCCTGCGGACGCTTTCCGCCACCGTGATCCCCTCGATCGCGGTGCCGCTCTCGCTGGTGGGTACCTTCGGGGTCATGTACCTGCTCGGCTACAGCCTGGACAATCTCTCGCTGATGGCGCTGACCATCTCCACCGGCTTCGTGGTGGACGACGCCATCGTGATGATCGAGAACATCTCGCGTTACATCGAGGACGGCGAGTCGCCGCTCCAGGCCGCGCTCAAGGGCTCCCAGCAGATCGGCTTCACCATCGTTTCGCTGACGGTCTCGCTCATCGCCGTGCTCATTCCGCTGCTCTTCATGGGCGACGTGGTGGGGCGGCTCTTCCGCGAGTTCGCCGTCACCCTGGCCACCACCATCCTGGTTTCGGCGTTCGTCTCCCTGACGCTGACCCCGATGATGTGCGCCAAGCTGCTGCGCCATCGCAAGCCGGAAGAGCAGGGCCGGCTCTATAGCTGGTCGGAGCGGGTTTTCGAGTACGTGATCGACCGCTACTCCGTCACCTTGAGGTGGGTACTCAAGCACCAGCGCGAGACCTTGCTGGTGACGGTGGGGACGCTGGTCCTGACATTATTTCTCTATGTCGTGGTGCCCAAGGGCTTCTTCCCGGTGCAGGATACGGGCGCGATCCTGGGCATTTCCGAAGCCGCGCAGACCGTTTCCTTCTCGGCCATGGCGGAACGCCAGCAGGAGCTGGCAAAGATCATCCTCCAGGATCCGGACGTCGCTAACGTCTCGTCGTTCATCGGTGTGGATGGCATCAACACCACCATCAACAGCGGGCGCATCCAGATCAACCTCAAGCCGCGCGACGAGCGCGACCTGACCGCCAGCGAGATCATCCGCCGCCTGCAACCCAACCTGGCGCAAGTGCAGGGCATCACGCTCTACATGCAACCGGTCCAGGACCTGACGGTGGAAGACCGCGTGAGCCGCACCCAGTTCCAGTACACCATCGAGGATGCGGACGCCAGGGAGCTGAGCCTGTGGACTCCCAAACTGGTGGACAAGTTGCGCACCCTGCCGCAATTGCTCGACGTGGCCAGCGACCAGCAGAATGGCGGATTGCAGGTCGCGCTCAACATCGACCGCGACACCGCCTCGCGGCTCGGCATCCTGCCGCAGACCATCGACGACACGCTCTATGACGCCTTTGGCCAGCGCCAGGTCTCCACCATGTTCACGCAGTTGAACCAGTACCACGTAGTGCTGGAGGTCGATCCCAGGTTCGGGCAGAACCCCGACGCGCTGAAGGACATCTACGTGCGCTCTTCCACCGGAGCCAGCGTGCCGCTGAGCGCCTTCACCCGCATCGAGCGGACCACCACCCCGCTCTCCGTCACCCACCAGGGGCAGTTTCCGGCGGCGACGCTCTCGTTCAATCTCGCTCCCGGGGTCTCGCTCGGCCACGCGGTGAAGGCCATCCAGCAGGGGGAAAAAGAGATTGACCTGCCCAGCAGCATCCACAGCAGCTTCCAGGGGACGGCGGCCGCCTTCCAGAACTCGCTGTCGAGTGAGCCGCTGCTGATTCTCGCGGCCATCGTCACCGTCTATATCGTCCTCGGGGTTTTGTACGAGAGCTACATTCACCCCATCACCATCCTTTCCACCTTGCCTTCTGCCGGTGTGGGCGCGCTGCTGGCGCTGCTGCTGTTCCGCATGGACCTGGGGGTGGTCGCCTTGATCGGCATGGTCCTGCTCATCGGAATCGTCAAGAAGAACGCCATCATGATGATCGACTTTGCTCTCGACGCCGAGCGCAAGCAGGGTATGCCGGCGGAGCAAGCCATCTTCCAGGCCTGCCTGCTGCGCTTCCGGCCCATCATGATGACCACCTTTGCGGCGTTATTCGGCGGACTGCCGCTGGCGCTGGGCCGCGGCACCGGCTCGGAGCTGCGCCATCCCCTGGGCATCACCATCGTCGGCGGACTGCTGCTCAGCCAGTTGCTCACCCTCTACACCACTCCCGTGGTTTACCTGTGGTTCGACCGGCTGGCGCGGCGGCTGGAGCGCTATCGCATCGGCAACCCCATCGACGTGGTGGAAAAGGTCGAGGCGGACTGAGATGAACATCTCTGCTCCCTTTATCCGCCGCCCCATCGGGACCTCGCTGCTGGCCCTCGCGGTACTGCTGGCGGGAGCGGTCGCCTACTTCTTCCTGCCCGTCTCGCCGCTGCCGGGGGTCGAGTTCCCGACTATCTCCGTGGGCGCAGGTCTGCCGGGGGCCAGCCCGGAGACCATGGCGTCGGCCGTGGCCACGCCGCTGGAGCGCCAATTCGGCAGGATCGCCGGCATCACCGAGATGACCTCCTCCAGCCAGCTCGGCTCCACGGCCATCACCATGCAGTTCGACCTGAGCCGCAACATCGATGCCGCCGCGCGCGATGTGCAGGCAGCCATCAATGCTGCCGCTGGCCAGCTCCCCGCCAACCTGCCCAACGCGCCCACTTATCGCAAGATCAATCCGGCGGACGCTCCCATCATGATCCTGGCGCTGACCTCGGAGACCGTACCCGTCAGCCGCATGTACGATGCCGCGGATTCCATCCTGGCACAGAAGATCGCCCAGGTGGCGGGCGTGGGCCAGGTGATCGTGGGCGGCGGCGCCAAGCCTGCGGTCCGGGTGCAGGTCAATCCCACCCAGCTTTCCCATTACGGGATCGGGCTGGACGACGTCCGCACCGCATTGGCCAGAGCCAACGCCAACACGCCCAAGGGCGACCTTTCGGGTGACCAAGACACGTTCATCATCTCTGCCACCGACCAGCTTCTGGAGCCGGAGAAGTACAAGCCCCTGATCATCACCTATCGCAGCGGGGCGGCCGTCCGGCTCGCGGATGTCGCCAACGTCTTCAGCTCAGTGGAAGACATCCGCAACGCCGGACTCTCCAACGGCAAACCGGCGGTGGTCATCATCATCTTCCGCCAGCCCGGCGCCAACATCATCGGCGTGGTGGACCGCATCCGCGAGCTGATGCCCTTGTTTCAGGCGTCGATCCCGGGCGCCATGCGGCTGGCGGTGGTGACTGACCGCACCACCACCATCCGCGCCTCGGTCGCCGACATTGAGATCACGTTGCTGATCGCCATCCTGCTGGTGGTGCTGGTCATCTTTCTGTTCCTGCGCGACCTGCGCTCCACCCTGATCCCCAGCGTCGCCGTGCCGCTTTCCCTGGTGGGAACGCTGGCGGTCATGTACCTGCTGCATTACACCATCGACAACCTGTCGCTGATGGCGCTGACCATCGCTACCGGCTTCGTGGTGGACGACGCCATCGTGGTGATCGAGAACATCGTCCGCTACATCGAGGCCGGCGAGCACCCGGTGCGGGCGGCGCTGAAGGGCGCGCGCGAGATCGGCTTCACTGTGCTTTCCATGAGCACCTCGCTGGTGGCGGTGTTCATTCCCATCCTGCTCATGGGCGGGATTGTGGGCCGCCTGTTCCGCGAGTTCGCCGTGGTGCTGAGCGTGGCTATTGGCGTGTCGTTGCTGGTCTCGCTCACCACCACGCCCATGCTGTGCGCCAAGTTCCTGGAGCCCATGAGCGAACGTCAGCACGGCAGGTTCTACCGCGCCAGCGAACGGGCCTTCAACGGCATGCTCGAGACCTACAGCGTGGGTCTGAAATGGGTGCTGCGGCACGCGGCGCTGACCCTGGCCATCCTGCTCGGCACCGTCACCCTGGCGGTGTACCTCTACATCGTGACGCCCAAGGGATTCTTCCCCCAGCAGGACACCGGGCGGTTGATGGGAGCGATCCAGGCGGACCAAGATATCTCCTTCTCCTCGCTCCGGGCCATCCAGCAGCGGTACTCCGACATCGTGCTAACGGACCCGGCCGTGGACAACGTGGTCGCCTTCACCGGCGGCGGCGCCCGCAACACGGGACGGTTTTTCGTGCAGCTCAAGCCGATTGCGCAGCGCAAGATGTCGGCCGACCAGGTGATCCAGCGTCTGCGGAGGAAGCTCGCGGTGGTGCCCGGTGCAACACTTTACCTGCAAGCGGTACAGGACGTGCGGGTCGGGGGGCGACTGAGCAATGCGCTGTACCAGTACACGCTCACCGACGAGAACCTGGACGAGCTGAACGCGTGGGGGCCGCGCCTGCTGCAGACCATGCGCAAGATGCCGCAACTGCGCGACGTTTCCACCGATCAGCAGACTAGGGGCCTTGAGCTAGCGCTGGTCATCGACCGCGATACCGGCTCGCGGCTCGGCATCCTGCCGCAGCAGACCGACGACACCCTCTACAGCGCCTTCGGACAGCGGCAGGTCTCGACCATGTATCGCCAGTTGAACCAGTACCACGTGGTGCTCGAGGTAGCTCCCGAGTTCCGGGACAACCCTGACGCGCTCAAACAAATCTACGTTCACTCGTCCAACGGCAGCCTGGTGCCGCTCAGCGCCTTCAGCCACTACGAGCGCACCAATACCTCGCTGGCTGTGCCGCACCAGGGACAGTTTCCGGCGACCACCATCTCGTTCAATCTCGCGCCCGGCGTGTCGCTGGGCGACGCCGTGAAAGCGATCCAGAGAGCCGAACTCGATATGCGCTTCCCCGCCGGCATCCACGCCCGCTTCGCCGGCACCGCCGCGGCCTTCCAGGAGTCGCTGAGTAATGAGCCCTTGCTCATCCTGGCGGCGCTGGTGGCGGTGTACCTGGTACTGGGGATGCTGTACGAGAGCTACATCCACCCCATCACCATCCTCTCCACGCTGCCTTCGGCGGGCGTCGGCGCGCTGCTGGCGCTGCTGCTGTTCAGGACCGACCTGACCATCATCGCGCTCATCGGCATCATCCTGCTGATCGGCATCGTGAAAAAGAACGCCATCATGATGATCGACTTCGCGCTCGACGCCGAGCGCAGACTGGGCATGGGACCGGCGGAAGCCATCTATCAAGCGTGCCTGCTGCGCTTCCGGCCGATCATGATGACCACCATGGCCGCCATGTTCGGCGCATTGCCGCTGGCCATCGGCGGCGGTACCGGCTCCGAACTCCGCCGTCCGCTGGGCCTCACTATCGTCGGCGGACTCATGGTCAGCCAGATGCTTACCCTGTTTACCACCCCCGTGGTCTATCTCTATATGGACCGCATCCGCTGGAGACTCAGCCATATCAAGGAGCGGATGCGGCAGGGGATCGCCAGCCGCCCGGAGCACGAACCGCTCTGACGCGTAGAGACGTAGCTTGCTACGTCCCCGCACCCCCGGCGACCAGCGGAGCGATTCCGGTACAATCATGCGCACTCAACCTCCCAGGTGGGCAAATGAGCTCTCCGGCTACGCTGCTGGACTTGTTGCAACTGGCGCCCGGCAATCGGACCGCCATCATTGTCCCTGAACTCAACCTCCGCATCACCTACGATTCAATGCGGCAGCAGGTGCTGGCAATGGCCGATATCCTGGCCGTAGGCGGCGTGCACGGCCGGAGGCGAGTGGCCACCGTTCTACCCAACGGAGTGCCCGCCCTCGTCACCTTCCTGGCCGGAGCCATCGCAGGCACCGCGGCGCCGCTCAATCCCGCCTACCCCTATGAGGAATTCTATTTTTTCCTGAAGGACACCTCCGCCGACGTGCTGCTTTGTCCGCCGCATGGCGCCGAGCAGGCGCGCAGCGCGGCCGCCGACCTTGGTATCCCCGCACTCACGGTCGAAATGGACACCCAAGGCACGGTTCACCTGGTGGAGCCCCGCCGGCGCAACGCGGCGGACACGCCGGCGCCGGAGCATGTGGCGCTGATCCTGCACACCAGCGGCAGCACGGGGCGTCCCAAGCGGGTGCCGCTGCAACACGCGAACCTGGCCATCTCCGCCACCAACATCGCCAACACCTATGCGCTTTCACCCGACGATGTATCCCTGTGCATCATGCCGATGTTCCACATTCACGGGCTGGTGGCTTCGACGCTGGCGTCCCTGGTTTCGGGCGGGACGGTGGTCATCCCCACCAAGTTCAGCCCGCTGCCCTTCTGGCGAACCGTGCACGAGCACCGGGTGACATGGTTCTCGGGCGTGCCCACCATGCATCAAATGCTGCTGGCGCGCGCCCACGGTCACAAACATCACGCCGGAACCCTGCGCTTCATCCGCTCCGCCAGCGCGCCCCTGGCGCCGGAGATCATCCACAAGATGGAAGCGGTGTTCGCGGTGCCCTTCGTCGAGGCCTACGGCATGACGGAAGCCTCCCACCAGATGTCGTCGAATCCTCTGCCGCCGCAGCATCGCAAGCCGGGTTCGGTGGGCCCGCCCACCGGCATTCAGATCGGCGTGATGGACGCCGAGGGAAATCATCTCCCACGCGGACAGCCCGGCGAGGTGGTTATTCAAGGGCCGAGCGTGTTCAGCGGCTACGAGAATAATCCGCAGGCCAATGCCGATTCCTTCGTGGAGGGGTGGTTCCGCACCGGCGACCAGGGCATGCTCGACGAAGATAACTACCTGCACCTGACCGGCAGGATCAAGGACTTGATCATCCGCGGCGGCGAGAACGTCGCGCCACGCGAGGTCGATCAGGTGCTGCTAGGACACGCCGCGGTGGCGGAGGCGGTCACCTTCGCCCTGCCCCACCCGGTTCTGGGCGAAGAAGTAGCGGCCGCGGTGGTGCTGCACGAACACGGGGGCGCCACCGAAGCGGCCCTGCTGAAACACTGCCGTGAGCGGCTGGCCGAGTATAAGTGTCCCAAAAAGATCTTCATGGTGCACAGCATCCCCATGACGGCGACGGGAAAAGTCCGGCGCCAACAGGTGGCGGACGCCATCTTGGACGGTCAACGGTGAAGTTCCTGATCGCGGGTGCGGGAGCGATTGGGGCGTATATTGGCGCGCGCATGTCGCGTGCAGGACTGGACGTGAGCCTGTTTGCCCGCGGACCGCATCTACGCGCCATGCAGCAGCACGGCGTCCGGGTGAAGAGCGTGGAGGGCGACTTCGAAGCGCGCCCGCAGATTGCCGCCACGCTGGCGGAAGTGGGACCCGTGGACGTGGTTTTTCTCGCGGTAAAGGCCCACAGCCTGCCTCAGCTTGCGCCGCGGTTGAAGCCGGTCTTGGGGCCGGACACCACCGTGGTCAGCATCCAGAACGGCGTTCCCTGGTGGTTTTTCCAGGGCTTCGAGGGGCCGTGGCAGGGAATCCGCCTGGAGCGAGTCGATCCCGGAGGGGTGATTTCCGCGGTTATCGAGGCGCGCCGCGTGGTGGGCTCTATCGTGTATTTCTCCACCGAGATTACAGAGCCGGGAGTCATCCTGCACAGCGAAGGAAACCGCATTTCGCTGGGCGAGCCGGATGGCACGCGGTCGGAACGTTGCCGCCGGATCGCCGACGCGCTGATCGCTTCCGGCTTGCGCTGTCCCGTCACCACCCACATCCGCAACGAGATCTGGGTGAAGATCCTGGGCAATGTGGCGTTCAACCCGATCAGCGCCCTGACGCGCGCCACCCTGGCCCAGATGGCGCGAGACCCCGACGTGTCGGTGTTGGTCCGCAACATCATGAGGGAGGCGGAGGCGGTGGCTTTTAAGCTGGGGCTGAAGTTGCCCGTATCCATTGAACAGCGCATGGCGGGGGCGGAGAAGGTGGGCGAACATAAGACCTCCATGCTGCAAGACCTGGAGGCCGGGCGGCCCCTGGAATTGGAAGCCGTGGTGGGAGCGGTAGTGGAGTTGGGAGATCGCCTGCGCCTGCCCATGGTCCACACCCGCACCGTATATGCTTGCGCGAAACTGCTCGAGCAAGCTCGCGACGCTGCGGCTGGGCGCTTACCCTGGTGATGCGGGAAGGCCGAGGCGGGGGACCGCTTCCGCAACGCCACCGTGAAAAAGCAGAGAACATCGAGCTCTGCTGCTGCATCTAAGGATTCACTTGGACGTTCAGCCATTTAGGGCTATGTGAGGGAAACTGCTGCCGGCCAAACCCAAGTCGGCTGTCTTGACGCTGCTGCTGTTCGCCGGCGTGATCTCGCTTGCGGCCCCGTCGGCCACCGCCACCGACGCTCCCGCGACTCTCGAGACCGGCTATCGCCAGATGTACAACTTGGATTTCGAGGGCGCCCACGCCATCTTCCAGTCGTGGGAGGCGAGCCACCCCGACGATGCACTCGGCCCGGTGTCGAACGCCGCCGCTTATCTTTTCGCGGAATTCGACCGCCTGCATATCCTGGAATCCGAACTGTTCACTGACAACGGACGCTTCGCGAAACGCGTGAAGCCCGTGCCGGACCCGCAGGTGCGCGGCGCGTTCGACCGCGAGCTGGCCAAAGCCGACGAGATTGCCGGCCGCATCCTCTCCGGCTCGCCGCAGGACGGCAACGCGCTCTTCGCCAGGGTTATGGCCAACGGCCTGCGCGGCGACTATGCGGCCATGATCGAGAAACGGAACCTGGCAGGACTCAGCTACATGAAGGCCGGGCGGCAGCTGGCGCAAAAGCTGTTGGCGCTCGATCCCTCCTACTACGACGCTTATCTCGCGGTCTGCGTCGAGAACTATCTGCTGGGCGTGAATTCTGCGCCCCTCCGCTGGTTCCTGCGCATCGGCGGGGCAGAGACCAACAAGGAAGACGGCATCGCCAACCTCCGCATCACCGCCGAGAAGGGACGCTACCTTGCTCCCTATGCCCGCCTTTTGCTGGCGGTGGCCGCTCTGCGCGACCGCGATCGCGAAACCGCGCGCCGTCTGCTTTCCGGCCTAGCCGAGGAGTTCCCCCAGAACCAGCTTTACCAAAAGGAACTGGCCCGTCTTCTGCCGTAGCGCTGGTCAGCGCTGCGCCGCGGCACTTGTCAGCTTGCCAGTGGCGACGATGCTCAACTCCACTTTGTCCGCAACGCGCAAGAAGAAAGTGCTCGGGTTCTTCAGTCCCCAGGCGACGTAGGGGACGACGAACTGGGTGGTCGCGCGCAGTTCGTTCCCCATTGCCTGCACCTGGAAGGGAAGGGCGATGGCGTGGTCGTTCCCCTGCAATCTCAGAATTCCCTCCACCTGCACCCGGGACTCGCCTTGCGGCCGGACGGCGCCGGCGATGCGCGTGGGCGTAAACGTGATCTCGGGATAGCGCTCGCTCTGGAGCACATCTCGGTGCATGGTACGGTCGCGTTTTTTGTTCCCGGTCTGGCCGCTGGCCGCATCCGCCACCACCATTCCGCTCGCCGTACCGGTGGAGGGATCGAACCGGATGGCGCCGCTCTTCACTCGGAAACTGCCGTGCACGGTGTGGAGGGTGGCATCCAGCGTAAAGCCGACGGTGGTTTTTTCCGGATCGAGGCTGAGCATTGTCTCCTGTGCGTGAGACGGCGCTCTGACGGCCAACATGACCGCCAGCACCCCCAACCCTGCTTTCGAGGACCTTAGCTTCATGGCTCCGCCGATTGCGCTGCCACCAAAGAGATGCACGGGCACCAACGCTGGACGCATCCCTTCCACAAAAACGCGCAGCTTTCCGGCGCCGCCTGAATCTCACCCTGTGACGTGGCGCGGGCGCCCCCGCCCGCGAAACTTGGATTTGCATGACCGAGATCGCTTCACTGTTGGAGAAGCACGGGTATGCGGTGCTCGCGCTCATCGTGTTTCTGGAGGCGGTGGGAGTGCCGGTGCCTGCGGCACTGGCCCTGGTGGCGGCCGGCGCGGCCAGCGCCTGGAACCACCTGCGCCCGGAGATGGTCCTGATCATCGCCCTCTCGGCGATGCTCCTGGGAGACACGCTGCTTTTCATCCTGGGACGGTACACCGGATGGGCGCTGCTCGGCTTCCTCTGCCGGATTGCGCTCAATCCCGAGTCCTGCATCCTGCGCTCGGCGGAGTCGTTCTACCGGCGCGGCCGCACCACGCTGATGTTCGCCAAGTTCATCCCCGGCATTAACACGCTGGCGCCTCCGCTGGCTGGCAGCATGCGCATGGGCCTTGGCCAATTCCTGCGCCTGGACTTCATCGGCGCCTGCCTCTACACGCTGGCCTTCACCGGGTTCGGCTATCTGTTCAGCGGTTTCCTCGTGGCGGCCGCCAAGGGAGTGGAAACCATCGGTCGCGCGGTGGAATGGCTGCTGCTGATCGTGGTCATGGGCTACGTCGCCTATCGCGTGTATCTTTACTGGAAGCACCGGAAGTACCGGGTGGTGCCGCGCGTGCAGGTGGCGGAACTGGCTGGGAGACTAGCTTCGGGTGAAGCCGTTGGCATGATCGTAGCCGACGTCCGCAGCCACGGCTACTATGATCCCGGCGCCATGCGCATCAAGGGCTCGATCCGCCTCGAGCCCAACAACCTGCGGGCCACGGTGAAAGATTGGCCGCGCGACCAGCAGATCTACCTGTACTGTACTTGAGTGCGCGAAGCCACCAGCGCCCGTGTGGCGCACATCCTCCGCGAGGACGGCTTCGAGGCATACGTGATCCACGGCGGCCTGCGCGCCTGGACCAAAGCCGGCCATCCCCTAGAGCCAGTCCCCAGCGAGGACTTGGTGCTGCTGCCGACCTTCACCTGATCCGGCCGTGGCTTACGTAGGCCCAGCCGCCCCCGGCAGCCGGGATTGCGGGCGCACCACAGAGGAGGCAGGTATGACGGATTTAGCAGAAGATCCGCAAAAGCGCCTTGGGCGCACGCGCCAGATCAAAATCTCGGTCACCGGACGCAAATCCGGCGCCACCATCACCCTTCCCGTCTGGTTCGTTCTCGAAGGAGACAACCTCTACCTGCTGCCGGTTTATGGATCCGAGACCCAGTGGTTCAAGAACCTGAAGACGAACCGCTTCCTGGGTATCGCGACCGGCGGTTGGCAGGCGAACTTCAAGCCCACGGTGTTGCGCGACCCGAAGGCCGTCAGGGCTGTGGTCGAGAAGTTCCGCGCCAAGTATGGAGCGGCGGACGTGAAGAAGTATTACAGGAAATTCGACGTCACCGTCCGTGTCGGATTGAGCCACACGGCTTCCGCCGCCGCTTAGGACCTCGCGCTAGGTCACGCGCTCGACTACCGCGCGAGAGCGCCGGCTGGCGTGCATCTCGACGCGGTTGCGGCCGCGCTCTTTGGCGCGATAGAGCGCGTTGTCGGCGGCTTGAATCACGTCTTCGACGGGCGTCCCGGGCCCGGCCGGCTCGGCCACCCCGATGCTGACCGTCACGCGGGTGTCGAAGCGTTGCCTGCGCAGTTTGCGCGGCCGGTGCCGGTAGCGCCGTTCCGCTCGGCTGCGCCGGCTGCGGTCCAGGCCGCGCACCACGAAGTTGGTTTCCGCAATCAAACGACGCAAGATCTCTGCGTGCTCCAGCGCTTCCTCTGCCGTGGCCCGGCGGAAGACGATGGCGAACTCCTCGCCGCCATAGCGGAAGGCTTTGCCGTCGCCGCCCACGTCCATCATCTTTGAGGCCACCAGACGCAGCACCTGGTCGCCGGCATCGTGCCCGAACGCGTCGTTGAATCGCTTGAAATGATCGATGTCGAGCATGGCGACGGCGTATTCCCCATCGAGTGCGGCGACGGCCTGATTGAACGCCCGCCGCGCCGGCAAGCCGGTGAGCTCATCGTGGTAGCCGACCAGGTAGGCGGTCTCGATCACGCTCGCGCCCACAATCAGGGCGGCGACCGCGAAATAGCCCGCGGCCAGGCGTGGATTTCCCGCGCTGATCGCCAGGAAGCAGGCGCCGAGCGACCAGAACAGGCCGCTCTCCCGCGGCTTGCGAGTGATAAGGAAAGCCAGGAAAAGCGCACCGCCGCAAACCAGGAAGAGCAATGCTGCGAGCTGTGGGACCCGGCTGCCAGGCAGAAGCTGCGGGATCAAGGGGCGGCTCAGGCTGCTCAATACCGAGGCCTCGTCCGTCCCCAGGATCACCGCCATCACCGCCGCCTGCACGCCGATCAGCCCGCCCCACCAGGCGAATGCTTCCCAATCGACGCATGCATCGTCTACCAGTAGTAGAACGGCAACGTTGAGGGGCAGCAGAACGGCGAGCGCTGCGCGGATGGCCGGCTCGTGCAGATACGCGTGTGCGGCCCACGTCATCATCCATGCCCGTTCGCTGACGAGCAGGAGGACCAGCATCAGCATCAGGCGAGGCGAGCGCAGGCGCCAGGCCAGCAGGACGCCGGCCGCGGCGATGGCCGGCGCGATGAACCCTCCTCCAGGCGGCGCGAAAACAGTTCCGAGCTTCCAGGGGAGCAGGAGCGCGGCGGCTGCCAGCAGCGCGCCATTGGGGATCACGAGCTGCCGCCAAGCCGAACTGAGAGCCGATTTCATGCCATCGCCGCGACGCCGGCCGCGACTCGACGATACGTCCGCCGCCCGGCCGGCAGGAATAACTCCCGAGGTTCGAATGCCGGCCAGATGGACGACCGCACGGAGTTCGTCTACTATCGCAAGCCGGAATGGGGGCGAGCTATCGCTGGCGCCGTTCTGCGGGCTGAGTTCTGACATATGAGAAGAGGAGAAGAGATGATGAAGAAGACGACGATTGCCATCCTGCTAGTTTGTGTTGCGTTGTTGCTGCCCACCCTGGGGCTGGCCCAGGCCAAGGCGGCCCCGACCCCGCCCGTCCGCCCCTTCCATGACGGCCCGGTGTGGACCATCACCTTCGTGCACACCAAGCCGGGGCTGGGTCTCAAATATATGGAGTACCTGGCCACCGAGTGGAAGAAAGAACAGGAGGCGCTGAAGAAGGCTGGACTGATTCTCGATTACAAGGTCATCGGCGCCGAATCCCACAGCCCCAACGACTGGGACCTGATGCTGATGACCGAATACAAGGATTTGGCCACCATGGAAGCCAACGAAGACAAGATGGAAGCCGTTGCCATGCAGGCGCTGGACCTGAACGATCAAAAAATGATCCAGGGATACCAGGAACGCTCCAGTTGGCGGGAGATCATCGGCGACCGCCTGGCGCGCGAGATCATCCTCGAACCCAAGGCGAAGTAGCCAGTCGCCAGTCACCGGTCGCCAGTGGTTCCTAAAAATCGGGTTTCCACTGGCGACTGGCTACCGGCGACTGGCGACTTGCGCCTTCTCACCTGCTCTCGCTGCCCATCGAAGACTCCGCGCCTCCCGCATAGGAATAACTGATGGCCGAGATAAGAATTTTGAATTTCCCCACCTTGCTACCGCACGGTAAAAATTAGTCCTCTAACTTCTTCGTGAAGCCAATGTCGGCACGAGGCGCGCAGCCGATGCGGCGAATCTCTCTGTGCCGCCCGGACGCGGGCCCACGCGTCGAGCCGTGACACAGACGAATGGGTAACACGAGCATGAGAGCCAAGACGTGTAGGCGGAGTGGTCTCCTCAGGGCCTTGCTGGCGCTGGTGATCCTGGCAGGGGCGCTGACTACCGCCGCGGCCGCGCAGGCGACCACTCCGGCAGCACAGGACCGGCTCGCCCAGCTGGAAAAAGCCGTGGCCCAGGCCCAGAGTTCCGGCGATAACGCATGGATGCTCACCAGCTCGGCTCTGGTCCTGATGATGACCGGCCCCGGCCTGGCGCTTTTCTACGGCGGCCTGGTGCGGAAGAGGAACGTGCTGGGCACCATGATGCAGAGCTTCGCCCTGATGGCGATCGTGACCGTGCTCTGGGCCCTCCTCGGCTACAGCCTTTGCTTCGCCTCGGGAACGGACTTCATCGGCGGGCTGGGGCACATCTTCCTGCGCGGAGTGGGCGCGGCGCCTGACCCCGATTACGCCGCCACCATTCCCCAGCAGAGTTTCATGGTGTTCCAGTTGATGTTCGCCATCATCACCCCGGCGTTGATCACCGGCGCCTTCGCCGAGCGCATGAAGTTCAGCGCCATGGCGCTGTTCATGATCCTGTGGTCCATCCTCGTGTACGACCCCATGGCGCACATGGTGTGGGGCAAAGGAGGCTTGCTGAACGCCAGCCTGGGCGGGCGTTTTCCCACGCTCGATTTCGCCGGGGGCACGGTGGTGCACATCACCTCCGGCGTCTCGGCGCTGGTGTGTGCGTTGTATCTGGGCAAGCGCCTGGGATATCCCAAGGAGCCGATGCCGCCGCACAGCGTGGTGCTCAGCTTCATCGGCGCCTGCCTGCTCTGGGTGGGATGGTTCGGCTTCAACGCCGGCAGCGCGCTGGCCGCCGGAAGCCTTGCCACCAGCGCCTTCGTGGCCACGCATTTTGCCGCCGCCGCTGCCGTGGTGGGGTGGGGACTTGCCGAGTGGGTGCGCAACGGCAAACCGAGCGCGCTGGGGGCGATCTCGGGCGCGGTCGCCGGACTGGTCGCCATCACCCCGGCCTCCGGGTTCGTGGGCCCAATGCCGGCGCTCGTCATCGGTTTCATCGCCGGCGTCTTGTGCTACCTCATGGTCACCAGGGTGAAAGCCGTCTTCGGCTACGACGACAGCCTGGACGCCTTCGGCGTCCACGGCGCTGGCGGGACCATCGGAGCGTTGCTGACCGGAGTCTTCGCCGTCAGCGCGGTGAATCCTGTGTTCAAGAACAGTTCGGGGAATCCAACGGCGGTGGGCCTGATTGAAGGCAACGCTCACCAGGTGCTGAATCAGTTGGTGGGTGTCGTGATCGCATGGACCCTGGCGGTTGTTGGGACGCTCGTGATCTTGAAGGTCATAGATGTCGTGATCGGGTTGCGATTGGCGCCGGAGCACGAGATCCAGGGGCTGGATCTCTCGCAGCACGGTGAAGAAGGTTACAACCTGGAGTACTAGCGCGCGGAGCGGAGTGCATGACAAAGATCGAGGCGATTATTCAGCCGTCCAAGTTCGAAGCGGTCAAGGAAGGACTGGCCGAAATCGGAGTGGACGGAATGACGGTCACGGACGTGCGCGGCCACGGCCGCCAGAAGGGCCATACCGAGGTGTACCGCGGCCGGGAATACACCGTGGACCTGGTGCCCAAGGTGAAGATCGAGATGGTGCTGCCCGATGATCTGGCGGAGAAGGCCATCAACGCCATCCTGAGTTCCGCCAAGACCGGCAAGATCGGCGACGGCAAGATTTTCATTTCCCGGATCGACGACGCCATCCGCATCCGCAACGACGAGCGAGGCCAGGCCGCCCTGTAGCCTGGATTATTCATGCTGTTGGAGCGCTCTGGGTGGAGCAGGGTTTCAGCCCTGCATAACGCAATATCGCTGGTGTTCGGCTTTAGCCGCTGAGGCGCCTATTGGTCGTGTGCATCCTCGCTATGGTCACAGAATCACCTCAGGGGCTGAAGCCCGCAATTCAAAGGATCGCAGCAATGCAGGCCTGAAGGCCTGCTCCACCCGGGTGAGTAATCCACTTCCCTCGGCACGCCCAAGG